>JBBRDE010000194.1:0-10457 GCA_038204185.1 Cytophagales bacterium
CTATATTTGCCCGATTTTTCACCGCAAAAAAACAATAATTCAACTGCGCATGGATAGTATTATTTACCTGGTTCCCGCCTTCGGTTTGGTGGGATTACTCTACACCGCCTGGCGTTTCAGCTGGGTCACCAAACAACCCGCCGGCACCGCAAACATGCAAAAGCTGTCGGGCTACATCGCCGACGGTGCTCTGGCTTTTCTCAAAGCCGAATGGAAAGTTCTGGCAATATTTGCCCTTCCCACCGCAGCCCTGCTCTTCTGGCTGGGATCGGATCAGGGTACTCCCGAACACCCGATCCATTCTTCCCCTCTGATTGCCGTGGCGTTTCTGCTCGGTGCTGTTTTCTCGGCAACGGCTGGCTACATTGGCATGATAATCGCCACCAAAGCGAACGTTCGCACCGCCGAGGCGGCCCGTACATCGTTGGCCAAAGCGCTGCAGGTTTCCTTTACAGGTGGAGCCGTTATGGGCATGGGTGTTGCAGGTCTGGCGGTGCTGGGTCTGGGCGGCCTTTTCATTGTGCTGTATCACATATTTGCACTGGGTAAGCCTCTGACCTCTATTGAAATGCGAACGGCGATTGAAGTACTGGCTGGATTCTCGCTGGGTGCTGAATCCATCGCCCTGTTTGCCAGGGTAGGTGGTGGAATTTATACCAAAGCAGCTGACGTAGGTGCCGACCTGGTGGGAAAAGTCGAAGCGGGCATTCCCGAAGACGACGTCCGTAACCCCGCCACCATTGCCGACAACGTAGGCGATAACGTGGGTGACGTAGCCGGTATGGGTGCCGATTTGTTTGGCTCCTACGTAGCGACTATTCTGGCCACGATGGTTCTGGGCCAGGAAATCGACGTCGTTGATTCTTACGGCGGCTATTCTCCTATTCTGTTGCCGATGCTGATTGCTGCGGTAGGACTGCTGGCTTCGCTGGTTTCTACTTTCTTCGTCCGCATTAGCAAGGAAACCTCATCGGTTCAAAATGCGCTGAACCTGGGTAACTGGGCGTCGGTAATTATTACCTTTATTGCCTCGTATTTTTTGGTGAAAGGCATCCTGCCCGAAACGCTCAACCTGCGTGGTTTTGAATTTACTTCCAACGGTGTTTTCTTCGCCATCGTGACGGGCCTGATTGTGGGCGCTTTAATGTCCATTATTACGGAATACTATACGGCTATAGGTAAACGTCCCGTCAATTCTATTATACAGAAATCGGGCACGGGACATGCTACCAACATCATCGGTGGATTAGCCGTGGGTATGGAGTCAACTGTACTACCGATTCTGGTACTGGCGGGTGGCATTATCATGTCGTACAAATTCGCCGGACTTTACGGCGTATCCATCGCCGCTGCTGGCATGATGGCTACCACGGCCATGCAGTTGGCCATTGACGCGTTCGGACCCATTGCCGACAACGCCGGTGGAATCGCCGAAATGTCACAACTCCCTCCTGAAGTACGGGAACGTACCGACAACCTGGATGCCGTAGGAAATACGACGGCAGCTACGGGTAAAGGCTTTGCAATAGCCTCCGCTGCGTTGACTTCCCTGGCTCTTTTCGCGGCCTTCGTGGGTATCGCGGGCATTACGGCCATTGATATTTATAAGGCCGATGTACTGGCTGGACTTTTTGTAGGGGGAATGATTCCGTTTATTTTTAGCGCCCTATGTATTTCGGCAGTAGGTAAAGCTGCCATGGAGATGGTGAACGAAGTGCGCCGCCAGTTCCGGGAGATTCCCGGAATTATGGAATACAAAGCCGAACCTGAGTACGAAAAGTGCGTAGCCATCTCAACCAAGGCTTCGCTTAAGCAGATGATTCTACCGGGTGCCATTGCCCTGATTACGCCAGTCCTCATCGGCTTCACGATGGGCCCCGAAGTACTGGGTGGCCTTTTGGCAGGCGTTACCGTGTCGGGCGTTCTGATGGGTATATTCCAATCCAATGCGGGCGGTGCCTGGGACAACGCCAAGAAGTCATTCGAAAAAGGCGTGATGATCGACGGCAAGATGTACTATAAGAAGTCGGAACCACATAAAGCGTCCGTAACGGGTGATACTGTCGGTGATCCTTTTAAGGATACCTCTGGTCCTTCAATGAATATTTTAATCAAGCTGATGTCAATTGTTTCGCTGGTTATCGCGCCCTACATTGCTGTTACCTCAACCTCTACGGCTTTGGAGCGAAACCCGGTAGAAGAAGTAGTTCCTATCGACGGAAGTACGACTTCAACCGAGGTGCTTGAATTGGAAAACGGTTTAAAGATGAATATCGCTAACAGTGGCCGACCCGTGGAGCGGGATCTGGTAAACTTTATAGTTTCTGAACGGGCGCCTGACAAAGAAACCTGGTTTGATTTTGATCGCTTGATGTTTGCTACCGGTAAAACTACCCTCCGCCCCGAATCACAGGATCAATTGAAGAACGTAGCGGATATTATGAAGGCTTATCCCAATGTGAACATCAAATTGGGCGGCTATACCGATAATACAGGTGATCCCGCCATGAATCTGCAGCTCTCTGCGGAACGGGCTGCAACTGTCAAACAATCCCTGATCGATATGGATATCGACGGCTCACGATTAGAATCAGAGGGGTATGGCGAGCAATATGCCATCGCCTCAAACGATACGGAGGAGGGACGCGCGCAAAATCGGCGCACGTCGATTCGGGTGACGAAAAAGTAAAGGTACCCCCTCAATACAAAAAAACCGGAGCAGATAGCCTGCTCCGGTTTTTTATTGGGCTGACTTCTCTATAAACTCATGCCCCCGTCCACATAGATATTTTGTCCGGTGATGAATTTCCCCGCCTCCGAGCAAAGTAGTAACGCCATGGCCGCACAATCGAGCGGTTCACCGATCCCGCCGGTCGGGGTGGTCATGCGCTGATTGATCCGCTCCTCCACTTCGGGAACGGGTTCGTCAAGCCTGGCGGTGCCGATTACGCCGGGGGCCAGGTTGTTGACGGTCACGCCCCGGTTGGCTACCTGCATGGCTAGGTTTCTAACCATATTTTCCACGGCGGCCTTAGTGGCGGCATACACCAGCATGGCAGGATGCGGCTTCTCCTGTTGTACGCTCCCTATGGCCACCACGCGTCCCCACCCTTTGTCCAGCATGGGTGGGATAAATTTCTGAAACAGTTGAAGAGTTGATTTGAGATTGGTATCGACCTGATAATCGAAATCTGCTTCGGACATCTCGGTCCATTCTTTAGCTACCTGCACCGAGGCATTGACGACCAGTATATCCGGGTGGATTTTCTTGGCTACTAGCGCGCTATGTAGTTTTCCAACCGAATGGGCTCTGGAAAAGTCCGCTTTAAAAACATGTGCTTTTTGGCCCATATCCTTAATTTCTTTCCGTACTTCCTCGGCCTCTTTCTTTCCAGAATGGTACAGAATAATTACTTCGGCCCCAAACTCTGCTAACCCCAGGGCTATTCCTTTCCCGATCCCCTGACTCGATCCGGTTACCAGGGCAATTTTACCATTTAAGTCGAATTGTTCTTTCAGCATAGTGTTCGTTGCTTTTTTTTATCCCACCACAAAAACACTATGCCCAAAAAACAAATATGCCGACCAGAGGTCGGCACGTTTGCATCTATTAGCCATGAAAAATAAACTTGTTAAGCAGTCAGTGTACCGCGAAGTGCCCGTGGGATATCCACCGAAGCAACGGGTATGGCTGACTGGGAAAGGATGGTGAATCCTTTTTGCTGGATTGCTGAAACTTTAATGGATTTACCCAGATCAAGATCTTTAACATTCAGTTCAATATATTCCGGAATGTTCTCTGCTAATCCCTGCACCCGCAATTTACGCAATTTCTGGTTAAGTTTCCCACCTTTAATTACTCCCGAAGCTGTTCCTGTCAGTTTTATGGGTACATCGACTTTAATTTCCTTGCCCGGTACGATCTCCAGAAAGTCGGCATGGAGAATCAGATCGCTTACCGGATGGAACTGGGTGTCCTGCAGGATGGCCTGGTAAAGATCCCCTTCAATATTCAGGGTGACTTCGAAAGCATCACCCGAGGTAATCAATTCTCTGAAAAGCATCGCAGGCGAGTGGAAATGAACTTGCTCCTTACCTCCGTACAAAACCGAAGGCACATACCCTTCAGCCCGTAAATCCTGCGCTTGCGTTCTACCGAGATTCGCTCTTCGATACCCTACAATCTCTAATTTTTTCATAATAAAATTAAATTAAAAAGATAATTAAACTAAAAACTACTGATTATTTAAAAAAAGTGAACTAATAGATTCGTGATCACGGATGCGCCCAATCGCCTTCGCAAAAAGGGGGGCCACAGAAATTACTTTAATTTTACTGCTTTGCTGACTTAGGGGAAGCGTATCGGTAACGATCAGTTCTTCGAGCATCGATTTTTCGATATTATCGTATGCTTTGCCCGACATGATAGGGTGGGTACAAATGGCTCTAACTGATTTAGCGCCTTTGTCCAGGATTATCTCGGCTGCCTTACACATGGTTCCCCCTGTATCAATCAGATCGTCGAATAAAACGACATTGGCCCCTTCCACTTCGCCAATAACCTGCATCGAGGCAATTTCGTTAGCCCTTTTTCGGTACTTATCACAAATCACCATGTCGGCGTTCAGGAATTTGGCAAAATTGCGAGCCCGTGCCGCGCCACCCACATCAGGTGAAGCGATCAACAGGTTATCCAGTCCTAACGCTTTCACGTAAGGGACAAATACTGAAGTACCTTCCAGGTGATCCACGGGTTTATCAAAAAATCCCTGGATTTGGCCCGCATGAAGATCAATGGTCATCAACCGGTCCACTCCCGATGCCGTAAGCAGGTTGGCTACCAACTTGGCAGCAATGGCCACGCGAGGCTTATCTTTGCGGTCTTGGCGGGCGTAACCAAAGTAGGGTAGCACCACCGTGACATAATGCGCCGAAGCCCGGCGGGCCGCATCGACCATCAGCAGGAGTTCCAGCAGGTTATCGGCGGGGGGAGGGGTAGACTGGATCAGAAACACATCGCAACCCCGCACGGATTCTTCGTACATAGGCGAAATCTCCCCGTCGCTGAAGATTCGACAGGTATAGCCACCCAAGGGGCGACCGTACTCCTTGGCGATCTCTTCGGCGAGGTACGTTGAATTACTTCCGGAAAATATTTTGACGGTGTTAATGGCTGCCATTTAATCAAAAAATTTGCGCAAAATTAGCAAGAAACCCTTGTAATATCGAAGGTTATGGAAAATAAAACAAGAGTTAAAAATAAGTTGAGTGCAGATTCTGTACCGAGCGTCGATAAATAGCTACGACGAGGAGAGCTGCCAGAACTCCTACCAGACCTCCCACCAACAAGTCGAGTGGGTAGTGTACACCTACGTAGATGCGGCTATAGGAGTACACGAATGCCCACAAATAAAACCAGGGAGCCATCTTAATGCGTGATTCCGAAAGTAGGTTAAAACTGACGGCGATCCCAAAACTAGTGGCAGCGTGCGACGAGACGAACCCGTACTGTCCGCCACAGCCGACCAAATTACGAACCAGAGAACCTATAAAAGGATCGTGACAGGGACGCAGTCGCATGAAGTTGGGCTTGAATAGGCCCGAGGCAATCTTGTCGGCCAGGATTACCACCACCACGATACACAGAAAGTACCCTAGTGCCCTCGTTCCGAAGCTAGCGTAAAGGTAATACACCATAAGTACGTAAAGGGGAATCCAGGTAAATTTGTCCGTAACAGCTACCATCACGGCATCCCAAAAGGGAGTATTATATCCGTTCAGCCAGAGGAACAGCTCCTGATCGGCGTGAATAAGGGTGTCCAGGGCCGGACTCATGAGCCGAATCCCAGCGCCACGCGCATCCGACCGATCGTTCGCCGGGCAATAATCCGTGCTTTTTCCTCGCCCTCTACTAGCTTGCGTTCCAGGGCATTGTTGTTGTTCATGTAGTACTCGAAAATTTCGCGGGGTTCGCGGTACTTTTCCAGAATCACTTCGTGCAGCGCTTTCTTGGCGTTACCGTACCCATAGCCGCCGCGCTGGTAATTTTCCCGCATTTCGGCGATTTGCTCATCGGAAGCGATAAGCGAGTAAAGTTGAAAGGTTATATCCGTGTCAGGATTTTTGGGAGCTTCGAGGGGGGTGGAATCAGAAAGAATTCGCTTGATGACTTTCAACAGCTCCTTTTCAGGCAGGAAAATATCAATGAAATTGCCGTACGATTTGCTCATTTTCTGCCCGTCGAGGCCCGGAATCACCATGAGCCGCTCGTCTATGCGTGACTCGGGTAATACCAGAATGTCGTGCCCCACCTGACGATTAACTGCCGTGGCAATATCCTTCGACATTTCCAGATGCTGTTTCTGATCTTTTCCTACGGGTACCAGATTGGCATCATAGAGTAAAATGTCGGCTGCCTGCAACACGGGGTAGGTAAAAAGTCCGGCGTTGACGTCAGCCAGTTTTTCGGACTTATCCTTAAACGAGTGTGCATTGGCCAGCATGGGGTAGGGGGTAAAGCAATTGAGGTACCACGCCATTTCGGCATGTTCGACTACCCGCGATTGTCGCCAAAACACATTGCGATCGGTATCAAATCCAAAGGCCAACCAGGCGGAGGCAATCCCCCGCACGTATGCCTCCCGTTCCCGGCCGTCTTTGATGGTAATCAGTGAATGCAGGTCGGCAATGAAAAAGAAAGATTCATTGGCCGGGTCACGCGAGAGTTCAATAGCGGGCTGAATGGCCCCCAGAATATTGCCCAGATGCGGGCGACCGCTGCTTTGGATGCCGGTGAGTATTCGAGCCATTCGTTAGTTGAGAGTAGGAATTTTATTCAAAATTTAGCGTTTCCAGAAAATCTGCCGTTGTTAGATTGTGTTTTTAGCATATCTGGATTGTCGTGGAAATGCCAAAATTCGGTAAATTGGAGCGGAAATCGAAAAACCAGACCAAATAAAAAAGATAAACCTTTTTTGTAAGGTACCTACCCCTATCCTTGATGCTTTACTAACCTATTGTCCGAAAGAATGCTAAGTAAGAATACCCTCGGCTTCCTGACCGACCTGGTCCAAAACAACAACCGTGATTGGTTTCAGGAGAATCGAAAACGCTACGATACCGCCAAAGCAGATTTTACCAAATTAGTAGAGAAGATATTGCACGAAATTAATCCGATCGAGGATATGGGCAACACGCAGCCGAAGGACTGCATATTCCGCATCAATCGCGATATTCGCTTTACCAAAGACAAGCGGCCCTATAAGCGCAATTTCAGCGCAGCTTTCGGGCCGGGCGGGCGGCATTCCGGTAGGGTGGATTATTACCTGCACATCCAGCCCGACAATGAGTCGTTTCTGGGGGCGGGTATGTGGAGTCCTACGGCTTCGCAACTGGCCAAATACCGGCAGGAAGTAGATTATAACGCCGCCGAATTAAATAAAATCATTCAAGCGGAGGAATTTAGGGGGTACTTTCCCGAAATTCATGGCGAGAGCATCAAAACTACCCCCAAAGGATTCAGTAAAGATCACCCCGAAATAGAACTCTTACGCAGAAAAGAAATGTTCTTTTCCCATCGGTTTACGGACAAAGAGGTACTTTCTGAAACCTTCGTTTCCGGAATCATACGTGGCGTAGTATTAATTAAACCCTACTGCGATTTCCTGAACTACATTTTTCACGACGAACAGGAAACGGCCTCTTAGTTGTTAGTTTTTAGGTACTTACCTATCTTATATTAGTTCTACAAAGGTACCCTTGTTTAAAGATATGTTTGCCTGGATCATTGAAAACGACAGGGTAATTCATAACTCATCATTCATAAATCATCATTCCCAACGTGCAATTCTCCCACCTACACTGCCATACGCAATTTTCGCTGCTCGACGGGGCGGCCGATATTAAAAAACTATTCAAAAAAGCCAAGGCCGACAACATGCCCGCCGTGGCCATCACTGACCATGGCAATATGTTCGGGGTGTTCGAGTTTGTGGCCGAGGGAAATAAACAAGGTATTAAACCCATCGTCGGTTGCGAATTCTACGTAGTAGAAGATCGTCGTAAACAGCAGTTTACCAAAGAAAATAAAGACGTCCGCTACCACCAGCTTTTGTTGGCCAAGGATGAAATTGGCTATAAAAACCTGATCAAGCTCTGCTCGTTGGGGTATATCGAGGGTATGTACGGTAAATACCCCCGGATCGATAAGCAATTGATTGAACAGTACCACGAGGGATTGATCGCTACAACCTGTTGTATCGGCGCGTCGGTGCCCAAAGCAATTATAAAAAAGGGCGAAGAGGCGGCCGAAAAAGAATTCAAGTGGTGGCTCAATATGTTTGGCGAGGACTATTATGTGGAATTACAACGCCACGACATCCGCGAGCAGTTGATCGTAAACGAGGTATTGGTGCGTTTTGCTCATAAACATAAGGTCAAGATCATCGCCTCCAATGACTCCCATTACGTGGAGCAGGAAGATTGGAATGCGCACGACATCCTGCTGTGTATCAATACGGGTGATAAGAAAAGTACCCCTTCGGCCAAGGATTTTGACGATGACAAGGGCATTCCAAAGGGCTCGCGCTTCGCATTTTATAACGATCAGTTCTATTTTAAGAACACGCAGGAAATGACGCAGTTGTTTCATGACCTGCCCGAGTCGATTGATAACACCAACGAAATCGTCGACAAGATCAAAAACCTGCAGCTGCAGAAGGATATTTTGCTGCCCAACTTTCCGATTCCCGAAGAATTCAAGACGCACACGCTTTCCGATTTTACGGGCAAGAAAGAGCTGACGGCCGATGTGCTTAATCAATGGGAGTACCTCAAGCACATTACTTTTGAAGGGGCGAAGAAAAAGTACGGGACTATCACCGCAGAAATTGAGGAGCGCCTGAATTTTGAGTTGCAGACCATCCGCAGCATGGGTTTTCCGGGATACTTCCTCATTGTGGCCGATTTTATCGATGCGGGCCGTAAAATGGGGGTGTTCATTGGTCCGGGTCGCGGTTCGGCGGCGGGCTCGGTTGTGGCTTACGCCACGGGAATCACAAACATCGACCCCATTAAGTACGACCTGCTGTTTGAGCGTTTCCTGAATCCCGACCGGATTTCACTTCCTGATATTGATACCGACTTCGACGATGAAGGCCGCCAGAAGGTAATCGATTATGTCGTCAAAAAATACGGCAAAAATCAAGTCGCTCAAATCGTTACCTATGGTACCATGGCGGCCAAGTCGGCGATTAAGGATGTCGCACGGGTAATGGATTTCCCTTTGGCTGAAGCGAACGCACTGGTGAAGTTGGTGCCGGATAAGCCCGCTTACAACATGACGTTAAACCGGATTTTTAACTCACCTCTGGAAGGCAACGACAGCCTGATGAAGCGGGAGGGAATCGGGTACGACGAGATGGAGAACGTGAAGCAAATGCGCAAAATAGCGCAGGGTAAAGACATGGCCGCCCAGGTACTGGCCGAAGCGCAGCGACTCGAAGGTACGGTGCGCAACGTGGGCATTCACGCGGCGGGCATCATCATCGCGCCCAGCGATCTTACCGAGATCATTCCGGTATCTACCTCTAAGGAATCTGAGTTTTTGATTACCCAATACCAGGGAAAAATCATTGAGGATGCGGGTGTCATCAAGATGGATTTCCTGGGGCTGAAAAACCTGACGATTATTAAGGAAGCTTTGCGGCTCATAAAGCTCAACCACGGCATCGAGATCGAAATCGATGAGATTCCCCTGGACGACATGAAGGTGTACGAGTTGTTTCAGCGCGGGGAGACGAACGCCATTTTCCAGTTTGAATCGGATGGGATGAAAAAATACATGCGCGAACTGGTACCCGACCGCTTTGAGGACCTGATCGCCATGAATGCCCTGTACCGTCCGGGTCCGCTCGCCTACATTCCTAACTTTATTCGCCGGAAACATGGTCTGGAAGCCATTGAGTACGATTTGCCCGAATTGGAGGAGTACCTGGGGGATACCTACGGTATCACAGTCTACCAGGAGCAGGTGATGCTACTTTCGCAAAAACTGGCTGGCTTTACCAAAGGCCAGGCGGATACGTTGCGAAAGGCGATGGGTAAAAAGCAGATTGAAACACTGAACAAAATGAAGGGGTACTTCATGGACGGCGGCGCGGAACGCGGGCTGGACAAGAAGAAGCTCAACAAGATTTGGACCGACTGGGAAGCCTTTGCCTCGTACGCCTTTAATAAATCGCACTCGACCTGCTATGCCTTTGTGGCCTACCAGACCGCCTATCTCAAAACGCACTACAAAGCCGAGTACATGTCGGCCGTGATGACCAGCTCGCTGGGCAACATCGAAAAAATTACGTTTTTTTTGGAGGAATGTCGCAACATCGGCATTCCGGTGCTGGGACCAGACATCAACGAATCGGACCGTCAGTTCAATCCTAACAAAAAAGGCGAAATCC
>JBBRDE010000195.1:0-10373 GCA_038204185.1 Cytophagales bacterium
GCCTGAGCACGCTGGCGCTCCCGGTGGTCTTGACTGGTTTTGTAAAGCAGCGTCAGGTGTTGATGCTCCTGGCTGGTCAGCTCAATAAAGCGCATAGTTTTTTCCTGAAAGTACCACATTACTTTTGATAACCTACTTAAAAGAAAACATCTTTTTGAAAAAAAACTTATCCAATCCACGAAACATAACACCCCCAATTTTCTAGTTTTTTTAACTTTCTACCAAACTACCCCCTTCGCAGCGAATGACGCGGGCCGGATGGTTTTTCAGCAGATCATAATCGTGGGTGGCCATCATCACCGCCGTACCCGCACTATTGATGGTTTTGAATACCTGCATAATCTGGTCGCTCACATCGGGATCGAGGTTTCCGGTAGGTTCATCAGCAATCAGAATCTGTGGCTCATTCAGCATAGCGCGAGCAATAACTACCCGTTGTTGCTCGCCCCCCGAGAGTTGATGGGGCATTTTTTTGGGTGAGGTACCTAGCCCCACCTGCATTAGTACCTCCGAAATGCGCCGGGCAATGTCCGCTTTTTCTTTCCAACCCGTGGCTCGTAGCACAAAGGTCAGATTTTCCTCAACCGAACGATCGGTAAGGAGCTGGAAATCCTGAAACACGATGCCGATTCTGCGACGCAGAAAGGGTACATCGGTACGTTTGATTTTGTGCAACTCATAGCCCGCCACTTTCGCTGACCCGGTCTGGAGCCACAAGTCAGCGTAGAGGGTCTTCAGCAGTGAGCTTTTCCCGCTACCAGTACGCCCGATCAGGAACACAAACTCACCCTTATCAATCTGAAAATTCACATCGGCAAGAATGGGCTTATCTCCCTGGTAAATATCCGCGTGTTCAAGCAAAATAACCGGTTCAGAAGAAATATTCATTTCCATGGAGATCGATATAGGATATGTTTGTCCAATTTACTTATAATCAGTAGATTATATACCCTGACTGGTAGTAAGACAAACAAATAATCATTGGTTTCCTTTCTTATAGTCGGCAAGGAATTTTTCCAAACCACTGTCGGTAAGGGGATGCTTCAATAGCTGTAGAATCACGCTCAGAGGGGTTGTTACCACATCGGCCCCAATTTCGGCACATTGCATGATGTGCATGGGGTGGCGGACAGAAGCCGCCAGTACCTGCGTTTCGTAGTTGTAGTTGCGATAGATGGTTACAATCTGCTCGATGAGCGCCACGCCATCCGTAGCGATGTCGTCAAGGCGACCGATGAAAGGCGACACGTAGGTAGCACCGGCTTTTGCAGCCAGCAGCGCCTGTCCACCCGAAAAAACCAGGGTACAGTTGGTACGAATCCCTTTATTGGAAAAATATTTGAGCGCTTTCACGCCATCTTTGATCATGGGTATCTTCACTACGATCTTGTCATCAATTTCAATCAGCTCTTCACCTTCGCGGATCATACCTTCCAAATCGGTGGAAATCACCTCAGCGCTTACGTCGCCGTCCACCAGGTCACAAATGGCCTTGTAGTGGCGCATGATATTGTCCTTTCCTGTAATGCCTTCCTTAGCCATTAAAGAAGGGTTCGTGGTAACTCCATCAAGTACCCCTAGTGAATGGGCTTCCTTGATTTCAGCCAGATTGGCCGTATCTATGAAGAATTTCATGATCGTTAAGAGAATTTGGTTCTGAAAGAAATATTCGCAAAAGTAGGGAAAGCAAAAGGAAATTGCGAAAGGGAGGGACTTTTTGTCGGAGAAAGAAAATAAAAAAAGGCAAACCGAGAATCTCACCGCTACGACCACCTACCCTTGCTTCGGTCAGGACCTGGGGGATTCGGCAGGAGCTGGTAGTTCCGATTTGCCTGTGCAAAGGTAATCACTTTTTATTGACAAAAAGAAACCCTTTCCACAGCTTTGTGGCGTACTTTTGCGTAATGCACTTCCTTACTTACCTGTTTCTGAGCTGCACCCTATAATTCATTTGCTATCTTACTACCTAAAAAACAGTACTTTATTCCGTTTTACGGGTGTCCAGATTTGCCAGACACCCTATATTTTGTCAAATTATGCTGAATTCCTCTTTTCACAAAAAGTACCCTTACCCCACACTTTTCCTGCTTCTCTCCGGTGTTTTCATTCTGCTGCTCCTTTCATGTACAGATTCTTCCGACGCATTTCTGAGCAGAGGAAAAGTCCTGCTCCGCGAAGGCAAACTGCGCGAAGGCATTGGCTATATCAACAAAGCCATCGAGAAGGATTTGCGCAATGCCGATGCCTTCAACAGCCGCGGGGTTGCTTATTTCGAACTTAAAGAATATCCTAATGCGCTGCTGGATTACGGTCAGGCGATTCAAATCAATCCCGAACTCTACGCTCCGTATCTGAATCGTGCTTTGCTCTATACGGCTCAGAACCGCCTTGACTCGGCTCTGAACGACTATAACCGAGCCATACAACTGGCCCCTGACACCGCCGATGTCTATCTCAATCGGGGGCAGGTATATGCCTTGCTGGACCAAATGCCGAAGGCCATTCAGGACTTTGAGAAAGCCACCCTGCTTGATAAGGAAAATGTACTGGCCTGGTATAATCTAGGCAACCTGTACTACCGCCAAAAAGAATTTGCCAAAGCCACCCTCGCCTTCCGACAAGCAACCCGCTATGATCCAAAATTCGGAAAAGCCCATTATGGCCTGGGACTGAGCCAGTGGGAAAGCGGAGAACAGGAGTTGGGCTGCACTAGTTTTCGGCAGGCCGAGCGGCTAGGTTTCACGGAAGCTACGGCCGCCCGCAGCAAATTCTGCGGTCAGTCTACTGACTAATGGGGATAAATTTATTTACGGATGTCCGTTTGATAACTTCTTCATTATTTTAGTGCGCTTGCATTAGCCAATGTGATCTATAAACTTTATATTTGGATCATAAATGTGTTTAGGAAAGATTTTGTTTCAAGAGATCTACCAACTGAACTGACTTATCCTCATGAAAAAATTTACCCTACTGATGGTCGGTACCCTGGCGGTGCTGACTACCCTGGCGCAGGCTCAGGACTCCTGCCCTACTTCCCTAACGCTCACCGCGCCTGTATCGGGAGTCAGGGTACTGGAACAAGCCAGTGAGCACCTGACTGCCTCCAATCTGGTAAAATCTGCTGAAACTGCCTATCGCGCGGGACAATCGGTAACGCTTGCCGCTGGATTTGAGGTAAAGCCAGGCGCTGTATTTGAAGCCTCAATCGCTGCTTGTAAAACTGTGGACATCAATCTCACCGCTTGGAAAGAAAACGTGTTCACCTTGGGGGCCTACCCTAATCCTTTTGCGCAAAACACGCTAATCGAATACACCATTCCCGAAACATCAACTGTCAGTATCAATATTATGGATGTGCGGGGGGTAATAATTTCAAGACTGCTTAAGGATCAGAAGCAAGAAAGCGGTACGCATCGGGTTACGTTCGAATCTGAAACCCTGCCCAGTGGAGTATACATTTGTACGCTCGATACTCCCAATGGCCGTCGAACCCACAAAATCATAAAACAGAAATAAAATACTGTACACATACCTCAGAGCGGAGACAGGCAACCTGTCTCCGCTTTTTGTATTTTTGGCCTGCCCCATAAGTAATTCACCACACTTTTAGACTTATCTTGAAAAGATGCATTCCTGACATTCTATCTCGTCTTACCACTAGTTAGTATGAAAATCGTAGCTATCGTTTCCGGGTTAGTTTTTTTACTGTTTTCCTATTTTCAATTCAACGATCCTGACCCCCAGATCTGGATACCGATCTATTCAGCCGCAGCTCTGGCGTGCTATATGGCCTACCGAAACCTATGGCCTGCCTGGGTGTTTTACATCATGGCCACCGCCTACGCGATAGGCGCGGTGTTACAGTGGCCCCCTGCTTTTGAAGGAATCTTTTTTGGCGACTTAGCCATGAAAAGCCTGAACATTGAACTGGCGCGCGAGTCATTTGGGCTGGCAATATGCGCATTGGTCATGGCATTTCTGGGCTGGAGTGTGAGTCGGGCCATAACCACTCGACTTCCCTGATATCATACTCTTGACGGGTCTCATCCGAATGCTGAATGCACAACCTACCCGCAGCTGTCACCCCTGCGACTAGTCCTTCAAACACCTCGCCATTTTTACGAAACAATCTTTTTTCTCCATAGCCTAGCAATACAGCTTGGTAGTCGTTTCTAATTTGCTCATACTGTCCCGCCCGGAGATACAGGTACGCCTGTTCGAGGCAATGCAGAAGGTAGGGTAGCTGCACAGCCAACTCGAACATCTGACCCGTTTCCAACCGTAGCGAAGTCGCCCGCCAAGAGGCACTGCTAGTCTTGGAGAATGGGTTGCTTTCGAAATCCGTCTGGTTGATGTTCAAGCCAATCCCTACCACGGCATGCGTCATGCGTGCTCCCTGCCAGACATTTTCAATCAGAATGCCACCTATTTTTAAATCATTAACATACAAGTCGTTAGGCCATTTAATATAGACCTCCTCAGTAAATCCCGACACAAAACGCTTCACTCCCAGCGCCATAGCCTGGCTTAATAGGAATTGCTCTGAAGCAACCAGGAAGGTAGGCCGCAACACCAGTGAAAATGTTAAGTTGTGCCCATGGGTAGTTACCCACCTAGCACCGCGTTGCCCCCGACCAGCCGTTTGGGCATCGGTAATGACAATGGTACCTTCTGGAAGGTTTTCATTACGCACTAATTCAGCCGCTATGTCGTTCGTAGAATGACAAGTTGGCAGATAAACAATCTTTTTCCCGATAAAAAGGGTTTTGGAGCAAGGATCGTACACTTTTTTTAAAATATTTTATACTTTTATTAGAGGTGAAATGCGGATTTTCCATTTCAACCTATCACGGGCAATCACATCGCATGAAACAACGCAAAAATAAAGAAGTATCTTCACAAGACCTCTGCCAGTTGGTGGCTAAAGGGATGATGGAAAAGAAGGGTCAGGAAGTCGCCATCCTGGATCTGCGAAAAGTCAAAAACGCCATTGCCGATTTTTTTGTAATCTGCTCAGGTACCTCCGATACCCAAATAGACGCTATTGCCGATTCGGTTGAATACGAAGTGTACAAAGCTGTCGAGGAAAATCCTTGGCACAAAGAGGGTAAGACCAACCGCGAATGGATTCTGATCGATTATGTGGACGTTGTAGCACATGTATTCAAGAAAGATCGCCGTAAATACTACGATCTGGAAGAATTGTGGGGAGATGCCGATTTGACCCTTATCGAAGAGTCCGTAGCCTAAGCGGGTCCGTTTGAACATTAAACCGGCAGAATTCGTTTTACTTACAAATTTCTACTAATGACTTTCTATAATGTCTGATAACGATAACAAAAGAAATCCCCTGAATCCTAAAAGTCCGCAACGTGGTTACCAGGGTTGGATCATTGCCGCCCTCATTGCTACGATTCTTGGAATTACCTATTTGAACCGTTCTTCCTCCCTACGGGAGATCACCCAGAAGCGTTTTGAAAAAATGGTAGCTGATAAGGAGATAGCCCGCGTGACAATCGTAAACGATAAGTCCGTAGAGGTTTCACTTAAACCTGAAGCCCTGAAAAAAGATAAATACCAGGTTATTTCCAAGGAAAATAACTACTTCGGAGGTGAGGCTGCTCCACACTATCAGTTTCAGGTCACCTCAGCAGAAACTTTCAAGAAAGATCTTGAAAAGATGCAGGAGGGAATAGCCGACGGTGATAAAGTTGAGTATAAAATCGACACCAGAAACGACTGGACTGGGTTTATTGGTACCTGGGGCTTTTTTATTGTCATGATTCTGGTCATGTATTTCCTGCTGGGCCGTATGTCAGGCGGGGTGGGACCAGGTGGTCAGATTTTCAATATAGGCAGGTCTAAGGCTACATTGTTCGATGCCGAAAACAAGGTTAAAATTACCTTTAATGATGTAGCAGGCCTTGATGAGGCCAAGGAGGAAATTAAAGAAATCGTGGACTATTTAAAAAGCCCCGACAAGTTCAAGAAACTTGGAGCTAAAATTCCTAAAGGCGCGCTATTGGTTGGCCCTCCCGGTACTGGTAAGACCCTGTTAGCTAAAGCGGTGGCGGGTGAAGCAGAAGTGCCTTTTTTCTCTCTCTCCGGCTCCGACTTTGTAGAAATGTTTGTAGGCGTGGGAGCCGCGCGGGTGCGTGACCTATTCAAGCAAGCTAAGGAAAAAGCACCCTGCATTATCTTTATTGACGAGATTGATGCGGTAGGCCGCTCGCGTGGCCGGGGTGGTATGCCTGGTTCAAACGATGAGCGCGAGAATACACTGAACTCGTTGCTCGTGGAAATGGACGGTTTTGGCAGTGACTCTGGAATCATTATTATTGCCGCCACCAACCGGCCCGATGTGCTGGACTCGGCCCTATTACGTCCGGGTCGTTTTGATCGTCAGATTTCGGTAGATAAACCTGATGTTATCGGACGCGAAGCGATATTCAAGGTACACCTGAAGCCGATCAAGATTTCGGAAGATGTGGATATTCAGAAATTAGCGGCCCAAACGCCGGGTTTTGCCGGTGCTGAAATCGCTAACGTATGCAACGAAGCAGCGCTCATTGCCGCCCGGCGCGACCGGGAAAGCGTGACGATGCAGGACTTTCAGGATGCTATGGATCGCGTGATTGGAGGCCTGGAAAAGAAAAACAAACTAATTTCACCCGAAGAGAAGCAGATTGTGGCCTATCATGAAGCTGGACACGCGGTGGCAGGCTGGTATCTGGAACACGCCGATCCGTTGGTTAAGGTTACTATTGTACCGCGCGGGGTTGCTGCTCTCGGATACGCCCAATACCTGCCCCGCGAGCAGTACCTGTACCGTACCGAACAGCTCTTCGATGAAATGTGCATGACACTGGGAGGACGAGCAGCGGAAGACGTAGTCTTTGGGAAGATATCTACGGGTGCACTGAGCGATCTGGAACGCGTTACGAAGGTTGCCTACAGCATGGTGACTATGTATGGAATGAATGACAAAATCGGCAACATTTCATTTTATGATTCCAAACAGTCCGATTACACCTTTACCAAGCCTTATTCGGATGCTACTGCTGAAAAAATCGATCACGAGGTACGTTTACTAGTTGATAAGGCCTACCAGCATGTGATGTCAATGCTTCGCGACAAACGTGAAGAGCTGGAGATAATCGCCCAGGAACTTTTGGAAAAGGAAATCCTCTTTCAGAGTGACTTGGAGCGCCTTATAGGTAAGCGTCCCTTCGAACAGGAGACTAATTATCAGGCATACGTAAATCGCCGTTCGCGCGAGGAGGCCGCCATCCACGACGAAGCGGTAAAACACGCACACGAACAGAGCGAGCAAGCCGGTGATATTGGGGTTGAGACCGAAGTAGAAGGAGGCGCAACGAAAGCTTGAAACACATCACAAAAAAGCGGTGATTGGAAATCTTTCTAATCACCGCTTTTTTGTGCCCTAAGAAAACCCATCCCAGTCCTGAGAAAGATTTTTCATCCAAAGTACCAACGCGCTTTGTGGTAGAGAAGATTGAATTCTGTAGCGTAGCTCAGGTGAAGTTTTCCGATTTCTAATCGGTCTGAGAAAGAGTCACGGATTGCCAAGGCGTGCCGAAAATAGGCCCACGTAGAGTTTTTTGGGGTTTTAGGCATATTCTCCCACCCGGATAGAACGCTGGTAGAAAGCGTGATCGGAGTCACATCGGGCCATTCTGATTTCCATTCCAAACCTAAACCCCTAAGCACACCCAGACTGTAGTTTACCAATTTTATCATTCCTTTTCTCCCGGCCATTTGGTTGACTTTAGACCAGTCAGTTTCGTGGCCATATCTGGAAAGATAAGCTGCCAAATCAGCAACGTATTTCAGTCTTGACCAGCGTTCTTTTCCTCCATGGTGCATGACAAGAAGCAAAAATTGATACTCGTTTGAAAAACTACGTACAGTCTCGTCGTGGATTTTATAATACGCTTCATTAGAAAACCATTCTGTTGTTGGGAAGTGGAAGTTTAGGCGCGGATAAGCGACCCTCCAATGTACTTCTAGCATGAATTTAAGGGTACTTCCAGCCACGTGTCTCTCCATTGGAATATGGTAGTCGGTTCGGATGAAGGCATTCTTTACCGACGCCGATCCATTTAAAAGGTGGCTGCGGTATGAATCGGGAGTATAACCGGCAGTCGAAATAAGCTTTAAGGCGGTAGGGAGGCACTCAGTAGCTACCAGAAGGTCAATATCACCAAATTCTCTCTTGCTTTGCTGTCCATACAGCCATTCGGCCCACACACAACCTTTGTAGGCATATACAGGGATTTGATTCTCTTCCAGTATCTTGACTATTCTAATTGTTTCTCTCGTATTGATGAGATTGCAAAGAGTAATTTCTAAACATTCCTGTCGCAATTCTGTGACCCAACTTTCCGTATAGCCTTGTACAGCCAAAAGCAATTGAGGCCGGGCATTGTGCCAACGCCCCAGATTCAACAAATGGTTCCCATTAATCGCGGAAGCAGAGTGCGCTTCAATCGGCAGACCAATACAGGCCGCAATCAAGAAATTCAATTCAGATGAGAAGTCAGTACGCAAATGCATCATTGTACATTCATTGCGTTGCCAATTACCCATTCTTCAAGCGCCACAAAGTCCTTGGGGCGACGCATTCGCCAAATAGAGACTGCCGCCGCACACCAGATGCTTTGCTTGAAATGCCGCTGCAAGAACTTCCCCTGTAGTAGATGAGTGGCCAGGGGAAAGTGCCTGACTAGCTCAACGGGAGCTTCTGTTAATTGAACGGCCTGTAGAGCGGGGCGATTACGCGCCTTATGAAGAAAGAATATCTGCGCTACCGGAACGGGCCTCTCGGGGAAATCAACGTCAGGTACCAAGGCAAACTTATTGATCCCCTCGCTCACAGGACTTAGCTGAGTCAGATCAAAGTCTAGGCCTAACACCGTATTTTTCCATATTTTCAACTGAGGATAAGCAGGCAAAACATAGGGACGATTGTGTTTGTCGAACGCGATAGCCGTAAGATCATCACTTAGTAACTGGGCACCGTGTTTGACAAAGGCCGAGGCTGTCGTAGACTTTCCTGCTCCTGGCTCGCCCATGAAACAATAGGCTTCCTGACCCACCTGTATGGAACTGGCATGGAGCAGCAGCAGTCCCCTTTGAAAGAGTAAACAACCCAATGCTTCGCTTATTGTAAATAGGCTTATCAGGTCAAGGTCATCCGTATACGAATCGACGTAGAGCGTTTGGCCTGCTACCGCTTGAAAGCCTGCGATCCCCTCCCAGTACATATATATCGATCCATCGGGGGATGACCCACTGCGGGCCATGACGCCCCGTCGATGAATGGCAGTCGGTTCTAGCTCCGGGAAATCAATCGCTGATCGGACCACACGAATCTCTGGAATGGCCGTTCCATTATCCTCCAGACAAATAAGTTCGGGCAGGGGAATTTCGGAATGGATAGTCAGATCAAAAGCGCGGTATAGGGGCATAATTCTTTTTTTTGTAATTACTCCCAAACCCAGATGGGTCGGTAGTTGGTTGCTTCAGGCCAATCTCCAATGATAATCTGGCCGTCCTTCTCAATCCAGGCATGGGCCTCGAATCTATGGTGGGCCGCTGTTTGCACGCCAATGTGCAGCTGCAGATTTGAGGCTCGCCGAAGGAGGTATTTAACAGCCAGGGCTTGTGGTAGGCAAGTCAATGCAAATGGCAAGCGATACGATACTGCCTGGACTGCCCAAGCCGCGTCAGCTATATAATGTGTTGGGTAGGTGCCTGTTTTTTTGACATGCAGAGTATGGGCGTAGGCTTTTCTAAACTGATCAAAGGAAAGCACCTTCAGGCCCACTTTTATAAGGAGTAACATTACAGCAGCCTGTCCTAATAAAAGCCACTGGTGACTGCTGAGTGATCGTACTTTGTCCCAATACCTGATCCATCTACTCACTTGTCCAATTGGTTTAGGATTGGTCAACCACCAATTTTTCACGCTGCAGCTCCCGGAGCAGCGCGGCAATATCCTCTTCGCAACTAGCCCGCTCAACCTCATATTCCGCCATCACCAGTTCACACAGTTCCCCGAAAGACTTCGGGCCGCTCTCCAAAGCACTCCATAGCAGTGCCCCAACATCGCTCAAACCGTAATACACACCTTTGTCATGGTTTAGAATTACCACCTCATCGGCCATATTTGACGACACCTGCGCGGTGGATAATCTAAATATCTTGTCGCTCAATTCATTCATGCCGTGGGAATCATTATGCCTGTGCGTTGAAATTATGCAAATAAATAATAAATATACTTCCTGATAGAGGCCGCCCGGTACATATTTGCTTAAAAAACATACTACAATTCGAAAGAAATCCCCTGT
>JBBRDE010000196.1:0-10355 GCA_038204185.1 Cytophagales bacterium
TTCTGAAAACCAACCATCTATTCCTTTTACTGTACCGTATGCTGTTTTGGCTTCCTGATAATTCATCGTGTGTTTTCGTTCAACTGAAAGATTAACTGCTCGATTTATTCAAAGTAGTATAGTAGCGTTATCAACAAGCAGTTGATGGCTAAATTTTGCAAATGATTTTAATGGATATTCTTCCTGAACTCGCTGGTTAAGTTCCGTAAAGATAGGGTTGGTTAAATCAGTCAGAAGTTGGCCTAGGTGTTCTTCCGAGCGGACAGCATTTTGCGGGGCTAAGTTAATCAAATGCCGCTCGTTCTGATATTGGTGGATGAAGTTATACAGGCTAAGTCCCTTATGGGTAACATAGCCCAAATCCATAATAAAGGAGGGCGTTTTAGTAAAACACGCTTCCAAACCCATGGTGGTACCTAAGTGAAAAAATGCCTGCGCCTGCTCGATGGTGGCATATTTTTTCAGAATATTGGCTTCCTGAACTGATAAATCACCCGTTCGGAAATCCTCATCAAAAACTACATTTGGTATCTGACGGAGTTCTTCATAAAAAGCCCAGTTGGTTAACACGGGGTAGGGGCGCAATAGTAGCTTCCAGGTGGGTTGTGCAAGTCGGAGCGTTTCAGCCAGGATTTTGATGAGTCGGATTTCGTCCGGTACCAAAGCCGGGATGCCGATGGCACAGCCAAAATACACGTAGCGAAAGGGGTAGGAGAGAGGGGGTACCTTTGCATCTCGATAGGTCGCAATGTAGCCAAACTGGCTCGCGCCCATCACGGACACCTGATCGGCGGGGATGTTTTGTAAAGAAATAATATCTTCCCGAATCGGCTCCGACCAGCAGGCGTAGCGCACCCGGTCCGAAAAGCAGGTGTGCTTGCAGGGATGATCCCAACTATACACATACACCAGCACCGACTTCTTTTCCCGAATCAGCCGTGCCAGCAGGTAGTCGTCGGCGATGGCGGTGAAACAAATAAAGCGGTCGATGTCGTCGAGCGAAGTTTTGCCCTGATAGCGAAGTCTATTAAGGTAGGTATCGTACGGAAGTACCTTGGGAAGGAACTGCATCCACCGCACAAGCCGCAGGGCTTTGGCGCGTGTGTGGGCATCGGGCTGGTTGCTGGCCTTGAAGAGCTCCATCAGAAAAAAATTGGCCCGGCTGCGGGGGATTTTGCGGAACAGCAGGTGCAGTTTTTCCCAGATTTTGTTCCAAAGGGTACCCTGCCGTTCGTGGATCAGCCGAAATTCCACGCCTTCGGGCAAGTGTGCCCCTATGGATTCGGCCTGCTCGGGTCGCCCGAATACGACCACCTCGTGTTGCTGAGCTACCTCCGCGATGACACGCCGCACGTCGTTGCGAAAATCGAAAAAGGAAACGACAAAGGCGATTTTCATAGCTCTTCCAGGATATGGAGCCACTTTTTTACCTGTACCCGCGCTTCGTACCGTTCGAGTACGATGCTTCGCCCTTTTTGGCCGGCTGCTACTCTGCGTGTTTCACTTTGCATAAAATACTGAATTCCTTCGGCGAGGCCTTCGGGGGTGCAGTCTTTAACCAGGTACCCCGTGTCGGCGTTTATGACTTCCCGCACACCGGCTACGTCCATAGCCACCACGGGTTTCTCGGCCAGCAGGGCTTCCAGTACGACCAGCGGGAACGCCTCCATGCGCGAGGGTAGGACAAATATATCCAGATCGGCATAGAAAGCGCCAACCGTACCGGTGTGGGGCAGAAAACGGAAGTGCGAAGCAAGGTTTTCACGCTCGATCGTTTTACAAAGGGCCCGGTAGTAAGTCTGGTTTTTTAGAGTTTTGGGATCGCCGCCCAACCAAAGAAACATGAACTTTTGCTCGGGAAGACTTTCTTTCAACATAGCACAGGCCCGGATGAAGGTATCGATTCCCTTACGGTAAATGACCGAACCCACCGAGCCAATGAGCAGGGTGCCTTGCGGCAGGCCAAGCTGGTCGCGAAATGTGATTTGATTCTCAGCAGGGGTACCTAGACGGGTGTCGCTGACCACTTCGTGGAGGAGCCGCATTTTGCTTTCATCGCTGCCGTACACATCGCGGTAAAAATCAGAGACGGCCTGCGCCGGGCTAATGAGGATGTTGGCCCGATCTACCAATCCCGTAATCCAGGGGGCTCGCATGCGCTGCGTCACGACAAAGCCCATTTCGTGTATATGAACAATAATTTTTCGGGACGATCGAAGCGCTACCTGACTGAATTCGTGCTCGTTGACGGTGTTGATGTACACGATGTCGGGATTGATCTTTCTAAGTATATAGTTGCCATACATTTTTTTAAACCGTACGAATACGGGGAACGCCAATCGACGCAACAGCCGCCTGATCCAGGGCATATTGTCAATCGGAAAGGTATGGACCTGGGCGAATGGCCGGAAATCCTCGTGCAGAGAACCGCGCTGATGGGTGAGCAGGTGGAACTCAAAAGAATCGGAGTTCGACGCGTGGAGCAGATTGTAAATCACCTGGGTGTCGCCTCCGGCCCCGGTATGCGGCAAAATCATAAGAACCCTGGTAGGCGGGGTACTTTCCATAGCTTAGGGAGTCAATAACTTACGCCATTTTTCGGTAAACATCGCCGGACTGAAGCTTCGGTAAGCTTCCTGCTGAGCCGCCTTTCCCAGTACCGGAAGTAGAGCTGGATGCTCAAGCAGCTGCTTCATGTACTGAACCATTTCGGTCACGATTCGGGCTTCGTCCGCGTAATTCTCGACAAGGTACCCATTCTTTTGGTGTAGCACGTGGTGAGCTATACCCCCTACATCCGTGGATATCGGTATTGCCCCGTGGGCCATCCCTTCCGCCAAGACCAGCGGGAAGCCTTCCCGCCGCGACGTGATCAGGATGACATGGTGTTTTTTGTACAGGTCGGTCAGCAGGGTAGGATCGGTAATTTCTCCCGTAAAAGTAATAAAGGCGCGATGATCGGGGTCGACGGATTGATCGAGGTTGGGCCCCACGAGCGTAAACGCCACGGGCTCGTTGCGAAGCGCATGAGCGATATGGCCGATGAGCGGGATTCTTTTTTCGGCGCTGTTGCGGCCTACAAACAGAATTTTTAAGGGCGGAATAGCATACTCTTTCCGAGAAAGATCCCAAACGGGGCTGCTCAGTGGGTTGTGGATGACTTCAATACGTTCCAGCCATTCACTTTGCGCCAAACCGTTCTCTGAATAGAGCTGCTCGTAATCCCTTTTGACGGACTGACTGATAACGACCCGTTTCGCCAGACGATGCACAAACGGGATACTGGCCCGCTCCACGGGGTTGGTGGCTTCGGGCACAAAGGAGTGTGTGAGGTCGACGATTTTTACTGAGTCGCGTACATAGGGTATGACTTCATACAAAAATGTGGCATTGGCCCCCAGAATGACGGGATGGACGCTCCGGTTAATGGCCCGGCTAATCTGTCGAATTAGTAACGGGCGGTATTTGGAACGATCTAGATCCGATATTTCATAGCACTGGCCTACGGTGTTGAAAAAGCCTTTAAATGTATTGGATTTGGAAGGTTTGGTGAAAAGTACCACCAGCTGGTCATGGGGGATGTCCGCGCTGACACTTTGCAGAATATCAGCATGAACGCGTTCGGAGCCGCCGGTCTGGTAGTAGGGGAAAAAGCAAAAGAGACGGGTTTTGTCCGAAATTCTCCTGATCCTCATATAGGTTAAAACCAGCTGGGGAAGCAGTTGAATGTGGCGGATAAGTTTAGTCAATTTGCGCATGGGGGGTAGTATCTACATCAATACGATATAGCTTTCATGGTTTCAACTTGACACCAAACTTTTTCAGGTATTGGGCTACCAAACCAACGGCGCTAGCCCGGCTCCTTTTTCGGAATGTCGGCTGCAAAAAGCAGGCCACTAAGCCCCGTAAGCCCATCTGTTCAACGATTTTCAACTCCCATTCCGTGACGGCCAGTTTACCGTAGTAGGCCGCGTCAAGACCCGGGTTCATTGGGTTTTTTACTATAGTTTGAATCAAATTCCTGCCGGCCCGGAAGGCTTCCAGACTAGGGCTATCTTCTTCAAAATATTTTTTTTCCGGTTCTTCTAGTCCTCGTCCAATCATTAATTCATGCCACAGCATACGGGCCCGTGCTACTGCTTTTTTTCGATCAGGATCCGTTTTGCTCATGTTGGATGAATGCCACCGGTAGCGTAGCAGGGGTTCCGGAAGGGACGTAATTTGGGCAAACTGACCTATCCGTATCCAGAAGGCATAATCGGCTGCAAATCCGTATCTACTCTCATATCGGATAGAATTTTGCGTTAAAACCGACCTGCGAATCATCGTGGTCGGGTGACCCAATGAAGAATTTCTGGATAAAAAAGTGAAGGCTTCCCGGGTATCCTGGATGGGAATTTCGGTTCGGTCGAGATCGCCAAAGTAGCGATACGCTGTTCCACAGGCTCCTACTTCGGGATGTCGATCCATAAACGCCACCTGTTTGGCAAATCGCTCAGGCAGGCTGGTGTCGTCGGCATCCATGCGGGCTATGTACTCGCCCTGCGCCAAATCGATACCTGCATTCAGGGTAGCTACCAGTCCTGCGTTAGTCTTGTTGCTGATATGCTTGATTCGGGTGTCCTGGTACGAGTCCACGATACTTGCGCTGGCATCGGTTGACCCATCATTGAGTATAATAAATTCGAAATCAGCATAAGTCTGCCCGAGTATACTGTCAATAGCCTCCCCTAGGTAAGGGGCCGCGTTATAGACGGGCATGAGTACGCTGACTTGTATGGGCATGGCTGGTTGCAGTAGCAAACTAATATAATCGCCTGTAAATATCGGCAATTGGGGCTCTATCCGCCCAGTACCTTTTTCATGGTAAATACGACAGACTTATACAGTATTTTCAGGGCGCTCAGGATGGGGATTTCTCCGTTAGCCAGTTTCTGCTTGGCCTGTAGCGCTTTTGAATACTGGGCGTGTTTGTAGGTGTATAGTTCTGGATGGTAATAGGCGTTTATTCTATCCTGACTTACCGGACTATCCTGCACTTTTTCGAGAAAAAACATATTCTGGCGATACCAGCCGTCTATGCGGGAGTCATCCCATATTTTGGGTCTGAATAAATCACGAGCCAGGTAGCCTTTCTGATTGAATTTGTTTTTCCAGTAGTTAAAGAACTGCTCATTCAGGTGGTTTTGTCCGCCCTGGTTAGGCATGGCGGCGGAAAAAAGAATTTTATCCGACAAATCGCACAACGTGTCTATTAATACATCGGATGATGCTTCGGGTAGATGTTCCGCTACTTCCAGGCAGATAGCCAACTCAAACCGCTTGTTCAGCCTGATGGGCTCAGAAAGGTCATACGCCGCGAACTCAGACGGGTCGATATGCAATTGGCTCAAATCAACGTTGCTGCCATCGATTCCAAAAACCTTTTTTACACCCTGTTCTTTAAAAACACTCAGCCAGGTGCCGGTTCCACACCCTACATCAATCACCGAGCCGGGCCGACCTGCCTCCTCGAACAGAAGCGGTACAAAAGCTTCTGCCGCCCGGGTGTTGTGGGTGTTCTGGGTATGGATATAGTTGATCTTATTCTTCATAATTCATAGTTGGGAAAAGGCAGGGAATAACGGATCAATCCCAGGCATAATCCTTTTTGAGTTGGTTCATAGGCGTACCCAGCCGGTGGGAGTCCGGGCCGCTGACCAGTTCGTTTCAGTTTCGTGGGCCAGCCAGCGCTTTGGCGCGATTACCCGCTTGTCAGGGTTAGGATTTAACCAGGCACCCCACCAGCTGAAACTACTATTGGCAATGATATGATGATGGCATTGACTCATGAGCTGCATATCCCTAAAACTGTTGGTATCCCGGTTGCCTTCCACAAAGGTAGTAGGATAGGGCAGTTGAACGTGCTCCCGTGCCCAGGGTTGGTCGTCGGAAAAAACCATCAGGTGCATCTCTTTCAGTTGATGACTAAGATAGGTGGCGGCTGTTTCATAGTATTCTATGGAACACAAGCTATGCAGCGGATTAGTGACATAGTCGCCGCGACGGATGTGCAAGCTTACCGTACTGAGGTGTGGGTTGTGCGTTGTGGGCAGCGGTTCGGCGTTGTTGACAAATTTCAACTCACGGCGTAGCAAACCCCGGATGCTTTCAAAATATCGCTCCGACTGAAAGTACCCGGTAAGGTAGGTACGGCCTGAAGTATCTCTGAGGAAATCCGGGTCGAACTTGAATGATTTTTCCCGGTACTCCGTGGGTCGGTGCCAGCGCCTTACCAGCGACCGCAGTGGTTTCGGGAGTGGGGGGGCTTCTAAACCATAACTCAGTGAATCCAGCAGGGGCGGTTGGATGGGATCGATACCGAAAGCAGCTAACTCATAGCTGCGGGGGGTAATGGTACTAGCTAGAGGGGTACCTTGTAGTGCGCGTAGGTCAAAGGCCACGGAGGTGTGATGGTGGTGAGCCAGGGCGCGCGCCGCAGCGTATTGAAACAGCTGATTTCCCAGTCCTCCCTGTAATCTTACAGTTATCATACTTATTTGGTAAACCAGAAGCAGCCGCAGCCGTATTTATCCGCGGTTACGAAACTTTGGGGCTGTGCTTTTACCATGCCTCCACTGTTTTCGGGGATATAAGAGAACTCCACTAGTTTTAGGCCCAAACTCGTAAAGTGGTCGGCGATAGTGGAAGCAGTGTAGACGCGGTGGGCGTTGAAAAAAATTCTGTTCTCAATTCCGACAGGTGTCACAAATAGCAGACAGCCGCCGGGTGCAAGTACCCGCGCCAGTTCAGCCATGGCTTTCAAATCGCCATCGTAATCCACGGGGTCACCATAGCGACCCAGGCCGACGTGCTCCACAGTGTGCATGCAGGAAAGTGACGGCACTGAGTTGTTGTCAAAAAAGAGTTGGGTGAGATTGGCACGTTCCGAGAGGAAGTTGTTCAACTCTACTTCGGCAGGCCTGTAATCATAAAATTCGGTTTTGACAAAAGCCGATAACATCGTGCTGAAATGAAGCGTCGATGAGATGTCGACATGGACTGCGGGGGAAGTGTGGGCAATGATGCGGGCAGCCCAGGCGGGATGATAAACATAATGCCGATCAAGACGGGTGGTAGACGTACGGTCGTTCAGGCAAGGGTAGAAATCTGACCTGGAAAGTATAAAGCGGCTCTCACTTTTCTGTTCCTGGATCGTCAGAGTGTCATAATCCTCCCGGAACCATTTGGTTTCCACCTGTTTTCGGGAAGGAAGCAACGTACGTACAATTTTTTTTATGGTTCTGATCATACTACTTAGATGTCAGGACTTTATCCTGCAATACACATCGCCAAACTCAGTATCGATAAATTGTCTATTGTAAACATATTCCTTCATTCGATTGGCCGGTAACCAGTTGTCCAATGCAAATTCCATAGTTTCCGCGATGCTATAATTACATTCGATATGGGATCCGCTCTTTTCGATCTGTTCGATACAGGCGGTAATTTTTGCGGTTTGCTCAGGCACCATATATTCAAAACTTATCATTTGCACCGGGCTTGTTAGTCCTTTAAGGACTTCAAATTCGTACCCTTCCACATCAATTTTAATAAAGCCGGGGTGCCCATATTTTCTTATCAGACTGTCAAGGGTTGTGATTTTTGTCGGAATGGGCTCATTCCATGTATATTCCTTAAAACGGCCATTTTTTACATTGTCCACAAATTCTTCCGAAAAAGAGGAAATGGTGTGGGCATTGGAAATATAAAAATCTTTCACGCCATCCCGCTCCCCAAGGCCTTCGGTTACTAGTTCTATCTGGGTGCCATACCTATCTCTGAGTATTTTATAACAGTATTCCTGGGGCTCTATGGCAACGACTCGCGCCCCTAAACTCAGCAAAGGCCCCACTCGGTTACCGATATTAGCCCCAACGTCAAAGCATAACTCGCCTTTTCGGACAAAGGAAGAATAAAAGTTCTTTCTTCGGATAAACTCCGGATTCTCCTTCTCGCGGCGGATTAGTTCGTCTTTTCTCCACCACTTATGAAGCCTGCGGTAAAAAGTCTCACCTATTAGTTGCCGAATCAGATGTTTCATAAAGAATAGCGTTGTTAATCAATCTGTTTAGTCATTTGCTTTACATCCACAAGAAGTTGGTTCAGAAATAGCCCGCTCATTGTATTGACCAGTTTGTGGACTTTCTCATTGTTCGACACCTTAGATATGCGAAAATAGGCTTCCTGACTGCTATAATGAAACGTATTGACATAAGAAGAAAGACCTATGGTCAGGTGGTACAGCCCTGATGAGTAAAGAATCTCGTCATTGCGGAAAACGGCTTCGTACTCGCCGGCAGGCATATCACAGGGCTCGCTCCAGGAGGTCTGCAGGGGCAGTCCCAGCTGGGAACTGATACCCAACCCAATGATAAAATGTGGAACGGGGCGGAGCAGGGTAAACCGAACGTGGATGTTGAAAGGGTCACCCAACGGAATCTCATTCGCAAGTGTCCCCTGTTCATTTTCAATCCTAACCTGGGTGGCCAGCCCGGGCAATTTCTGGGTGGTGTCGGCAGGAGGGCTTAATTCGAAGAAAGCTTCCGAGACTGTACCTTCGGTAACATAGGTGGAGAGCACCTCGTCGATAGTACCCAGGGTGAATATCTCTCCCTGTTTCAGTAACATGCCCCGGGTACACAGCCGGCGCACGGCTTCCATATTGTGGCTCACGAACAAGACCGTCCGTCCGTCTTTTTCGCTCACATCCTTCATCTTGCCCAGGCATTTGCTCTGAAACTCGGCGTCGCCTACGGCCAGCACCTCGTCCACGATCAGGATTTCGGGTTCGAGGTGGGCGGCTACGGCAAAAGCCAGCCGCACATACATGCCGGATGAGTAGCGCTTCACGGGGGTGTCGAGGTAGCGCTCCACCCCCGCAAAATCCACGATTTCATCGAGTTTGCGGCGGATTTCCTCTTTTCGCATACCCAGGATGGCCCCGTTGAGGAAGATGTTCTCACGCCCCGTCAGTTCGGGATGGAAGCCGGTACCTACTTCCAGCAGAGAAGCCATGCGCCCCCTGACCCGGATGCGACCCGTGGTGGGTTTGGTCACCCGCGACAGGATTTTGAGCAGCGTAGATTTGCCCGCACCATTCCGGCCGATAATGCCCAGGATTTCACCCTGCTTTACTTCGAAGGAAATATCCTGCAAGGCCCACACAAAATCACTGGTACCCTTAGTGGCGCGGTCGTTGGCCTGACCAATTTTGCGGAAAGGATCTTCCTTGCCGCGTGCGCCCGCCCACCAGCGCTGCAGGTCGCGGCTCAGGGTACCCGTCGAGATTTCACCGAGCTGATACAGCTTGGAAAGACCTTCTACCTGAATGGCTATATCCGACATCGCTTTTTTAAATCAGATTACTATAAACGAACTCACGAACAGTCATGGTCCATTTTCAATTTGTCATACCGTATCCATGAAGGTCTTCTCCACGCGGTTGAAAACCACAATACTCAATACCAAACAAACGACCATAAACCCGAAACTGTATCCCAACCCCAGCCAGGAAAAGTACCCCTCGCCCAAAAAGGAGTATTTGAATGCCTCCACCACACTCGTGATCGGATTCGCCAGCAACAGCCAGCGGTATTTTTCGGGTGCAATGGCCAACGGATACACAATGGGGGTACCGTACATTAGCAACTGCACCCCAAATTGGATCAGAAAGCGCAAGTCGCGGTACTTGGTGGTAAGCGACGAGATAAGTACTCCGAAACCAAAACCCAACCCCGACATGAGCAGGATGTAGAGCGGAAAAAGCAGTAAAGTTACGTTGGGATGTACCCCGCTGGCTGGCTGCGCAATGAAGTACCCCCAGGCGACCAGAAACAGGCCAAACTGGATAAAAAACTTGAACAGGTTGGAAATGACAATGGACAAGGGTACCGCCAACCTCGGAAAATACACTTTCCCGAACAGATTTTGGTTTTGAATAAACGTTTCGGAGGTTTTTAACAGGCACTCCTGAAAGTAATTCCAGAGTGTGATGCCGGCCAGATAAAAGAGTATTTTGGGAATGCCCCCGGTAGAAATACCCGCCACGTTGCCAAAAATTATGACGTAGGTGAGGGTAGTCAGGATAGGTTGCACAAAAAACCAGATCGGGCCCAGAATCGTCTGCTTGTAGGTAGCCACGATGTCGCGGCGCACGAAGAGCGCGATCAGGTCGCGGTACTGCCAGATCTCCCGCCAGTTGATATCGAATATGCCTGATGCGGGGACTATTTCGAGGTCCCAGGGATCGGAGGAGGTGGTTTCCTTCATGCGTTTCTCACGATTTGTTCCACAAATTCCCGCACACAGCCCTC
>JBBRDE010000197.1:0-10345 GCA_038204185.1 Cytophagales bacterium
TATTCCAGGTAAAATTCACCGGCACCCAGATAGGGCAATACAGTCCATCCTTCAATATCATCATAGACACACATCTTAGGGTACCACTGCGCTACCTCGTAAATAATTCCGTTTTTGGTTTCCAGAGTGCCCATGCGGTCGGAACCGTATTGAGGAATCTTGAATGAGTACCCAACTTTGATTTTAATAACATCCCCGTTTGCTTTCAGAGGGTCTGCCAAGCGTACCTGCATGCGGGTATCGTTAATGACGTAGGCAGCATTCATGGGCTTTGCCTTACCCTGCTGCACGGTAACGGATGTGATCGTGTTTCCCCCTGCAAAACCAATGTTGCCGAAACGCCCCCCAGTAATGGGTGTTGTACGTCCTCCGCGTGAGGTATCACTGAATGCATTTTGTTCCAGCTGTAACCACAGAAACTCCAGATTCTCGGGGCTATTGTTTTTGTACGTGATTTCCACATCCCCGGTTAGCGTAGAAGTAGCTTCGTCCAGGGCAATATTCAGTTTATAATCGGCCCTGTTCTGCCAATAACGAGGGCCGGGCGACCCTCCACCAGTGCGATATTCGTTACCGGGCTGGAAGTTCAGCAATGGATTGAACAGCACGTGGGCGTCGTACATCGCCTTCGCCGCCTCCTGCGCGAATGAACTCAGGCAAATCAATGTGCACATCGCCACAAATCCTGAACGAACAATTAGATACTTCATTTTTATAGAATTGATGAATAATACTTTACTTAACGAGTAAAGCAGGCATTTTGTAAATATCTGAAAAAATTATTGTGTATTTCCCTCTTTAGGCTTCCCCTCCCGGACCGCCAAAACTCATGGGGAAATTAAAATGGGAGCCATCATCGTCGGTATGTTGTATGGGTCCGTGCATGTCCTCAAATTTACGGATATTGTCTTTTAGAGCTTCTAAAAGCCGTTTGGCATGTTCGGGGGTAATGATAATCCGGGCTTTTACCTTGGCTTTGGGTACGCCCGGCATTAACCGGATAAAGTCCAGAATGAATTCACTGTTGGAGTGAGCAATCATGGCCAGGTTGGAGTAAACGCCTTCGGCCAGTTCTTCCGGCAGCTCTACATTAATTTGCTGTTCTGATTCTTGATTTTTGTTTTCCATGATTCCGTTTTTTTACAAATATAGAAAAACACCTGACAACGAACTTGATATCAGGTTTTTGTATTAAAAAAAGCCGGTCTCCCCAGGGAGCCGGCTTTTAAACTATCAATTATCTGGGTTGTTTAAGCCAGTTCGCGCTTTTTGCGAGAGGCTTTTTCCCGCGAATCTGTCAGGGCGTCAAATTCTTCTTTCGAGCCAACGAGCAAATCCACATATTTACGCATACCCGTACCAGCCGGGATGAGGTGACCTACAATTACATTCTCTTTGAGGCCCTGGAGTCCGTCGCGCTTGCCACGAACAGCAGCTTCGCTGAGTACCTTGGTGGTTTCCTGGAAGGAAGCTGCAGACACAAAGCTTTCAGTGCCCAAAGAGGCCTGCGTGATACCCATTAGGGTAGGTTTCGCCACAGCAGGCTGTGCGTCACGGGCTTTCACCAGTTTCAGGTCGCGGCGTTTCAGGCTGGAATTCTCATCCCGCAAGCGACGTACCGTAACAATCATCCCTGGTTTCAGCGCTTCCGAATCACCCGATTCTTCTACTACTTTCATGTTCAGAATCTTATTGTTATCCTCGCGGAATACCCAACGGTCCACGGGTTGCATTTCGAGGAAGTTCGTATCACCTGCATCCAGAATTTCTACTTTCTGCATCATTTGGCGCACGATACACTCGATGTGCTTATCGTTGATTTTTACACCCTGCAAGCGGTATACTTCCTGAATTTCGTTCACGAGGTACTCCTGCACGGCGGTTGGCCCTTTGATCGAAAGAATATCCGCTGGCGTAATGGCTCCGTCTGAAAGCGGGTCACCTGCTTTCACGAAGTCGCCATCCTGTACCAAGATGTGCTTCGACAGCGTCACCATGTATCGGCGCTGAACACCATCTTTCGACTCAATCATGATCTCCCGGTTACCACGCTTTACACCGCCGTAGCTCACCACACCGTCGATTTCACTCACGGTAGCGGGGTTGGACGGGTTACGGGCTTCGAAGAGTTCCGTTACACGGGGCAGACCACCCGTAATATCGCGGGTTTTGCCTACTACGCGGGGAATCTTGGCCAGCGGCTGGCCTGATTTGACCTTAACGCCATTCTTAACGACCAGACGCGCGCCCACAGGTAGGTTATAGAACTTCTCAGTTTGATCTTTTAGAAGCTTGCTCTTTCCTTTTACCACCACGGCAGGGTTCTTGGCCTTATCCCGGGTATCGATGATTACCGCCTCCTGGAACCCAGTCTGCTCATCAAACTCCTCGCGATAGGTAATTCCTTCTTCGATGGCATCGAACTCAACCGATCCATCGAACTCGGAAAGGATTACGGCATTGTAAGGATCCCAGGTACAAATCTCTTGTCCTTTCATTACCGTGTCCCCATCTTTTACGCTAAGGTGCGCTCCGTAGGGTACGTTGTTGGCAATAAGCAGTTGCTTCGTCTCGGGATGTACGATCCGAACTTCGCCCGAGCGGCCCATTACGACCGTGATCGGATTACCCTCGCTGTTGGTCGATTCGACCAGACGAAGATCTTCAAACTGGATGAGTCCCTCGAACTTCGCCTTGATGTTGGCATCAACGGCAATGTTAGAAGCAGTACCCCCCACGTGGAAGGTACGCAGGGTAAGCTGGGTACCCGGCTCACCAATGGATTGGGAAGCGATCACACCTACAGCTTCACCGATGTCCACCATGCGCGCGGAAGCCAAGCTTCGGCCGTAGCACTTGACGCACACGCCATTGCGGGTTTCGCAGGTAAGTACCGAACGAATTTCTACGCTTTCAATGCTGGTTTCGTCAATGTAAGCGGCGATTTCTTCTGTAATTTCCTGTCCTGATTCCAGAATCATTTCACCTGATAAGGGATCGAATACGTCATGAACGCTCACACGACCCAGGATACGCTCCGACAGCGGTTCAACAATATCCTCATTGTCTTTCAATGCAGATATCTGAATTCCCCGGAGTGTTTCGCAATCTGTCTCGACTACTACGACATCCTGTGCTACATCGTGCAAACGACGCGTCAGGTAGCCGGCATCCGCCGTCTTAAGGGCCGTATCGGCCAGACCTTTCCGCGCACCGTGGGTTGAGATGAAGTATTCGAGTACGTCCAGCCCTTCCTTAAAATTAGAAAGGATGGGGTTTTCGATGATCTCACCGGCACCACCTGCCAGGTTTTTCTGCGGCTTGGCCATCAGACCCCGCATACCACCCAACTGACGAATTTGCTCACGAGAACCACGGGCGCCAGAGTGCATCATCATATAGATAGAGTTGAATCCACCCTGATCAGCCTCGAGTTGCTTCATCAGCGTCTCAGTTATTTTGGAATTCACCCGCGTCCAGATATCAATTACCTGGTTGTAGCGTTCGTTTTCCGTAATCAAACCCATCAGGTAGTTGCTCCAAACTCCTTCCACGTCTGACTTAGCATCTTCGATCAGTTTTTCTTTTTCGACAGGTACCATCACGTCACTCAGACCGATGGATAAACCGCCTTTGAAAGCCATTTGGAAACCAAGCTCCTTGATGTCGTCCAGGAATTGCGCTGTGCGCGCAACACCGGCCAGTTTGAACACCTGACCAATAATCTGCTGCAATTTCTTCTTGGTGAGCAGTTCGTTGATATAGCCTACTTCCTCAGGTACGCTCTGATTAAACAGAATACGTCCGGCCACGGTATCGATGAGTTTCCGCTCAAAGGTACCATCCTCGTTCCGCATCCGCACCCGGCACTTGATTTGAGCGTGCTTTGAAATTATTCCTTCATTAATCGCAACTATAACCTCATCGGGGTTAGAGAAAACCATTCCCTCGCCGGTAATTGGATACTCAGGCGTGTTGGTACGACCTTTGGTTACGTAGTATAGCCCCAGTACCATGTCCTGGGAAGGCACCGTGATGGGCGCACCGTTAGCGGGATTGAGGATGTTGTGTGAAGAGAGCATCAACATGGACGCTTCCAATACAGCTTCCTGTCCCAAAGGTACGTGTACAGCCATCTGGTCACCATCAAAGTCAGCGTTGAATGCCGTACACACTAAGGGGTGTAGCTGGATCGCTTTTCCTTCGATCAGCTTGGGCTGGAACGCCTGGATACCCAAACGGTGCAGCGTTGGAGCCCGGTTTAGTAACACGGGGTGCCCTTTCAGCACATTTTCCAGAATATCCCAGATCACAGGATCTTTGCGATCGACAATTTTCTTGGCCGATTTTACGGTTTTTACAATACCCCGCTCGATTAACTTACGGATGATGAACGGCTTGAATAATTCAGCCGCCATATCTTTAGGCAAGCCGCACTCGTGCAATTTTAGTTCGGGTCCTACCACGATAACCGAACGACCGGAATAGTCGACCCGCTTACCAAGCAAGTTCTGGCGGAAACGGCCCTGCTTTCCTTTCAGCATATCCGAAAGAGACTTCAGCGCACGGTTCCCTTCGGAACGTACAGCGTTCACTTTACGGCTATTGTCGAAGAGCGAATCTACGGCTTCCTGTAACATTCGCTTTTCGTTCCGCAAAATTACCTCCGGGGCTTTAATTTCGATCAAACGCTTCAAACGGTTATTCCGAATGATTACGCGACGATAAAGATCGTTCAAATCGGAGGTTGCAAAGCGTCCACCGTCCAGGGGTACCAACGGACGCAGTTCGGGCGGAATGACCGGTACCATTTTGATCACCATCCATTCAGGACGATTCTCGATACGGGTATTGGCGTCACGGAATGCCTCTACTACTTTCAGGCGCTTCAAGGCTTCCTGCTTGCGCTGCTGCGAAGTATCGGTGGCAGCCTGGTGGCGCAATTCATACGAAAGTTCGTCCAACTGAGTGCGACCCAGAAGCATTTCCAAAGCATCGGCCCCCATCTTGGCGATGAATTTTTCGGGATCGGTATCGGGTAGCATCTGATTCTCGCGGGGTAGCTTGTCCACGATGTCAAGGTACTCGTCCTCCGTTAGGAAATCCATGTAGCTGATTCCATCTTCGGCTTTTATACCAGCCTGTACTACGGCGTAGCGCTCGTAATAGATAATTTGATCTAGTTTCTTGGTGGATAGTCCCAGCAGATAGCCGATTTTGTTAGGCAAGCTACGGAAATACCAGATGTGTGCCACAGGAACTACCAGTTCAATATGACCCATACGCTCACGGCGAACTTTCTTCTCGGTTACCTCCACACCGCAACGGTCGCAGATGATTCCCTTATAGCGAATACGCTTATATTTACCACAGTGGCATTCCCAATCCTTTACGGGACCAAAAATCCGCTCGCAGAACAAGCCACCCATTTCCGGCTTGTAGGTCCGGTAGTTGATGGTTTCGGGCTGAGTCACTTCACCATAAGAGCTCTCCAGAATTGATTCCGGTGAGGCCAAGCTGATGGTGATGTTCAGAAAGTCACTGTTTAGTTTTTTATTCTTTTTGAAAGACATATTGTTGATCTTAATGTTTGTGAATCAATAGTCTTGGGTTGTTTTTTTCAAAGGAGGGATGGAAGCCGGACCAGGATTTCCATCTCTCCCGATTTATTTAATCCAGCGTAATCTCCAGCGCCAGTCCACGAAGCTCGTGTACCAATACGTTGAACGATTCCGGAATATTAGGCTTAGGAAGGTTTTCGCCTTTCACAATAGCCTCGTACGCCTTGGCACGGCCTACCACGTCATCTGATTTTACGGTCAGTATCTCCTGGAGAATATGTGAAGCACCAAACGCTTCGAGCGCCCACACTTCCATCTCACCGAAACGCTGCCCACCAAACTGTGCTTTACCTCCCAGCGGTTGCTGGGTAATGAGCGAGTACGGTCCGATAGAACGGGCGTGCATTTTATCATCTACCAAGTGGCCCAGCTTCATCATATAGATGAGCCCTACCGTAACCTTCTGATCGAAACGCTCGCCAGAAAGTCCGTTGTAGAGAAAGGTACGTCCCCAATCCGGTAGCCCGGCCTCCTGCAACTCGGCACCTACTTCCTCTTCGGTGGCTCCATCGAAGATAGGGGTAGCATAGCGGCGGCCCAGCTTGAGGCCAGCCCAGGCCAGGATTGTTTCATAAATCTGCCCGATGTTCATACGGGAAGGTACCCCTAAGGGGTTCAGTACAATATCCACGGGCGTTCCGTCTTCCAGGAATGGCATGTCCTCATCCCGGACGATCCGGGCTACGACACCCTTATTCCCGTGGCGACCCGCCATTTTGTCTCCCACTTTCAGCTTACGCTTCTTGGCAATGTATACTTTCGCCAACTTGACAATGCCGGCAGGAAGCTCGTCCCCAACTTCCAGCGCAAAGCGTTCCCGCTTGAATTGTCCCATAAGCTCGCTGCGTTGGCCCAGGTAGTTACGAACCAAGCGGAATACCCGACGATTTAAGTCAGCATCGTCAGTCCAGGCGTCGGTCAATATATCACCGATCAGGTTAACTTCTTCGGGTACCGAGTACTGACTTTCATCCCGATAGGGATTTGCTGTCGGGAAAAGATTCTCCGTAATATTCTTACGGTTGAACTTCGCGCTCTTGCTGACCATCACGTCGCCAAACTTGTGCTTGACACCAAGGCTGCTTTTGCCTTCGATCTGCTCTACCATTTTGTCGATCATGCGTTCGCGGAGCGCGGTCAGGTCGCGGCTATAACGCTTCATGAGGACTTTAAGATCGTCTTTGTGCTTGGCCCGCTCTTCTTTGGTAGGACGAGAGAATAGCTTGGTGTCGATCACAACGCCCTTCATGGAAGGTGGTGCTTTTTTGGAAGCATCCTTCACATCGCCTGCCTTATCGCCGAATATGGCGCGAAGCAGTTTTTCTTCAGGCGTTGGATCCGACTCTCCTTTAGGGGTGATTTTCCCAATCAGGATATCGCCTTCTTTCACCTCCGTACCCATGCGGATGATCCCGTTCTCATCGAGATTACGAACCGTCTCCTCGCTTACGTTTGGAATTTCGGCAGTTAGTTCTTCCTCTCCACGTTTGGTATCACGTACTTCCAGTTCAAACTCTTCGATGTGAATGGAAGTAAAAATATCTTCCCGCACTACTTTTTCGGAGATTACAATGGCATCCTCAAAGTTATATCCCTGCCACGGCATAAAGGCCACCATCATGTTGCGGCCCAAAGCCAGTTCACCACCCTCAGTACCATATCCTTGACATAATACTTCGCCTTTTTTCACCTTTTGGCCTTTTAAAACCATAGGTTGCAGATTGAGGCAGGTATCTTGGTTGGTACGACGGAATTTCACCAGATTATAGCTAACCGCATCGTCATCAAAGCTTACCTGACGGTCCTCGTCAGTACGCTCGTATCGTACAATAATTTTGTTGGCATCAACATAGTCGATCACACCATCGCCTTCGGCTACTACCAAAGCCCGCGAATCCCTGGCGACCCGCTCTTCCAGACCCGTACCTACAATGGGAGCTTGCGGACGCAACAAAGGCACCGCCTGTCGTTGCATGTTCGAACCCATCAGCGCACGGTTGGCATCATCGTGTTCCAGGAAGGGAATCAGGGAAGCGGCCACCGAGACGATCTGATTGGCGGCAATATCCATGAAAGAGGCCTGTGACGGCTCTACCATAGGAAAATCACCCTCAAAGCGTGTTTTGATCTTATCGACTGTAAAGTTTCCTTTCTTATCTACCGAGGCGTTAGCCTGAGCAATATACTTGGAATCTTCTTCTTCGGCCGTCATGTAAATGATCTCGTTGGTTAGCTTTCCACCACCATCGATGACCCTGTAGGGGGTTTCAATGAATCCCATGCCGTTCACCTTGGCAAACACACACAGCGAGGAAATCAAACCAATATTGGGCCCTTCAGGCGTTTCGATGGTACATAACCGCCCGTAGTGCGTGTAGTGTACGTCACGAACTTCAAAACCAGCCCGTTCCCGCGAAAGTCCGCCAGGCCCTAGGGCCGACATACGTCGCTTGTGGGTGATCTCAGCCAAAGGATTGGTTTGATCCATGAACTGCGATAACTGGTTGGTTCCGAAAAACGAATTAATTACTGATGAAAGCGTCCGGGCGTTGATCAGGTCGACAGGCTTAAAATCCTCGTTATCCCGGACGTTCATACGTTCTTTGATAGTCCGGGCCATCCGCGCCAAACCTACTCCGAATTGTGCGTACAATTGCTCGCCCACGGTGCGTACACGGCGGTTAGACAAGTGGTCGATGTCATCGACTACTGCCTTGGCATTGATCAGACCGATTAGGTATTTCACAATTGAAACAATGTCTCCCGTCGTCAGTACCCGTACATCAAGATTGGTGTCAGAACCTAGCTTTTTATTGATCCGGTAGCGGCCCACTTCACCCAGATCGTAGCGTTTGTCGCTGAAGAATAAGCTTTGAATTACATCACGGGCAGTTTGTTCATCCGGAGCCTCTGCATTACGGAGCTGACGATAAATCTGCTCAACAGCTTCCTTGTCAGAGTTGGAACTATCCTTTTGGAGCGTATTATAGATAATATTGTAATCAGCCACATTCATATCCTCCTTATGCAGGATAACCGATTTTTGGCCCGATTCCATGATCGTTTCAATATCTTCGGGATTGATAACCGAATCACGCTCCAGAAGTACTTCATTTCGTTGGATGGATACAACTTCACCCGTATCTTCGTCTACAAAGTCTTCAGTCCAGGTACGCAATACCCGCGCTGCCAGGCGACGACCAACAGCCTTTTTTAAGTTAGTTTGATTCGCATTGATTTCCTCAGAAAGTCCGAATAAATCAAGAATATCTTTATCCGAACCGAATCCGATGGCACGCAGTAGCGTCGTAACTGGAAATTTCTTTTTCCGATCGATATACGCATACATGACGTTGTTTACGTCAGTAGAAAATTCAATCCAGGAACCTTTGAAAGGAATAATCCGAGCTGAATAGAGTTTTGATCCGTTCGTGTGTTTACTCATTGAGAAAAACACACCCGGTGATCGGTGGAGCTGCGATACGATAACGCGCTCAGCACCATTAATTACGAATGATCCCCGATCAGTCATATAAGGTATATTCCCTAAAAATACCTCCTGCTCAATCGTTTCGAATTCTTCGTGATCAGGGTCATTACAGATCAAACGTAGCTTCGCCTTGAGCGGAACGGCATAGGTTAGGCCCCGATCAATGGATTCATCTATTGAATACTTAGGAGGCTCGAGCAAATAATCGATGAACTCAAGCACAAAATTATCACGAGAGTCAGCAATGGGAAAATTCTCAGCGAACACCTTATAAAGGCCTTCGCCAGAACGGTCTTCGACCGAAGTATCCAAGCTAAAAAAATCTCTAAATGACTGAACCTGAATTCCCAGTAAATCGGGATAGTTAATGATCGGAGTGATCCGGGCAAAGTTTTTTCTGGAAGTTGTTGTTTTAGTAGCCAAGGCTATGTTGTTTTTGGGTTAATAGAACAAAAATTGCTAGCGCCTATGCAACATGAGAAAACGTGCAAAAGCCCTAATTAGTTTAAAACCACAAAATTAGGCCTCGTAGAAATTGTCGGAGAATGGGTCCCTCTTCTTACTTTCTACGAGAAAAGAAGTGTTTCGGACCAATTTTCCCGATGGTAGGAAAACGAAAGTTGATACAGTTAAAACTGCTCTGTTTTCGAGAAGGGGGTATATTTATTCACCTGATCGGAGAATATTGATGTAAGTGGAGTATTGCCCAGTTAATAGAACACCAGGAAATAAAAATTAGTTTGTTGCTTTACAACTAAACAGGAAAAGACCTGACGAAAGTCAGGCCTATTCCTGTTTTTGTATGCTTGTTGAATTGGTAAATTACTTCACCTCAACTTCGGCACCTGCTTCTTCAAGCTGCTTCTTGAGGGCTTCCGCCTCGTCCTTCGCAATACCTTCTTTCAAAGGCTTGGGAGCACTGTCAACCAGTTCCTTGGCTTCTTTCAAACCAAGTCCGGTCAGGTCTTTCACCAGCTTAACAACTGCAAGCTTGCTTGCACCAGCTGCCTTGAGAATAACGTCGAAAGATGACTGTTCGGCCGCAGCAGGAGCATCATCTCCACCAGCAGCAGGACCTGACATCATAACCGCGCCAGCAGCGGCGGGTTCGATACCATATTCATCTTTCAGAATTGCAGCAAGTTCGTTGACTTCTTTAACCGTGAGGTTAACAAGCTGCTCCGCGAAAGCTTTCAAATCTGCCATTTTTTTATTTTTGATTAAGTGATTACAA
>JBBRDE010000198.1:0-10336 GCA_038204185.1 Cytophagales bacterium
CGCCTTTCTTTTTGTACCTTCCCTACAACGCCCCGCACTTTGGCAAAACCGACCCGGATGATGTCCGTCAGCATACGGTGGCCTTGAACGTTGCCAATTACGAAGGTTATCCCATCATGAATTCCCTGCAGGCCCCACCCGCGTATATGCAGAAGTTTGCCTACGTTACCGATCCCTATCGCCGTACCTACGCTGCCATGGTGGCCAGCCTAGACGATCAAGTGGGGGTACTTTTGGAAAAACTCGAAAAGGAAAAGTTGCTGGATAATACCATGATCTGGTTCATGTCGGACAATGGCGGGTATTCCGAGACCTACTACGGCCACGCCAGCAATGGTGGCCTGCGTGGCGAGAAAGCTACCCTCTGGGAAGGGGGCATCCGGGTACCGGCACTGGTCATGTGGAAAGGGCGCATCCGTCCCGGACAGACGGTAGATACCCCCATCTGCAATGTGGACATTGTACCTACCCTGGCCGGTATTGTTGGGTTTAAAGGTCAGTTGCGCTCTGACGCTATCGATGGGCGGGACATAAGCGCAGTGCTGTTTAAAAACAAAAAATTATCCCGTTCCATTTTCTGGCAATATGGTAGTCAAACCGCCTTACGCCGGGGTGACTGGAAGTTGGTAGATGGCACAAAACTGTATAATCTGCGGAAAGATCGGAACGAGACCCATGATCTGGCCAGATTGCATCCTGATGTGGTGCAAAAACTGCGGACGGAGTATGAGGAGTTGGACAAGAAGGTGGTTCGTTGAGTAGTTGTTTCTTGAAGCCAGCCCATCGGGAAAGTGCAGTCGAAGACTGCCAGCTATGTCTAACCACCAGATGCAATTGGGGGTAGTCTGAGAACCTACGACAGAATCTGTTTTACCACTTTCCCATGGACATCGGTCAGGCGGAAGTTGCGGCCCTGAAAGGGGTAGATCAGTTTTTCGTGGTCGAAGCCCAGCAGGTGCAGGATGGTGGCCTGTAAGTCGTGTACGTGTACCCGATCCTTTACGCCATAGTACCCTATTTCGTCGGTTTCACCGAAACTAAACCCTTGCTTCACGCCAGCACCCGCCAGCCACATGGTAAAGGCTTCTTTGTGGTGGTCGCGCCCCCGGAAAGGTGCCTTTTTACCTCCCCGATTCTCCGCCATGGGTGTACGGCCAAACTCTCCCCCCCACACCACCAGGGTGTCGTCCAGCATACCGCGCTGCTTCAAATCGGTGAGCAGGGCCGTGGTAGCCTGGTCGGTCTCCCGGCATCGGTTCACAAATCCAATTTCCAGGGCTTCGTTGGAGTTACTGCCGTGGGTATCCCAGTCGGCGTGGTACAGTTGAATAAAGCGAACACCCCGCTCCGCCAGCCGGCGCGCCAGCAGGCAGTTGTTGGCGTAGGAATTCTGGCCGGGGGTAGTTCCGTACATCTGGTGGATAGACTCCGGTTCGCGACTAATATCCATGGCATCGGGTACGGTAGTCTGCATCCGGAAGGCTAGCTCATACTGCTCAATGCGCGACAGGATTTCGGGGTCGCCCATTTCCTGGTGTTGCACCCGATTGATGTTGCTGATGGTCTCAATAGCGGCTTTGCGCAGGTCGCGGGGCATCCCCTTGGGGTCAGAAATATACAGGACCGGGTCGCCTTCCGAGCGGCACTGCACGCCCTGGTACTGCGAAGGCAGAAACCCGCTTCCCCAAATGCTCTTGCCCGCACTAGGTATGGCATCGCCTGAGGCCAACACAATAAAGCCGGGCAGATTCGCATTTTCAGAACCCAGTCCGTAAGTCACCCACGACCCAAAGCTAGGGCGGCCCGTGCGAGGGCTACCCGTGTGCATAAACAGCTGAGCCGGGGCGTGGTTGAACTCGTCGGTGTGCATGGCCCGCAGGAAGGTTACCTCATCGACGGACTGCTGGAAATAGGGCATGTGGTGTGACACCCAGCTACCCGTTTGTCCGTATTGGTTAAAGTCCGCGTAGGGGCCAAGCATTTTGGGGGTACCCACTATAAATGCAAAGCGCTTGCCTTCGAGCAGCGACGGCGGACAGTCTAATCCGTCGAGGTCACGAAGGAGGGGTTTGTTTTCAAAAAGTTCCAGCTGCGAGGGTGCCCCCGACATGTGCAGAAATATGACCCTTTTGGCTTTTGGAGCAAAATGGCTGAGGCGCAGGCTATCCAGGGAAGGATCGGAAGCACCTTTGAACAAATCGCAGCCCATCATCATCCCCCCTAGTGCCATCGCACCCATATGGCCGATGCTTTGCTTAAGGAAATAACGACGGGTAGTAGCCTGTCGGTCAGTTTGTTCAAGTTCTTTCAGCAGCTTTTCCATCCGTATTTGTTTTTTCAATCCAGGCAGTTGTATTGACTTTATTTATCCCTCTTTCGACCTATTAGTATTCTGATACTATTGCTTAGTAAGCACCTCATCCATATTCAACATCACGTTGGCCGTAGCCGTCAGTGCTGCCAAATGGGGCGTTTTGGGATAGTCCATCGTCAGAAACTTTAAAACATCCCGCGGCGAAGTACGGTAATGTCGCACCGACTGCCGGTAGTAATCCAGTAGCAGTGTTGCCCGTTCCTGGGAAGGAGTTCGGCCCGTCAAACGCCGGTACCCTTCCCTGATACTCACTTCTGGATTTAGGGCCGTCACCTGCTTCATCTGCCACGCCAGGCCTTGCGCCGCTTCCAGGTACACGGGGTCATTCAACGTCACCAGGGCTTGCAAAGGGGTATTGGTTCGTATCCGCCGGGATAGACACATCTCCCGGCTTGGCGCATCAAAGGTAATGAATGACGCATAGGGGCTAGACTTTCGCCAGTAGGTGTAGAGGGCACGTCGGTACCGGTCCTCGTTTTCGGCATTCCGCCATTTTACCACATTGCGTATCACCTGCCACACCCCGTCGGGCTGGGGCGGCATCACGCTAGGTCCAAATAATTTTGGGGAAAAAAGGCCGGACGCGGACAGTGCCTGGTCACGTACCTGTTCGGCGCTGAGTCGTACGCGGGCACCCCTTGCCAGTAGCATATTGTAGGGGTCTTTTTCCAACAACTCTTCGCTCAGCTCCGAGCTCTGTCGGTAGGTAGCCGACAAGACTACCTCGCGCAGGAGCTTTTTTACACTCCATTGATTTTCGTTCATGAACCGTAGCGCCAGCCAGTCCAGCAATTCCGGGTGCGTGGGTTTGGCGCCCTGAGACCCAAAGTCTTCCAGGGTTTCGACCAGACCTCGTCCAAAAAGCTGCTCCCAGAAACGATTGACCATGACGCGGGCGGTCATGGGGTTCTGGGGACTTACCAGCCACCGGGCCAGGCTCAGGCGGGTAGTGGGTGCCCCTTTTGGTAGCTGAGTAAGGGCCTTGGGGGTTTGCGGGAAGACCTCTTGGCCATGTACCATCCAATTGCCCCGTACAAACAGGTGGGTTTTCCGGGTACTGTCAGACGGAAGCTCTTCCATGACGGGCGTGCGGGAGGGCTTTATCACGTCCAGTTTTTGTCGGGCGGATAGGTACTGCTCATGGCAGGTATCCTTCTGTGTGGCTATGAACCGGGTCAACTCAGCCTGCTGGCGTTTCTGGATACCGGACAACTCCCTGAGTACCGGTTTGTCGTTCGTGTGATCCGCGTCGGCCGAGGTATTAAAGAAAGCCATCATCTGGTAGTACTCCTTATGCGGAAAGGCATCGTAGGGATGACTGTGGCATTGTACGCAGGCCATGGTAGTACCTTGCCACACCTCCATGGTGGTATTGACCCGGTCTATTACCGCCACCACCCGAAACTCCTCGTCGTCGGTACCGCCTTCGTCGTTGGTGTTGGTGTTGCGATGAAAGGCCGTAGCAATGCGCTGGTCAACCGTGGGGTTGGGAAGTAAGTCTCCGGCCAGTTGCTCCACCGTGAATTGGTCAAAGGGCATATCCTTGTTAAAGGCCTCAATGACCCAGTCGCGGTATTGCCAGATATCCCGATGGCGGTCCTTCTGGTACCCCTGGGAGTCGCCGTAGCGGGCGAGGTCAAGCCACATGGCCGCCCAGCGCTCCCCGTAGTGGGCCGAGGTCAGCAGACGGTCTACTACTTTTTCGTAGGCATCGTTTGACGTATCATTTAGAAAATCATCATATTCCTTTGGGGAGGGTGCAAGGCCTGTAAGATCCAGGGTAACGCGGCGGAGCAGCAACGCCTTATCGGCCTCCTCGGCGGGCGTGAGGCCTTCGTCTTTTATTTTTCGTAGTATAAACTTATCAATGTCATTTTCTGGCCAGAAGGAGAAAACAAAGGGCGGTTTTTGCGGGGTAGGTGCCACATAAGACCAGTGAGTTTCCCACTCGGCGCCCTCCTCGATCCAGCGTTCCAGCAGCGCGATCTGCTCATCCGCCAGCGGCGGGGCTTTGAGCGGCATCCGGTCATCAGGATCGGTTGCTTTTAGGCGGGTAATCAATTCGCTCAGCTCGGGATGGCCGGGTACAATGCAGGGCTTACCCGATTTGCCGTTACTCAATGCTTTCTCCCGGTACAACAGACTAATGTCCCCTTGCTCCTTTACTCCGCCGTGGCAGTTGGTGCAGTTAGCATTAAATATGGGGCGAATCTGCGAGTTAAAGTCCACCCGGTTGCCACCCCACCACTGCCAGGCGCTCAGGGTAATAGTAGTCCCGGCCAGCAGAATGAGTATATACCTAAATCGCATACTGAAATTTCTTGTTTCAGGTACTATAAGGTATGTGTTGGCGGGAATCTACTAGTAGTGGCCTTGGGTACCTTAAAGCTTTGCTCTTTTTGAGGAATTAGGGGTGGTTGAGGTAGGTAGGATTGAACTGTTTGGGTTTAGACTTCTATTTGGTAAAATAATGACTGTGCTTTTCTGGTTTGCCGAAGTGGATGTCCGCCTAGATTACAAATCAGGGTGAGCGGGATTTGTAGCCGAATGAACAAAAGCAAGTATACCTATCCTTTGTTGCCAAGTATTGGCTATATTAGGCCTTTTAGCCGTTTTCCTTTGTCCCTAACACAACCTTAACCAACTACCGAATCTCTATGCAGAAAAATCTCACTTTTTTTGTTAAACGCCTGACCGGAAAGTTATGGTTCAGACCCTTGTTATTTTGCCTGTTGTCGATCGGAGGAGCGCTTATTGCCCACCTGGCCGATCGTAGTTTTCTGACGGATCTGGTGCCGGAAATTGAAAAAAGCTCGCTGGAAGACTTACTCACAACTATTTCCGCCAGTATGCTGGTCATAGCCATTTTTGCCGTGGGGGCCATGCTTTCTGCTTTTTCGGCGGCCAGCAGCACTGCCACCCCCCGGTCCTTTGCGCTTATTGTGGCGGATGACGTGTCTCAGAACGCCCTTTCCATTTACATTGGGGCATTTATTTTCAGTATCGTAGGTTCCGTAGCGCTAAAGAACGGGTACTACGCCAAGGCGGGCCATTTCACCCTTTTTGTGCTGACGCTGATCGTTTTCACTGTCGTGATTCTAACCTTTCTGCGGTGGGTGGAGCGAATATCCAAACTGGGTCGGCTGGGGCACACTATAGAACGGGTTGAGGAAGCAACGGCCTCAGCTTTTCAGGCAAAGCTCGAAACTCCTTTGATGGGTGGCATTCCGATTTCGGCTCAGGAAAAAAAAGGAACCGCTGTATTCAGTGGCCCGATCGGCTACGTACAGCACATTCGAATGGATAATATACAGACGCTGGCCGAGGAGCTAGACCTGCGTGTGACGTTGAACGCCATACCGGGGAGTTTTGTCTCTCCTGATAAGCCTCTGCTCTATGTTTACCCCGCGAAGAATAGTTTGTCCGACAGACAGGTAGATACGTTCAGTAAAGCCTTCGTGATTGAGAACACCCGCTCCTTTCACGATGATCCCCGGTTTGGGCTAATCGCGCTCAGCGAAATCGCGAGCCGGGCATTATCTCCCGGCATCAATGATCCCGGAACGGCCATTGCCATAATCGGAAGTCATGTCCGTATATTTTGTCTATGGCTGGGAAAAGGCCCCACCCACAACCTACCCGGGAGGTCACCTACAACCGGGTGGAGGTCCCCGAAATCTCCATCGCCGATGCCTTTGAAGATGCTTTTCGTCCTATTGCCCGCGATGGAGCAGGCTCGATTGAGGTCATGCTGCGTCTTCAGAAAGCGTATCGTACCATTGCTCACATTGGCTCTGCGGAAGTCAGGGCGCTGATGTATGCCTATTCTGAAGAAGCCTGCCAGCGGGCCGGGAAAGCAATGGAGTTTGAAAACGACGTAGAGTTATTGAGAAAAGAGTCGATATTTTCGGGACAGGGGTAGTTTCACTTGATCACCCCCATCGGTAAGCTAAAAAATTACTATTACCTGTTTTGCAATGTTCTCATTTCTGTTTCGAGAAAATCAGCCACAAGTTTACTGAGTTTCTCATATCCTTCGGCGGTATAATGTACATCATCTGATCCTTTTCCGTATTTTTTGTGAATCAAAATGGAAGGCTCATAGAGGTCATTGATAACCACCGAATGTTTTTTCATAACCGCTTTGGCGGCATCATTGTATTTTACGGCGTCTTCCGTAATGCGACCCGCTTCATCCTCAGGTACATAAGTAGTAGTAACAAAGATTAATTTTGCATCCGTTTTCTTTTGTAGGGTAGATACCAGCGAATCGAGATTAGCGGCGTACTCCTCAACGCTGTAAGTAATTTTTCCATTGGCTTTATCCCGATTCCCCTGCACCTTTGAATCAGGATGCCGATAGCAGAGATCCCATAGCCCCCAGTTGAATTGAATAATATCCCATTTTTCGTCACCCAGCCACGCCTCAATTTTTTCTAATCCCGTTCCGGTATGTTGCGCGTTGCCGGGGTTGTGGGTAATGATGGCTTTATCGGAAAAGTGTTTTTTGACAAAGGGCGTGTAGCCAATTGAAATGGAATCGCCAATAATCAATATGTTCGGTGTATTGGTTTTAAAAGCAGTTAAGAGCGCGCAGGCTACGATTAACGAGGACAGGTGTAGTTTGTATTTCATGGGTGTTTTCAAATCAAATGCTCTCGGCAAACGGTTTTATGATCAAAATCCGGCGGCTTCGCCGTGGTAATTTTTGGGATTCGCATCCGGCCACCGCAGTTCACTACCCCGGGCTTAAAGGGTATGTAGGGTGAATTTCAGCAGAAAAAAATAAGAGCAACAGGCTTTTTCTGAGTGTTTCTGCCGAGTTTTAATCATGTTTTCGGCGCCCTGAGCCTGACACATCCAGGCCAGCGGGTCGAATCGAAGTGTCTGATCCCGCATCTGGATACTGCAAGCCAGGATGGGTCAGCAGAAACCATAGGATGGTAGCACGCATCGACTATTTAGGTGCGTACCGAGGAGGGCTTCGACACCAGGCTCCCCGCCAGATAAGCCATGGGTATATAAGCGCCCGCCAGATCCACGACGGTGAACCAGACTGGTGAAGAAAGCATGAAGACTGCTGCAATCCCCCCCGCCAGAAAAAAAACACCAACACCCAGGGCGAACTTCATGTTGTGCGTAACGGCCATCAGAACAGCGACCAACGCCCCGGCAAAGGTACCCAGCGCATGGGCTAAAAACGGGAATACAAAATGTTTGGGCTGAAACAGATGCATGGTAGCGGACAGAGCTTCCATGGTGGACACATCTCCGCCAGCAGGCGGTGGGATCAGGTAGTGGCTGACGGCAATAATGCCCATATTGACGATGCTGCCGACGACGCAGCCCACCACCAGGGCCAATACATTTCTGAGAGTAGTGTTCATCGTGATTGAGGGTTTACAAGAGGGTTGAGTTTGTTTGGAACTTTATGAGCTTCGCCGGCCGGTAGGGACGGGTGTTTTCAAGCACTAAGTTATAAATAAATCATTGTTCCTGGTAGTAAGTTGTTGCCAGCCAATATCTTTCTTTCATAAGGGAAAGTGTTTTTTGCTTACTTGCCTGGAAAAAGGCACTAGAGGCCCAGGGCAAGAGGTACCTGCTCCCTTTGATTCTTATCTTTTATCAGAATTCCGTATGAAATCTATCGCATTAGAGATCAGCAACCGTGCGGGGGAACCACTAGCGGCCCGACTGGAACTGCCCGCCGGGCGTAAGCCCCACAATTTTGCCATTTTTGCGCATTGCTTTACCTGCAGCAAAGATTTTCACGCGGTGCGCAATATTTGCCTGGCCCTGACCAACCGCGACTTCGCAGTGTTGCGATTTGATTTTACGGGATTAGGAGAAAGCGGGGGCGATTTTTCAACCACCAGTTTTTCCAATAATATCGACGACCTGCTGGTAGTTGGTGATTACCTCAAAACCCATTACCAGGCTCCTTCGTTGCTGATCGGGCATTCTCTGGGGGGAGCGGCCGCTCTTGTAGCTGGTGCGCGGATGGATTACATCAAAGCCATTGCTACCATCGGCTCACCCTCGACCCTTTCCCACATCACCCACCTGTTCAGTGAAAGCCTGGAAACGATTGAGCAGCAAGGCTCCGCTGAGGTATCCATTGGCGGTCGACCTTTTACGATCAGGAAGAAGTTTATCGAGGAGTTGCAGGAGAGTCAGCTGACCGATGTGGTGAACAAGCTGCGGAAACCTTTGCTGATTGCTCATTCTCCCCAGGACCGAATCGTTGATATACAGAATGCCGCCGAGCTTTTCCATGCCGCGTTCCATCCCAAAAGTTTTCTGTCTCTGGACGGGGCCGATCATTTGCTTTCCGACCAGCAGGACTCTCACTATGTAGGCGATGTACTCAGCAGTTGGGCCAAGCGCTACATCGACGAGCTACCCGAGGAACGGGTTACGACGGATCTACAGGTGGTGGCTCATATTGCCGGCGACGACTACACTACCCAAATCCAAGCCCGGCAGCATTCGCTGATTGCGGACGAACCCAAAAGCTTGGGTGGTAATGACTTGGGCATGAGTCCTTATGAGTTGGTGTCGGCCGGACTGGGGGCGTGTACGGCCATTACTTTGAAAATGTACGCCTCCCGAAAAAAGTGGGACCTACAGGAGGTATTTGTGCATTTGGAGCATGGCAAGGAGCACGCCAGAGATTCGGCTCATACCGAAGTCGATCAGGGGCCTAAGATTGACCTCTTCAAGCGGGAGATCGAACTCGTAGGCGATCTGGACGCCGAACAGCGGGAACGCTTGCTGGAGATCGCTAATAAGTGCCCGGTTCACAAGACACTACACAACAAAATTCAGGTGAAGACGAGCTTGCGGGAGTGACGATTTTGTAGGCTCACTTTTCACCTGTGCTTTTCGATCAAATGCTCCCGGTAAGCGGTTTTGTAGTCAAAATCTGCCGGAAGATGACTGCCCGAGGTCATGCTCTTCACATAAGGGGTTATCGGAAACTTTTCATCATCTATGATCTCATCACGACTCACCAATAATTTGAGATAGGACTCGATCAAATTCGAGAGACTCCTTTCCTGAGCGGCGGCGTACTCCTTTGCTTTTTCGATTACATCCTTATCAAGTGTTAAGGTTAGTTTTGATTTCATGGTAGGGTTGGGGAATGGTGCAGTCTGCTGGTCGCGTTGAAAACGCTAGGTGAAGTGCGCCCCGATTGCAAATCAGGGCGAGCTTGGAGCACACGGAGGACATGCGTATGGGTATGTTTTATCTGAAGAAAGGATTTGTTTTGAGCGAAACCGACCTGGCCCGCCTTGATTTCACCCGGAGCGTCCACTACCGGGGCCTGAACTACCTGGTGGCGCACGTGGCTGGCGAGCTGCCGGCTACCAAGGAGTTTACTTGTTTGCTTGTGAAGGTGTAGATCCTAAATTTTGCTTGGCTATATTGTTAAGACAGAAATAGTGCTAAAATTGGCACTAAACTGATATTTCAATGTACAGCCCTTCTTACAGCAACCCTTTTTGGATCTAAGAACAATCAATCATAGATGTTTGTGAACTCATCTTTGTCTATTTCATCGTTAAATTTCCCAACAATGTCTTTAATATTATCAGCCACGGACCAACTCTGGTAGATTTGGGAATTAGAGTTCGATACCATTAAGAGTTTTTTTGCCTGTTGAAGAGTAATCCTGTCTTTGAGACAATCATTGATATCTTTAAGCTTTTTATAGCTGTGGTTATAACTATTGCTCTCGGAAAAGTAATCAATCAAAAAATCAATATATGCGTTAACATTTCCGTTATCCTGCGATATTTTATTCATGAAAACAATTGTATTCAATGATAAATCAGGATGAAGTTTTGGGCTTAAAGTCTTAAAATGATTTTCAATGTCACCTTTTAAAAACCACGAAACAAATGCAAGTTCACCTTCGTCTTGTGACTGATTTTTAACCAATAGTTGTAGGGAAGGGTC
>JBBRDE010000199.1:0-10268 GCA_038204185.1 Cytophagales bacterium
CAGGTGAATGTCCTCTACAACGTGGTGGGCAAGCGGATCTTCCTGGTAGGAGACAAAGAGATTCAACCCACAGTGTACGAAATGCCTCGCAATGTCATTGATTTGAATATCATCAAGTCTCTTGGTGAGCACCTGCAAGTGAAGGTAGGCGTGCAGGATCTGCTGAATCAGCGCTTCCGCCTGATTCAGGATAGCAACCTCGACCAGAAAATCACCAGCGTAGACGAAACCTATCAGACCTACCGCCGGGGTACCTATTCGACCGTTGGCTTGACGTATAAATTTTGAAATCCCAAAACGCCGACAGCGTTTAGAACGCTGTCGGCGTTGAAGACTTTGAAAACTCCCAGAATTTTAATTATCCATTAACCAAGTCAGATTGTTAAACTTAAAAATGTCCCATGAAAAAGTTCACAGTTTTATTCAAAGTAATCTTCTTTGGAGCGCTGCTGGTAGGATTCTCTGCCTGCAACCAAGTAGACGACGATGATATTATTTTGCCGTCCACGGGAGGTATCGAAACCATCAGCGGAAGCATCACCAGCAATACTACCTGGCGGGCCGGAAACAAGTACGTTCTTTCAGGTTTTGTGTATGTAGAAAGCGGTGCCACGCTGACCATTGAGCCCGGTACGATCATTAAAGGTGACAAGCCTACCAAAGGCTCCCTGATCATCAAGCCCGGCGCCAAAATCATCGCCGTAGGTACCCAGGAAAAGCCCATCGTATTTACCTCCAATCAGGCCGCCGGACAACGCGCCGCTGGTGACTGGGGTGGATTAGTAATTCTGGGCAAAGCGCCCGTTAACAAAACGCCCGCCTACGTGGAAGGAGAAAACGTATCGCAGTTTGGGGGTACCGATCCGGCTGATAATTCGGGCCAATTGAAGTACGTGCGCATCGAATTTGCCGGTATCGCCTTCGAGACTGACAAAGAAATCAACGGCCTTACCTTCGGGGGGGTGGGTTCGGGTACTCAGGTAGATTATGTGCAGGTATCCTACAGCGGCGACGACTCTTACGAGTGGTTTGGGGGTACGGTGAACGCGAAGCACCTGATTGCATACCGGGGCTTGGACGACGACTTCGATACCGACAACGGATTCAGCGGAATGGTACAGTACGGGCTGATTATCCGTGACCCCAGCATAGCCGATCAGGCGGGGGATTCCAACGCCTTCGAGTCAGATAATGATGCCTCGGGTTCGGAAGCCACTCCCAAGACGTCCGCCAAATTTGCCAACATTACGGCTACGGTAGCCGCCGGTGAACTAAGCTCCAAGTACCGCTCGGCTACTCGTCTGCGCCGTAGTACCGAACTATCCATCTACAACAGCGTATTTGCCGCGGCCTATCCGAAGGGCATCGAGTTGCAGGACAAAGCGGCCGACAACTACAAAGCTGGTAAACTCAAACTGGAAGGGATTGTACTGCAAGGTGCCATAGCTCCTTTTACAGGAGTGGATCAAGCTATTTTCGACGCTGCCGCCAACAAAAATAAGGTGTACCCCACCGTCGCCGAGTTGATGCTGGACGCTACGTTCAACAGCCTTACTACCCGTCCGGTGGTAGTGCCCAAGGCGGGTTCACCCCTGCTGAGCGGTGGCGCCACCCTACCCGCTGGCTTCGACGCCACGGCCTACCGCGGTGCCTTCGGTGCTAGCGACTGGACGACCGGCTGGGCGAACTTCGATCCGCAGAATACGGCCTACTAAACAGCCTATTAAATGCCATACCATTAAAACTACTTTAAAATTGGTGTCAGATTATTGAAAAACCGGAGGCGTTTGCCTCCGGTTTTTTTTGTTTTGAGGTACGTGATTCTAAGGTTGGTTTTTGGTTTTATCCAGAAAAATTTCAGGAGATGCCCACCCAGATGGCTAGAATGTATGGACTAGATAAGGGAGAACTCCTTTGTTCTTGAAGATTAGGAACGAGATTCTACCGTTTACTAAATTTTAGTCATTTAGCTGGAAATTAGTCGTAAATTTCTTTTTCAGAATCCGCTACGAAATTCCTAAACCTACCTTCCCCATGCGCTTCGATACCCTCACCCAGATCGAGGATCGCTTCCGTACGGAAGCGGCTTCCGCGCTCAAGGCTTTTTCCCTGCCCTTACCCAACGAAAACCTGACGCTGAACGGGCAACTGTTCAAACCCAACCGCAGCAACTATTACTTCGAAACGGAACACAAAAAAGAGCGCATCGTCCTCCACTTCACCGCCGGGAATGTCCGCTCGGACATGATTACCCTCACGACGCAGGACCGCCACGTTTCTGTGCCCTTTGTCATTGGTCGCGATGGTACCATCTACCAGTTGTTTTCTTCCAAGTTCTGGTCGGGGCATTTGGGGGCGGGCGTGGGCAACGCGGGTACGGGCAATGCACAGGACAAAGCCACCATCGGCATCGAGATATCCAACTATGGTTTTCTGGTGCCCAAAGATGGAAACCTGGAAACGATCTATTCCCGCGTCAAAGATAAAAACACGGGGAAAGTCAGCCCGGTGGATGTCTACTGTACCCTGGATAACAAGGCCGCCTACACCAAACTTGATGAGCCGTTCCGCGAGCAAAGTTACTACCCTACCTACACCCCCGAGCAAATCGACAGCCTGATTATCCTGCTAAGGTACCTCACCACCCAATACAACATCCCCCGGCAGTTCCTGCCAACAGACAAGCGATATGCCGTTGATCAAGAGGTGGTGAAATTTAAAGGTATCGTCTCGCACGTCAACTACCGCAGCAGCGGCAAGTGGGACCTCGGCCCGGCCTTCAACTGGGCCACAGTGGTGGAAGGCGTGCAGGCTTCGGTGTACACCTCCACCGCCCCCAAGGAAATCAGCGCGAAAGGCCTCGAAGAAGTACTCACCTCCGAGGAAGAAATAGAAGCGCAGTTTCCCAGCAGCCGGGGCGCCCTCGCGCCTGAGGAGGAAGCCACGGATAATGAAGGCTATAATCCCAATGACTACGAAGACAAAGATCTCCTGAACCCTAGTCCAGCTAAAACAATGAAAAAAATTTACGCCCTACTCGTGGGCATTGACAACTACGACCGGGTACGCAAACTGCAAGGCTGTGTCAACGACGTGAAGGCTGTCGGCAGGTACCTGAAAAACAACACCGACTTCGAGGCCAAGGTAGAGTTATTGACCGATGCCGCCGCCAACCGCGCGGGCGTTGCCGACGGATTCCGAACGTTTCTGAGCAAGGCTACCAAAGACGACACCGTGTTGTTTTATTTCTCGGGCCACGGTACCCAGGAGAAGGCCGACCCGATCTGGGACGAAACCGACGAGGCGCTGGAATGCATAGTTTGCCACGACGGCGGTACCACCAAATCCTCGCAATTCCTGTTCACGGATAAGGAACTGCGCTACTTGATCCGTGAACTTTCGGAAAAAACCAAGGCCCACATCGTCACGATTTTTGACTGCTGCCACTCGGGCGACAACACCCGCAACGCGGGCGTCACCGAAGCCAACTACCCCGACCGAAACGAGCGCCGCGTCACCGATAAGGCCGGTAATGCCTTTCCCATGCGGAATTGGGACGAATTCCTTTTCAGTAAAACCATTCAAAAGTCCTCAGTCAACGGCAAAAAGCCTGCTGACTTCCTGCCCCAGGGTACCCACGTACAAATGGCGGCCTGCGAGTCGGATCAGGTGGCGCTGGAAGTAGCGCGGGAGGGGGTATTTACCAAAACCCTCCTAAAAATGCTCACCGATAGCGGCGGTAACATCTCGTACAATACCCTCCGCAGCCGCATCCGGCAGTACATGCGGGCGGGCTTCGAGCAAACTCCCCGCGTGTACCTGCCCAACGACGCCGAAAAACTACTGAATACCGGCTTCCTGAACCGCACCATTGACCCACAAAAGATGATTTGTGAGGCTACCCGCAACAGCAAGCAGGGCTGGCAGTTGAACGTAGGGGCCATCCACGGCATGAAGTCCGGTTCCCAAATAACCTTGTACGATCCAAAGGATCCGAAGAAAACTTTCACCCCCACAGTACGCAAGGGAGGGGTATTTGTGGATTATACGCTACTCGATGCAACTGGACTCGATAACAATACCACCTACAAAGCCGAAGTGGCCGGACTCCTGCAACAGGAGCTGGTACTCAAACTGGAAAACCACGACGGCACGCTCAAAGAAGTAGGGGAACTCACCGACGAGCTGCTGAAAAATGCCAGCGGAGGATTTTCTTTTGGGGGCGAAAAAGCCGCCAATAAAGGCAAGGGCAAGAAGGAAAACGATACTGGAAAGGCACAGCCCGCCGACTACTCCCTGCACGTACACAGCGGCGAAACGTACCTCACCCGACCCGATGACCCCTACCGGCCGCTGACTCGTCCGATCATCTATGTAATGAAGGATGGTACCAAAGATACGTCAGGTACGATTGCTACCTTACAGCACGTATCGCGTTGGCATTTTATCAAAAACCTGCAAAATGAGGACAAGCAGGCTAACTTTCCAGCCCAGCCTCTTACCATTGAACTGACACGAATACAGGCTGATGGTACCTCAGCACCTATCAATATTACTAAAAATACGGCTAATCTGGATTACGAAAAAGTTGGTAATGCCTGGAAGGGTACGATTCAGATCAAAGTTACCAACACCACAGACCAGGATCTTTACTTTTGCGCGGCTTACCTCAGCAAAGAATTTCAGTGCTTTCTAGACTTTCTGCCGCAACGGGTACAGCTATTGGAAAAGGGGAAATCTCTGTTACTGGGTCCCAACGGCAAAGACCGCATCAACCTTAAAATGGGGGCCGTAGAAATGGAATACAACTGGCCCCAAACCGAAGAAGCCATTAAATTCATCATCAGCACCGAAGAGTTTGTGGCCGAAGCACTGACGTTAGAAGAACTTCCTAAACCTTTGACTAGCCGGGATAGAGGAAGAGGATTTGATATACCCAGAGGATTGGATACCAATGATGAGCCCGTCGAATTTTCGGGCTGGGGTACCCAAACCTTAAATCTCGTATTTAAAAATCCAGTATTTAACCAGATTCCGGCTAAAACCCTACAAACCCTGCTCGAATGGGACGAAACCACCTACTTCGCCGCCGGGCTCTATTGCGAGGTAGAAGCCGATGAAACGGGTCAGCCCACCATCTGGAAACTGAAAAAGGGAATCGTGGTACCCGCTGATGAACGGGGAATTATTGATGACATCAAACTATTCCTGGGCAACAAAATCGAAACCGCCCAGCGTCGCAAGCGCTACCGAAACTTGAAAAAAGACCCAAACCGATTGCGCATCGTGGCCGAGGGAGATTCGTGGTTTCAGTACCCGATTCTGTTACAGGATACCCTCGACCAGCTCTACAAGTGCTACGCCATCCGCAGCTTTGCCGAAGCCGGGGATACGCTCAAAAATTATTTAAAGAAAAAGGAGTACTTTAATGCTATTGAGGAAGAAGAGGCCAAGATTTTCCTAGTCAGCGGCGGCGGCAACGACGTATTGGGTGATGAATTTCAGTTCTTTCTGCGCGAAACACCCGATGCCGCTGACGATACACCCAAACGGTACCTGAATGAGAAGTTCTTCAAGACGATGATCACGCTTTCCAGCCAGTATGATGAAATGTTTACCGAACTGCTGGATAAATACAAAGACCTGCATATTCTAGTGCATTGCTATGACTACATCATCCCGGTAGATACAAAGGCAACCCCGAAGAAACAGAGTTGGAGCGGCAAGCACATGATTGCCAAAAAGATCGCCCCGCAGGCCGAGCGGGAAAAACTGATTCACTTCATTTTGGATGAATTTGCAAGCAGACTGACGGCGCTGGTCAACAAACCTAAATTTAAGGATAAAGTAACCTTTGTGGATACCCGTGGGCTGGTAGTACGGAATAGCTGGTTTGACGAAATCCACCCGACGGATCCCGGTTTCCAGTTGGTGGGGGATAAGTTCATAAAAGAGATTGAACGGGTTAAGGCTCAAAAAAAAAGTCAATTAACGACCTGATCCAACCCGGTGAGGTACTTGTGCGCGCTCAGGTGCGCGATCTGATTGCACTAAACATGCCGCTTGACCCTGACAAAACCCAGGTTGGAAAGTACTCCATAAATTTCAACGAAATACAAGAGATGCTTGCCGGAGACGGTTCGTATGAGCACTTTGGCATCGAACAGCTGGACGAAGGGGACCAGCTACGCTTAGTACCGTTCCGGTATCTGATGGCCGGTCCCCCCGAGGTAGGGCTAGATGGACACGAAGCCAGCATGGAAGCGGATTTGCCGCTAGAGATGGAGTCGGAACCTCACAGCATAACGATCGACATTCCACAGGAGGTGATTGAAGCCGAAGGGAGTGATACCGAAGACGGAGACGCTTCGGTATTTCGGGCCGGACAACTGGATTATGAAATTCCGGATGTAATGCAGCAGAACCAGGCTGTGGTGTGTACGGTACGAATTGGGGGTGAGGAGGTGGCGCTGGAAGCGATTCGAATCAGCGAGGGTAGTACCCACGCGGCTATCCGGATTACCAATGAAATGAGCGTCAAACTGGTGGACCCCTCCAATGGCGCAAACTTTACCATTGGGGCCATTAGTTCGGAGCGGCAGGCGATTCGCCGGGGTAATTTCACCGAATGGAAAATCAGCGTGATGCCCCTGAAAGCGGGTACTTTTTCAATATTTTTGAGGGTATCGGCACACTTTGGGGGAAAGACCCAGGATATGGAAGTACTCGAAAAATCCATTCGCGTAAATGGGGATATGACCAAAAGTCTGGAACAAGTCGCCAGCCAAATAAAGAAAAAGATCGTATTCCTGGCGGCTGATTCTAAGTCTGGGTTGCTGCTGGGTCGGGAATCCAACAAAATCCGGGAGGAGCTATTGATGTCTACCCGCCGCGACGAATTTCTGTATACGACACTTTTTGAAGTGACGGGCTTTGATTTTTCGAGAACCCTGTTGCGTGAGAAACCTACAATCGTCCACTTTTCGGGACATGGCTCCTCCAAGGGCATATTCCTGGTCAACGAGCGCGAGGCGCCCCAACTGGCCTCCACGCAGGCACTCCAAAAGCTGTTTGGCATTTTAAAAAAGGTTTTAAAAATCGAATGTCTGATCCTGAACGCCTGCTTCTCCAAATCCCAGGCGGAAATAGTAGCCGACAGTATTCCGGTAGTAGTAGGTACCCAGGCAAAGATTGGGGATAACGAAGCCATCAATTTTTCCATCGGCTTCTATCAGGGACTGGGCGAAGGCCTCGCCTACGAAGACGCCTTCGAACTGGGACGCGTGCAGGTAGGTTTCAATAGCGACGATGAGGATGCAGAAGATATATTGACACTCTTGAAGAAACAAGCATAGCCATAGTACCTGATCGCTTTATCGCCCCGAAATACTAATTGCCATGTACCGACCCGTCATTTTATCGTACTTTTCCCAAAGCGGAGATGCTGAGAACAACTATCTCAAATTTCTGGAAGACGAATACGAATCAATTGCTGAGGCCTGGGAGCAGCATCAGATTCAGGTGGGTTCGGACCGGTATTTTGACGTAGATTTTCCTGCCCGGGGCAGCGCCAACGGCGATAAAGTGGCCGAGGATATACGCAACTACAAAAACCGCATCATTCTCTTCCATTTTAGTGGACATGCGTTGAGTAAGCATCTGCTGTTCAAAGATGGGGCCAGCAATGCCCGCGGATTGGCGGGTCTGCTGGGCGAAGCTCAAAACCTCAAGCTGGTGGTACTGAACGGCTGCGCCACCTACGATCAGGTGAAGCTGCTTTTTGATAACAATGTCAAAATCGTGATTGCCACTAAGGGGAAAATCAGTGATGGTATTGCCAGGGAGTTTGCCGATACCTTCTACCGGGCACTTAGCACGCGGGATTACACCATCCGGGGTGCGTTCGAGCACGCTCTGAACGAATTGAAAAGGAAGCATACCGGTCTGGATTCGCTAGCTACGGCACCCATCATCTGGCGCGGGCTGGTGACCGGTTCCGAAGACGACCGCGACCGCTGGGAGCTGTACGTGAAAGACCGGAAATACGAACAGGAACTGGACCGCCTGGACTGGTGGAAGATTACCTACGTGACCCCAACCCGAAAAGACATCGTCGTGGGCGATTCGCTATTGGAGAAAGCAATGAGTATCGCCATCGTTGCACTTTTTGTACTTGGGATACTTATCGTTGGCTATTTCGTGCTTTTCAAGCAAGACATCCAGTTTGCCACGTTCGGACTCTTCTCCATAGCCCTGGCTTACTATTTCTATAAGAACCAGCAGCGATATAAAACCCTGGAACTAAATCACGAACTACTCGATGTGGCGACGATTCGAAAAACGGGCCTATTTTCCTGAAAACCGATACATCCATGCTAGAAGAATTTGATAATTCCCAAGAAGCCAAAAGGGGCCTTTTACAGGAAGTGACCTCCCTCCGAAAGCAGAGCGTCATCGCCCTGATTCTGGCGATACTCTTCATCGTGGTTACGGTGTACCTGTACTTTCAATTGCAGGAGAGTAAAGAGGATCTGAAAGTAAGCTATGCCCAATTGGAAGTCCAAAACGATAGCATTTTGGATCTGAAAAACCAGTTAAACGACTTTCGCGAGAAATACCTGATAGAAAACCTACCTGCTTCGGTAACACTATCACCTAGCTATGCCAACAGACCGGGAGCTTATAAGAAATATTCGTCAACCAATGCCGACACCTGGGATGCCTGCTTTGGGTATATTGTGTATATACAAGATCGACGGGGTAGCCGGGTATCCGAACCAATCCGTCAGGCATTAAAAGACAAAGGGGCCATCGTGCCCGCCATAGAGCACATGGGCGACCGTGTGAAATTCAGTAGTTCGGTGAAATACTTTCACAAGGAGGATAAGGGCATGGCGGATTTCATGCAAGGACTGATCCTGAAAACGCTGAGTTCAAAGAATATCAAGTATTCGGCAAGCCAATTGCCGGTCAACTACATCGCCAACGATAAGGTACCTCTGGGACAACTTGAGGTGTGGATTGATTCATAATTTCCAGCTTTCCTATTTTTGCAATGAGGTGCCTGATCCATCGCCGCCTTATCGATGCAGAGGTCCAAACTGATCTTCCGGGACCAATAACCTCCTCTTGATTTTTTTTGCAAAAAACAGGCGCATCTACAATCCTTTATTTGCACTTCACGTTAGCAATAGCTTTCCGGCTCATGAGGTTGGGAGCGAATAGAGTAAATGAAAAAGATGCAGGGTAAGCGACACCTTTTGTGTATCTTTGCGGTTTATTTCTTACGGGTGTATCGAAAATAGTTAACGCAGGGATTTGATTCCCACTTATTTACGTCAATAGTATACATGGAAATAGTAATTATGGCCGGGCAACTCATTCTGGGGTTGTCTATTCTGGTAGGACTGCACGAGTTGGGCCATTTGCTTACGGCTAAGATGTTTGGCATGCGGGTCGAAAAGTACTTTATCGGCTTTCCTCCCAAAATATGGAGCATTCACCGGGGCGGGACCGAGTACGGAATCGGGGCCATTCCTCTGGGTGGTTTTGTGAAAATTTCGGGCATGATCGACGAGTCGCTGGATACCAAGCAGATGACCAATGAACCCGAGCCCTGGGAGTTCCGGGCCAAGCCCGCCTGGCAACGGCTGATCGTGATGCTGGGAGGTATTATCGTCAACATCGTGGTGGGGGTTATCATTTTTGTGGCTATTGCGTACCAGCAGGGAGATAGTTTTCTGTCCAAAGAAGAAATGAACCGCTATGGCATTGTGGCCGGCCCTTTGGCTCAGGAAATCGGTCTGCGCACGGGTGATAAAATCGTGGCGGTCAACGGAAAAGACTTTACCAATTACAGCGAAGTTGTAAGCTCCGATGTGTTTCTGGGCAGCGACAGCTACTATACCGTCGACCGGAACGGCGAGCAGGTGGACGTGGATGTTCCCAATAGTTTTATCGAACAACTTTCGGACTCTGAACAGCGGGGTGCCTTCATTCGGCCCATCGAGCCTTTTAGCATTGGCGAAATCGTGGCAGGACTACCCGCCGAAAAAGCGGGCCTGAAAGTGGGAGACCGCATCGTAGCTATCAACGGAAAGCCAATTCAATATTTTCATCAATTGCAGCAAACCCTGGATTCCCTCAAAGGCACCACCGCTTCAGTGGCGGTTCAGCGCAGCGGTAGCAATATTACGATTCCGGTACCCGTCATGGAAGACGGCACCATCGGGTTCCGGTCCAAAAGCGAGTTGAATTACACCACTGTG
>JBBRDE010000200.1:0-10220 GCA_038204185.1 Cytophagales bacterium
GTTTTCAGGAAAAGGAAACGGAATTGAAAGGCAAGTGTGTTTTCTACACGAAAATTAAGGGACCAGTCGGCCCATTCGTCTAGCGGTTAGGACACGACCCTTTCACGGTTGAAACAGGGGTTCGATTCCCCTATGGGTCACAAAAGTACTATTTAGTACTATGTGATACGGCTAAAAAACCACCCTCAGGACATCCTGAGGGTGGTTTTTTCTTTTTCCGGTAGTATCCGGGCGTAACGACTATCAAGAAATGTTCGTGAATTCATGAGCCTCATAACCTTCGATGCCGAACTGGATTCGTACCAGAAAAAAGAGGGTAGCCACACAAACCAGATTCGGATCCCCCAGTTGCGAAAAAAAAGACGGGTATCCTCGGGTATTTCGGTGCGGGCGAAAGATTGGAACCCCGAAAAGAAGGAAGTATGCAAGACCGACACCCTCAATCGGCAGAAAAATTCCACGCTGAAGGCGAAAATCCTCGAACTCGAAACCGAGTACCTACGTAAGAGCCTTATGCGCCAGCCGGTCACATCGGGTAGCCTACTAAGGCAGCTCCCAGACCGAGGTTCTGATGAACTTGAAGAACGGATCCCGCTTTGAAGCGAATCGCTATAACAAAAGATGGGGATGGGCGTCTGCTTACGTTGTTTCTATGCCTTCCACCAGCTGCTGGAGGCGTACTCGGAGCCGCCAGGTCGTAAAGCTACCGATTAATATAGGGAAGCCGATCGGCGGGGTCAGCCAGAGCTAGACCAGAGCACAGTATGAAATCTGTGTTATAGGGTACCCCGATATAACGCAGGCCAGTTGCCGTACAACTGAATTTGCGCATCCTTACCATTGGGAAGCCGTATTGACAGTTGCCGGGTAACGTTGGGCTTTTGGAAGGAATCTACGGCCAGTACTACGATCGAACCTTTATTCACCACCGAAAGGACAAACGGATGCCGAAGTTTGGCAGAAATGACTGCCTGATCTACCGTGGTTTTGTGCCAGTCGCTACCTACCTTGTAATCTAAATCGTGCTTTTCACCACCCACCAAAACATCCTCCACCTGCTTGGCCATCCAGTTGCCCAGGGCGTAGAATTCTGTCGGGTAGTCCCAGTAACGGGGCGATATGGAACCCTGATTGGGACGTTGGAGCGACGAGATGCTAGTCTTCCCATCTGCTGGAAACCACTGGTAGCCCTCGGTTTTTTGGGCATCGAGCTGATAATTATTTACACCCTTACCCCAGGCCTGATTGTCGTGCCATAGGTAATAACCGTCTGATTCAATCAGGGAGAACAATGACATGGCCAGCGCCTGGCTGGCAGGCATCATCACCAATTGATCGAATTGCAACTCCCCGGCGGGGGCGGTGGTTTTTACGTTCCAGGGTACGGAAGGATCCTGATGCAAGGGCATGTAGCGATTCCAGGCAAACCAAATCGTTTTATTGTTTTTTTGCGAAGGAAACAATCGGTTGATTCGGGCGGTGTGGATTGAGGAGAGCAATAGGTAATTATTAGGAGTTATGCCGTCGGCATCACCGCTAAAAAAGCTTTTAGGATACACATCGACGGGCGTAATCGAAAAATAATCAGATAGCTTATCTCCGTTGGCCAGCGGCTCTAAATTCCCGTAGGTAGGTTTGGGATTCTTGTAGTGGGCGCTAAAGGGTGCTGGATCAATACCGAATTTATGCCAGAAATTGGGATTGTGGTAGGCCGCTCCTCCCCAATAGTCAAAAATCTGCATGGTGGGTACGCGCTTTTTCAAGCGCTTTGAAAACCAGATCAGCCTCTCCTTGATGGCGGGAGGGTAATCGCGGTTCCAGAATTCAAAATCGAAGGCGTACACGCCCGAAGGGTACACCCCGTCGGCCCATTTTTCTACCTCCGCCCTCGAAAGGGACGAGAACCAGGCTTCGTTCTTGTCGCCAAAATAGCCGGGCGGTTCAGTCCAGTGGGTTTTGGCAGGAGATACAGTTTCCTCCCAGCGGGGTAGGTGGGTGATACCGCGCTTGAAATAATTGGCGGGCGAAACATCGGCATTGAGTCGGTACTGCATGACCAGCTTCCCAGCAATGGGCGCAAATTCGGGAAATTGGGTATCAAATTGAACGTTGAAGTTACGGGAAAGGCCAAACCAATCGGGTATGGGAATGGGAATGAGTTCGGAAGCCGTTTTCGGTGAGCCGGGTAGCTTGTCTATCCAGACGTTTTGTTGCCGGATCGAACGATTTCGCAGTTTGTTCCACCATTCCTGGTAGGGGGCGTCGATCCAGCAGGCAATCACCGAATACAGGTATCCCGGCTGAATCTCCAACCCATTTTCGAGTCCATTGACAATCATGTTATCAATAAGATAGACTCGATTGCGGCCATCCTGGTAGTTGGCAAAATCTTTCAAATATAGCTTGCCATTCTGCTCGATTGGCCGTACATCCAGCATAAGATCGTCGCTACCCTGTCTGATCCAAAGGGCCTGTGAAAGAATCTCCCGCGCTTTGGTGGCGGAAAAATCAAATTCGGCCACAGTGACACAGTCACGGCTGTTTTCACTGGCTATCCGGATAGTGGCAGGGCCATCGGACAACCGAAGATTGGGCAGCGTGAGCCAGATGCCAGCCCGGTGAGATACCCCCTTAAATTGAAATTTTTGGCCCTTCTGCCCGATTTCGACGGTATAGGGAGCCAAGCCGCCCTGCGCGGCGTAGAGCTCGAACTGCATTTCCCGGCCTATTTGCTTGTAATGCTTGATGCTGAGGTTGCAGGCCGGGTTATTCACCACATTCCGGGCCAGGGGGAATCCGTCACTTTGTGCGATATAAGCCACAGAGGTTGTAGGGCCAAATCTTTTCCATACCCAGGTACCCGTAGTCGCCAGAAGCGCTAAGGCAGAAATAAAAAGGAAATACGGATGTCTAAACAAGTTTCTACGAGGCATTAGGATGGGAAATACAGCAGCCTACCACCAGCGATAAAACAATCCCACGGTGGCATTGACCTGGCTTACGCCTTTGTCGACGTAGTCAAAGTTGAGGGAAGTCTGATTGTACTTAACTCGCAGATCGGCTCCGAATTTTCCATCACTTTTGAACAAAAACTTTGCCCCGGCCGCTGCTCCGTAAGAGAATTTTAAGGCTTGCTGCTGGTTGGCCAGGCTGCCGTAGTAGAGGGTATAATCCAGCAAATCAGCACCCGCCGCCAGTTGTACATACGGGCGGATCGAGGCGTTGGTGCCCGCGAAGTAGTAGCTCACCACCCCCTGAATGGGCATAAGCCCAATTGTTCGGGTCTGGACAGCGGAAACCTCCTGACCGTCTAACTCATACATGGCACGGGGTAACTTCTGGGAAAAGAATGTTTTACCAAATTCCAGGCCTATCGATACTGGTTTCTGTAAAATCCAGTCGAGGGCAATGGAGTAATTTTGAATCGTTGTTTTATCAATATATCCGCTGGAAAAAGCCCCCATCGGTATGGCCGCCCCGCCCCGTACTGTCAGATTATAGTGCGAGTATCGTTCAAAGGGCGTCGGGAGGTTATATAATTGCGGTTGTTGCTGGGCCCATGCACTTATGTTCAGGCATACAAGTGAAAGCGTGGTGGTCAGAAACTTCATAGAATATTTTTTGGGGAATGAGATTAAGCTAGTTCGGGGTTGGCAATCCAATGCGGGGCTTAGTTAAGTTTAAGGTACTGAGATTGTTTAAAGACAGATTCAATCACACCGTCAATATATTCGGCATCAAAAAGGCCATTACCGCGAATTTCGGCGTTCCAGATCACATTCAGCTTTTTGTTCTGATTGTCGGGATTTTTGAAATCCAGCATTTCAAGGTACCAGTAGTTTTCCTGGGTCTGATAGTAGGAATAGGTAGAAGGATACCCATATCCGTAGCCCGAACCATAGCCATAGCCGTACCCACCTCCCCAGTAGTTCCCCGCATAAGGCGACAGAGGCTGAGAAACCACGTTAAGATATGCATTACGAACCTGGGCTACGTTGATGCCCACATCGGGTTTTTCCTTAGGGCCAACATACTTATATCCCAGGCTTTGCATATTCCGAACTACGCTGTTGAGGAATTTGATGTCCAGATCCGTCAGGCTGGCTCCCCTTCCCTGATTGCCGACTACCAATACAGAATCGAGGATGCTGAATGTTTTGTATTGTTTGAAGTTGACGGATTCGTCATGGTTGGTGATAAACACCTGCGATTCTTCCACCGAAAGATCTTTAAGTGGATCATTGTTGCAGGCTGTTAAAAAGACAAGCAAACCTGCCAGAGCGATTAATTTGGAGTACTTCATGAATTAGTTATTATTGAATTCGTAATACTTTAACGGTTTTTCGACCGAAAACATTTTATATGGGCCGAACGTCCGGCTTGCCCGATGTGCATGCCTGGCGCTATTTCCATTAGTTTGTAGCATATTCAAAAAGGAGCAAGCCCTCTGTAAGCTAGTAACAAAACTGTGCCGTATCGAGTTGGGTTGCTTCATAAGGGATTCATTCCGGCCGCGAATGGTTGGAAAGGAATTAAAAAGCGAATCGTCGATGCTAAAAATTGCCCACGGATCATGGTACTCCCATCCGCTACCTGATGGTCACCGGTTTCCCATGGTCAAATACGAGCTGATACCCGAGCAATTGATTCGGGAGGGTACCTGTACTTTGGATAACTTCTTTGAACCTGGCGAACTGGCCGAAGAATGGATTCTTGGCGTTCATGATTATGACTACTGGAAGGATCTTAAAACGTTAAATCTGTCGCCGCGCATGGTTCGCCGCATTGGCTTTCCTCTGACTGCCCAACTTGTACACCGCGAAACGACCATTGCCCAGGGTACCCTCGAATGTTGCCATTTTGCGCTCGCTCGTGGCGTATCCATGAATATAGCGGGGGGTACCCATCACGCGTTCCCTGACAAAGGAGAGGGGTTTTGTCTTTTAAACGATGTAGGTATTGCCGCCCACTATCTGCTTACACAACAGCTGGTCCGCCGGATTCTGGTTATCGATCTGGATGTTCACCAAGGAAACGGTACTGCCGTCATGTTTCAGCAGGAACCGCGGGTTTTTACGTTTTCAATGCATGGACGTGACAATTACCCACTCCGGAAAGAGACCTCCGATCTGGACATTCCGCTGCCAACGGGTACCACGGACGACGAATATCTTGGGATTATAGCCGAAACATTACCCGCTCTCTTTCGAGACTTTATGCCTGATTTTGTTTTTTTTGTGGCGGGCGTCGATATTTTAAAGACTGATAAATTGGGACATTTGGCCGTGACCCGCGATGGGTGCCGTCAGCGTGACAAACTGGTACTCGAGCAATGCCAGCGGGCGGGGGTACCTTTGGTGATCACAATGGGTGGGGGATACTCGGTCCGATTGGCCGATGTTGTCGAGGCGCACTGCAATACATTCAGACTTGCTCAGACCGTGTTTTTTTAGAAAATATATGTGTTTTGGCAAAAAAAGTTTAAATTTTGCCGTGTAAACCTCTTTATACCCATGCAACTTTCCCTGGTAGAGCAGCTTCCGGAACTAAATAAAAGTCTTTTCCTGGATGTTTTTGCCAAAATGAGTATAGACCCCCGTACCCGCACCCCCACACTCAGGACGTTGTGCGGACAGCGGGTACCTGGTGAGCTCAAAATTCGTTGTCTGCGCAGTTCTATCAGTCAATTTCCCGAAGGTACGGTCTATAAGCTGGATGTCAGACTGGTGAACTTTAAAAAAGGGAAGCCTTATTTTTCTGCCGTGGAGAATCGGCGAATACAGCGAGCCATCGAATTCTTTGATCACAATGTGCGGATTCAACGCGGTTATCCTTTGCCTTCGGGATCCGTTCGGGGTATTTTCGGTAGGGGCCGGGAGGTTTGAATAGTGTTTTGCTATTGCCTGACTGAACTCAGGTGAAACTTGCCTAAGTATATTGCCCCTGGTCCTAATGCCCGAGTTGGGTGACAAGCGTGGACCAGATTCCCCGAGTGCATATAATGAACTTTCAATTACCCCAACAACCACAAAAAAGCGCAGCGACAGCCAATTAATGCCCGTCGCTGCGCTTTTTTATGTGAAATTGGTTATCTACCTGGCTACCGAAAAAGCGGGTACCTTTCTTTTAACCAATTGGTACGCTCCAAATAACACGGCCGAGAAAAACAGGTCTCCCATAACCGTATTGAAGAACAAATTGCCGAAGAAATCCTGCTGATAGAACTGCAATCCAGCGGCATAAGAGGCTGCGAGGCCCCCCAGTGTCTGGGGGTAAAATCCGCCTGAACCGTACCAAACGGCAAAGTTGGTGATTAGAAAAAACAGTATAGAGGAAAGAATAGCGCTACCGAAAACCCTACCTACCGTAATTTTCTGCAATAAGCCCATGCCAATCAGAACCGTCAGGATAAAAGCCAGGTAGACCGCCCACATGGTACCATGAAAACCGATGAGGAAGTCACTAACCAGCATAGCGGCCAATGGCACGAGAAACGCCAGATATCTACGGGCGAACTGCGCCCCTCCGAAAAGGGCTATGGCGCCAATTGGCGTGAAATTAAACGGATGGGGCAGGAGCCGGCTCAACGCAGCAGCCAGTACGATGGATGCAAGGGTTAAGATTCGGAGATTGTCGATTTTCATTGCGTACTGAATTGTTTTTGTTTCTAAAGGCAAAGATACACATCTGCCTTCGTGTGGCAAAATGAACCCTGGCGTTTCGCTAGTTAATGATGATGGCCTTTATTTCGGATTGACGGGCGGCCTGATTGAAAGCGGGTACGTCTCGATTGACGACTTCGGCCAGTTTATTCAAGTGAACATCGATCCGCTTCGATAAGTCCTGTAAGGCCGTGTAAGACGATTTGGTGGGTTTGGTTTCACCCGACAGTACCACTGTTTTCACACCGGCCAATTTATCGTTGAGCTGGATTGGGAAATTGAGCGCATCCTGACCCGCCTTCGATTTGGGCTGCATCAAGGCATTTTCAATTTTTTCCAGTTCGTTCAGCATGGGTTTGGCTAACTCCTTCAATCTCTTGGTTTCCGAAGAATCCTTGACCGAAGCAATATGGGCGTCCACCTGCTTACGAATGCTACGAAGTTTATTGATACCCTTATGGGTTTCGGATAGCTTGTCGTTTATTTTCATGGCCAGTTCGAATTGTTCCCGGAAGTCGGCATCGGAAGTTTTGGTGCGGGGATCTTTCAAGATTTTAAAATCCTGTTTGCCAATCAGCCGGTCCCCTGTGTAGAGATGTACCTGATATGAACCCGGTACTGCTTTGGGGCCAACCCCCGACCCGGACCACATAATGTTGGTGCCATCTACTTCGGTCGCATCTGCATAGCGCATATCCCACACAAAAACGTTTGTACCCGTCTGAGCAGGCAGCGTACCGGGGCGCGTGATGGTTTCATCGGAGTAAAATTCCTTGGCAATTTTCAGGGGTTTTCCCTTTTTGTCCATCCGGCTTGAGTAGCTGATTGCCGTATCGCCACCCATCGTCAGGAAGTGCATTTTGAGTTCGCCAGCAGGTAGGTTTTTCAAATAGTACCGTACGACTACGCCATTGGGGGCATTTTCGCCCGCCGTAGGGACGTCTTCCTTTCGTACACCCCCGCCCACGCGGTAGGCGTGACTAGGTTTGAATAAATGCTCATCAGCCTTTGCAATGTCGGCATTTATTTGGTATAGGGGGGTAAGATCATCCAGAATCCAGAAGGATCGCCCGTGCGTTGCCACCACCAGGTCGTTCTCGCGTTTCTGGATGACCAGGTCATGGATGGGAGTGGTAGGTAAGTTAAGTTGTAGGGGCTGCCATACATCTCCTCCGTTAAAAGTAACCCAAACACCCTGCTCGGTACCCGCGTACAGTAGGTTTTTCCGGGTGGGGTCTTCCCGAATGACCCGGGTGAACTGGTCGTCAGGGATGCCATTCGTGATGAGTTTCCACGATTTTCCGTAATCGGTCGACTTGAGCAGGTAGGGCTTGAAATCATTCAGTTTGTAGCGGGTGGCCGCCACATAGACCGTAGCCGGATCGTGTGGTGAAACCTCCACGATGCTCATCAGAGCAAACTCGGGCAGTAGGGAGGTCTTGGGAGTAATATTTTCCCACGTCTTGGCATTGTCTTTACTGATGTGAATTAGCCCATCGTCCGAAGCAGCGTAAAAAACGCCTTTTTCGAGTGGAGATTCGGCAAACGCAAAAATAGTAGCGTAGGTTTCTACACCCGTGTTGTCCTTGCTGATTGGCCCACCGCTGGCACCCATGGTGGAAGAGTCGTGTCGGGTCAAATCGGGACTAATCTTTTCCCAGCTGTGACCACGATCCATGGATTTGTGAACATACTGTGAGGTCACAAACAAAGCATTCGGATCGTGGGGAGAAAACATAATCGGATACGTCCACTGGAAACGGTATTCACGGGAATCGGAGCCATGGCCCATATAAAACTCGGGATAGACATTAACGAGCTGCTCTTCTTCTGTCTTTTTGTTATAAATACTAAGGTATCCGTCATAGCTACCACCGTAGGTAATATCTGGGTTTAGGGGATCTTCCACCACATAGCCGGATTCGCCCCCCGCTACAGGCCACCAGTCCTTAGCGGTAATGGAGTAGCCGGCGGTGCGGCTGGGAATCCGGACGGTACTATTGTCCTGCTGGGCACCATAAACGTTGTAGGGGAATTCGTTATCGGTATGCACATGGTAAAATTGCGCGGTGGGAATGTCCACTTCAGTAAAGGTACCCCCCCCATTGAATGTAACTTCTGCGCCGCCATCATCAGCAATGATAAAATTGTCGGGATTATCAGGGTTGATCCAGATATCGTGGGTATCGCCATGGTGTACCTCGATTTCCTTGAAGGTCCTACCGCCATCGAACGACTTCCAGGCATTCACATTGAGTACGATGAGGCCGTTTTCATTCTTGGGGTCGGCGGCCAGATTCATGTAGTACCAGGGCCTTTGTTTCAAAAAGGCTTCTTCATTCACCAGTTTCCAGGTGGCTCCGGCATCATCGGAACTGTAAAGACCTCCCTTCTGCTGGTTTTCGATCATGGCATACAGGCGATTGGAATTGACGGGCGAGACTGAAATGCCGATTTTTCCCAGGATTCCTTTGGGTAGGCCGGGATTTTTGGAAAGATCTGTCCACGTTTCACCACCATCAGTTGACTTATGGAGGCCGCTACCGGAGCCACCACTGCTCATCGAAAAATGGTTGCGATAAGCCTGCCACATCGCGGCGTACAACACATGAGCATTGTTAGGGTCGATCTTTACGTCCACTGCCCCGGTACTGTCGTTCTTGGCCAATACCAGTTTCCAGGTTTCTCCGCCGTCTTTGGATTTGTATACCCCCCTTTCGGGATTGGGACCAAAAATATTACCCATGGCCGCTACATACAGCAGATCGGGATTGGTGGGATGTACCTGTATGGCACCGATAGCACTGGCCTTGTCCAGATCCAGGTGTTTCCAGGTTTTGCCCGCGTTCGTGGACTTATACATTCCGTCGCCATAGGAGATATTGCCCCTAATATCGGTTTCGCCCGTGCCGGCATACACGATATTGGCATTGGATGGAGCTACGGCAATAGCGCCCACAGAACTGGCTTTAAATGTGGAATCGGAGCTCGAAAACCAATTGTTGCCCCCATCCACACTTTTCCAGACCCCACCGCCCATGGCGCCAAAGTAATAGGTATAGGGCTGGCCCCTGACGCCAGTGGCGGCAATTGAACGACCGCCCCGAAACGGGCCGATGTTACGCCACCGTAATCCTTTCAATAAGGCATTATCGAAGGTGGGGGCAGAGCGTTCGGATGTAGAGGCTGCTTTTTTTGTTTTTTTCTGTGAATAGGAGGGGAAAGTGCCTAAAAGTAAAAGAGCCCCCAGAATGAGGAAAAACTCCCGTTTTCCGGTGCGATGGTACCGATGCTGCATAGCGGTTAGGTTGGTTATGAAATGAAAGTGCTCTAAAAATAGATATAGTTATTATGGCAACCAACTTTTTTCATTTCTTACTAAACAAGACTTCTTCATGCTGCTGCGTGTAAGGTTTAACGTTAGCCCAAACGAATCGACTATTTTGTTGTGGACTGAATTATTTTGTTTTATTTTTCATTTATTGAAGATAATTTGTAACGCTATGCCAAACTACATGGAAACTAAGGAAGAACTACTGAGGATTATTGATCTCCTGA
>JBBRDE010000201.1:0-10198 GCA_038204185.1 Cytophagales bacterium
TTTTACCTGCACCATTAAATCGAACCAGACCCGAGGCTTGGGTCCCTGCCCACAGCCTTCCATTGCTGTCGCGAAATAGACACCAAATGGTTTGATCGGGGAATCCACTTTTATATCCAAAGGAGGTATACCGATTGGCTTTGGTATCGAAACGGGCCAAACCTGCCCCCTGCGTCCCTACCCAAATTGTACCGTCCGGATTTGATAACAGGCTCATGATCCGGTCATTGGGAAGTGAACTATTATTGGTGGCATTTAGCCTGTAAGTAGCCCAATCTCCTTTTTTTGTTAAACTGGTCAGCCCTTTGCCGGAGGTTCCCAGCCAGACGGTCTGATTTGTATCGGTACAAATTGCCCTGACTTGCTCTACCTCTACCGACGGTGGTACCTGACTCGCCGTGTATCCCCCAAATTTTATTAATACGGGATCATACACACTAATACCGCCCCCATCAGTACTTACCACTATCACCCCCGTTCGGTCCTCAAAAATATCCAAAACATCATCGTAGGCCAGCGAATTGGATTGGGTTTTGGATGCCTGAAAATGGCTGATCGTACGGGTGTCAGGATTGAGCTGATACACACCCTGCCCATAGGTACCCACCCAAACCCGCTGTTGTTGATCGATGTGCAGGGCCAAAGTATAAACATTAGGAGACAGTGAATTTTTTCCACCAAAACTGGTGAAGAGTCGAAAAGTTGTGTCGGATGGCTTTTTATAGTAAAGTCCCTGACTATGCGTGCCCGCCCATAGGGTACCATCGTCTTGTTCGGCAAGTCGGCTGAAACTTGGGGAGAAGGTTCCGGAACCTACCTTGCTCCACTTCGCATTTGTAGATTTAAGATAATAAATTCCTGAACTTGCCGCCAACCATAGTTGGCCGTTGCGAGCCTCAAAAAGGTCATAGCCGCTGCCCGGCACTGTGTACTGCGCCAGTATGCCGCCCTCCGGATCAAATCTATATACCCCATTGGAATAAGTAGAAGCCCAGTAACGGCCTTTGGAATCCTGTAAAATACAGCTTACATCTTTGAGAAAAGGGAATACTTCAAATTTTCCGGTTTGAGCGTTCCGACGTTCAGCCAAGCCCGTGGCCGGCAAAAGCCATAGATCACCGGCTTTATCAACAAACAAACGCCCCAAACGGCTGTATGTGGGCCGGGTAACGTCTTCAAAGTATTTCTTATAAATCGTAATGTTTCGCCCATCATAGCGGTTCAGGCCATCCTGTGTAGCCAACCACCAATAACCGGTGCGATCCTGAACCACATCCACTACGCTGCTTTGTGAGAGACCATCCCCAACAGTGAGGGTCCGGAAATGGGGAAGGTTGCCACTGATCCAGTCGGTGGTGTCATTCATGGGTTGACTTTGCACGATCGCAGTCATGAAACCAAACAAAACCGTTAGCCACTTATGCATGTACAGGGGATCTATTTGGCTTCAAATTAATAAAAAGCTCGTAGATATGCTCTATTGTGTGAGGTTAGTTCTATTATCCTTCCAAGATAAAGTCAAGCAGAAAAGGACGAATTTTTAAAGCCGCAGCTCTGGGATGCATAAAAATAGGGCCATAAGGGGCTTGCGATCTGACGACAGCGAATATCTGGTGGATGATCTTATTTTTGATGATGTTTAGTACGAGCAAGCTAGTTTAGACACTTTCTTTTGCTTTTGATACTGTTTAATCTGCTCGTTGCACTTGATGGATAACCCCGTCTCCGTTCGGAAGACCTACGTACCGTGCTCGGCAAAGGAAGAAGTTGACAAACGGGTCATTAGGATCAGGTCTTAGAGGCAAGTACCGGAGACGGATAAGTATAAGAAAATCAGTATGCCCTTATGTCGGGAGTCCAGAGCAAGAGAAATTTAATCAATTGATATGAAAAAACCAGTCTTCCTGTTGCTGATGTATGTCCTGTTGGCTGCTGTGGGTCAGGCGCAGGGCCAAAGTAATCCGATAGCCCTTCATCCCCAAAATCCGCATTATTTTGTCTATCAGGGTAAAGCAACGGCCTTGATTACTTCGGCAGAACACTACGGTGCCGTGTTAAATTCGGACTTTGATTATAAAAAGTACCTAACGACCCTCGCCGACGAAGGCATGAACTACACCCGGATATTTACGGGTACCTACTACGAAATAGAAGGGGATTTTAATATAGAAAAAAACACCCTCGCCCCCAAGCATGATAGGTACCTCGGCCCGTGGCAGAAGGTAGGTAGCGACCGGGCGAAGTTCGATTTGTCGAGATGGAACGAGGCCTACTTTGCCCGGCTGAAAGATTTTTTGAGTGAGGCCCACAAGCGCAACATCATCGTGGAGATTACCCTATTCTCCTCCATCTATCAGGAAAAAACTTGGGGAATTTCTCCGCAAAACCCGGTCAATAACATCAACCTGACCGACAGTATCCCGCATCAAAAAGCCCAAACGCTGGACAACAACGGGCTTTGGCCGTATCAGGAGGCCTTTGTGAAGAAAATCGTGACTGAATTGAATGACTTCGACAATATCTTCTTCGAAATTCAGAACGAACCCTGGTCTGACCGGACCGTATCGGTCTACAACATTATCAATAAGGAAGAACTGGTGAAAAATGACTGGACCAACAAGGCTGATTTTGCCGACGAAGCCTCGCTGCAATGGCAAGCCGCCGTGGCTAATACGATTACCCAAACGGAGCAAAAACTAGCGAAAAAACACCTCATCGCCCAGAACTACACCAATTACCGGGCCTCGATCCCGGAGGTAGCGCCCAACATTTCCATCATCAATTTCCACTACGCCTGGCCTGAGGCGGTGCAGTGGAATTATCACTACTCGAAGGTAATCGGCTTCGACGAATCGGGCTTTGCGGGTTCCGACGATGCCGTGTACCGCCGACAGGCCTGGCAGTTCATGCTCAGCGGCGGCGGGCTGTTCAACAGCCTCGACTATTCCTTTTCCGTGGGCAACGAAGACGGCAAAGGTACCTACAAAGCACCCGGGGGCGGCAGCACGGCCCTGCGGGCGCAACTTAAAATACTCGCCGATTTTCTGCATAGCTACGATCTGGAAAAGCTGCGTCCCAATTATGCAAGTACCCTCGCGGCACCGGGCCTGATTGCCTACATATTATCGGACCAAAGCCAGGCATTCGCCCTGTTTCTGAGAGCGACCGGCACCACTAAATCGACGCTGAAAATGGCCGTAGACAGCGGTACCTATTCCGTAAAAACGCTCGATACGGTATCGGGAAAATATACCGATATGGGGGATTTGAAGTCTATGGCGGGGGTACTGACGATTCCTATCGACATTCCGGCGGGGGAGTTGGCGTTACAAGTGCGGCGGCGGTAAAAATTGCGGACGCTTTGTTGTATGGATTTGTATTTTTGGCAGGTATCCCATTGTTTAAAGGCAGCAGAGAACGGAGGGGCTTGGGCTTCAGGCCGTCAAGCGGGGCCGACCGTTGCGGGGCCGGCCTTCCGGCGGCTAGGTATTTTGAGTACGCAGTCTCCCTTCGGAAGACATACGCACAAAGCGACATACTACCACCAACAGGGGTTACGGATTTAGAAGACGATGAAGTAAAGTTTTTTGATGACTTTCTGGGTAAAACGGTACAATAAAAGAAACCGGAGCGGAAATTGGACCCCGATCCGGTTCGTGTGTATAGTTATTATTCGTTTAACCCCTACCTCAAAACCAGCGGCTCACATTTACCGAAATCAGATAATCGGCAAAGGCGGCATCGCCGTGTTTCTGACCGGTAGGGTCTTGGAGGTCGGCGTAGCTTTTGGTGCGGTTGCGATAAATCGCCACGGGTACCGTGACGGTCGCTGAGAAACCGTTTTTCATGTAAGCTACCCCCGGCTCCACCGACACGATGTAGCCCGGCCGCCGGAAACCCCGGCTCCCGCCGATCGCATCGTGCGAAGGTACCCCCTCCACGCGTCCACCCAGCAGCAGAGAAAGGCCTTTGGCGAAGGGTAGGGACTTATTGAGGCCCGCGCGGGCGGCAAACTGGTCGGGCACCGAAAATTCACCATCCACGGGATTAGGTTCAGTGCCGGGAGTCCGGTTGACGCCGTTGGTTTCGCGGGGATTGAAGAGGTAAAACCCATTGGCGTAGAGCGAGGTCGACTTACCTACCTGCCAGTAACCCTGCCCTTCCAGACTGAAACCCACGCCGCCATCGCCGAGTTGGATGGACTGATCCACGGGCTTGCGCAGGAGGTAATCCTGTTTTTCTTTATTTAACTTGTGGAAATTATCCTCCACGCGGTAGTTACCCGTTGGTAGCTTGATGCCCACGCCCAGAGCCACGTTGTACTTTTTGAGCTTCATCGGATCCACCAGCCAGTAGCTGGATGACACGCGCAGGTCGCCAATGCCCGCCGATTGGGTATGGAAACGTTTCTGTTCGGGATTGGCGGTGAGGGCGTTACCATAGTGCTCGTAGAGAGACGAGCGGTCGTTGTGCAACACGGGCAGATTGACCGAAAAGGATAAGCGCGTGGTAGGCTGAAAGCTAATGCCCAGATCGAACGCGTGGGATAGGTTCACAACTTCCGTATGGTTTTCGACGCGTTCGTGTTCCTGCACATCGCCCCGGAAATGCCGGAACGACCGGAAGTAGCGGTAGCCCGTGTTGACCTGCCATTTGCCGTGTTTCTGGGCAAAAAGATCAGAAGAAGTAGCCCCGCCGGTCGCGCAGCTCATGTGGCGCACCGCCACGCAGCCCTGCCCCAACGTGGCTGCCGTAGTCAATAGAGAAATGAATAAAGTATAGAATAGCGTTTTCATGATTCAGAAAAGATTGGGTAAAACGAGAAGTAATTTTGAAAAAGACGGAAACGCGCGTTAGTGCCGCATCGGAACGGATACGGTCAACCGAACGACCCCTTTTTACGCCTGAATCAGGCGAATGAAAAGAAGGGAGGTCCCCAAAGAAAAATTACCCAATCAGGTCGGGAGGAGGGCTGGATACCTGTAAATGGATGGAGGAAAAAACGAAAATGGCATCAGGCAAAGTTGCCTTGGCGGCTACCCAGTCGTAGAGGTAGAAGTAGGCCTGATGCTGACTGGCGAAGTATTCTTTGATTAAATGACTTACCTGGCCCGCCGCTTTTTCGGAGGTACCCGGCAAACCGGTCACTGTAATTTTGACCCACTCGGTGAGGGCCGTGAACAGGGCCTTTTCAGAATGGTCTTTTACGGCCAATACCATCAGCGTGTCGCCAATGACTTCCTGCTTGTAGAGTTTGTAAAAATCGCCGTTGTATTGGATTTGGCCGTCGATCCGTTCGGGAGCACTGCGGGTTTCGGTCCAGTAGGGAAGTCGGATGGGGATTTTGATGGTGAAGAGTTCATCTTCCTCAAACAAATGGGTATCGAGCCGCGCCTTCATTTCGGTTTGTGCCTTCCACTGCATGGCCAGGTACACGGGGTAGTACCCCAGTGCATTCAGCATCAGCAGAAAAAGCGTTCCGAGAATTAGTACACGTTTCACTCGATAGCAAGGCTGATAAGGTACCTTTCAATTCATTTTTTATCCCAAAAAGGAATACAAAAATTTAAAGAAAAAATGAAATTTAAAAATGTACACAAAAAAAGTAGGTCGGTAACCTACTCGTAATGAAAAAAAGGACAACCAAACAGGCCGTCCTTCTTACTATATCACATGAAATGATTGATGATCATTATCCACTAATCTAAGCGTAGGTGTTCAGCATCACGGGCATCACCAGCATCAGGATATCCTCATTATCCTCCTGCTCTACGGGAATAATAAGCCCGGCGCGATTAGGAGCCGAAAGTTCAAACGTAATATTCTTGCACACCAGATTGCTCAGGATTTCGATCAGGAACTTGGCATTGAAGCCGATTTCCATGGGATCGCCATTGAACTCGCACATTAGCTTCTCGTTGGCCTCATTGGAATAGTCGAGATCTTCGGCGGAAATGGATAAGGTACCCGGTGCCATTTTGAGGCGTACCTGATGGGTGGTACGGTTGGAGTAGATGGAAATCCTCCGCAACGAATTCAGCATCTCCATCCGGTTGATCGTGAGCGTATTGGGGTTATTGGTCGGCAGCGCGTTTTCGTAGTCAGGGAATCGCTCGTCGATCAGACGGCAAATCATGCGGATGTTATTGAAGCTGAAAAACGCATTCGACGCCGTAAACTCGGCCTTCAAAGGTACATCGTCGGAAGGCAGACAAGATTTGAGCAGGTTGAGTGCCTTACGCTGAATAATCATGGACGTATCGGCCGATGACTGGATATCGGTACGACGGTAGCGTACCAAACGGTGGCCGTCAGTAGCGACGAAGGTAGCGTTCTCGGTACCTATTTGCACAAATACCCCCGTCATGGCCGGGCGCAGATCGTCGGTACTGGTGGCGAAGATGGTGTTGGCAATGGCCGTTCCCAGCGCATTGGAGGAAAAGTCGACCGTCTGCCCACGATTGACGGTGGGGGTTTTGGGAAAATCAATGGGATTCTCGCCTGAAAGCTTATAGCGCCCATTGTCCGACACGATCTCAGTACCGAAGGTTTCCTCGTCTACATTGAACGTGATGGGTTGCTCAGGGAGTCCGCGCAGCGTATCCAGCAGCAGCTTGGCCGGTACGGCGATCGCACCCTTATCGCCGCCTTCCACCTCGATTTCCGTAATCATCACTGTCTGTAAATCGGAGGCCGTTACGGTGAGGGTATTGGCTTCTAACTTAAACAGGAAATTTTCCAGAATAGGCACAATGGGATTGGTAGAAACGACCCCATTGATGGCCGATAACTGTTTGAGAAGCACCGAGGAAGAGACAACAAACTTCATAAGACGCGTAACTTTTTGGGAATGAAAGTATAGGGTTGAGCACAGGGTACAGGCCGTAATCTAATTTTGGCCCATAACGAACAAAAGTAAGAAAAATAACCGACCCGTCACGCCTGCCGTCCGAATTTTCGCCGTCGCAGACCGTACCTCACCGCGCCAAAGAGTCCGATCAGCCCGATTGGTAGGAGCACGTTCAGAAACTGCCATACAGTACGCTCTTCCTGCACGCGGATTTTGTCCAGCAGGCGGATGCTTATCTGTTTGGAGCGGGCCGTAATGAGACCGTCAGGATCGAGCATGTAGTCGAGCGCATGGAGCACGAAGTCTTTATTGCCAAAAACATTCTGCGAAACGCGGTCGTAGCCCAGTGGAAAAGGCGTGTTGCGACGCAGGTCGAAATCGTTGACGACTACGTCGCCATCGGCGCAAATCAGCACTTTACCCGCCTGACCGGAATCTTTGAAAGTAGCCTTTCGCGGGTCGTCGGGCAGGATGCGGTTTTGGAATAAGGAGGTAAAGGTACCTTCGAGCAGTACCGCCGCCAGTTGTATTCCACCCCGGTATTCGCTGGGTTCGGGCTGTTGTCGGGCCTCGTTATAAGCCACCATCACAGGAGCATTCAGGATTTTGGTATAGGGCGACGTTAGCAGCAGGGGCGTCCGGCGTACTTCGCCCGCGCCGCCCACAGTATCGAGCGAGCTCAGATAGCGAGTATATACGGCGTCGATGTTACGGGTGATGGGGCTGGGGCCAAACCGATTGAGCAACGGATAAAACCGCCAGGGCAACGGTTGAAGCTGGGGACTCTCGCCCATGTTGCCGACATTGAGCAGGATTTTCACACTGTTGAGGTCTTTGACCAGATTGGCGTTGAGACGCACCCCCCACTTGAAAAACAGATCGCTGAGGTTCAGGTCCAGCGGCTGGGCGAAGGTACCTTCGGGATTGATGGTATCCACTTTGGCTCCATCCACAAAAAATAGTGCTTTGCCCCCACCCACCACGAATTGGTCCAGTTTGTATTTTTCATCTTCTGAAAACCGCTGGTCGGGTTTAAGTACCAGGAGTGCGTCTAATCCTTCGTAGGAAACCGGATTGTTTACATCCAGGAAAACGTCGTATTTCTGCTGTACCGTGGCGATGAGGTCCGAAAATCCGGCGGGCGAGGCCCCGGTATGGCTCACGACCAATCCAATCCGCTTGCGGGGGGCAGGGACTAGCTGTCGAATGGCCGAGGCAAGTTGGAATTCCACGATCTCGTAGGACTGGTTCAACTGCTCTTCGGACGAATTGCTCTTGTTTCCTTTTAATAATTGTACGGGTAGGGCCAGTGTATCGGCTTCGATGATAGCACCCGGAAAAATCAATTTTTCGGTGCGCTTACCCTGTTCATTGTCGAAAAGATTAGTGGGTATCAGCCCCGCGTTGACGAGTTGTTGGTACTGCTGGCCCCGTTTTTCTTCCGTAGACGCCACCGAAGGATCGATAAACTGGTAGGTCAGTTTGCCATCAGCGTAGGTTTTGAATTCTTCCAGCGTTTCGCGGGTAGCACTTTCGAGTCGCTCGAAGCCCGGCGGGAAATCGCCTGACAGGTAAACGGACACGTGAATCTGGCGATCCAGGCCTTCCAGTAGCCGCTTGGTGGCGTCGGATACACTATATCGCTGGTCCTCGGTCAAGTCCCAGCGCAACGAAACAAACGAAGCCAGGTAATTGACCCCGATCAGGGCAGCGATGAGGAGGAGAGGTTTCATGGATGCTGGATTTTGGATATCAGATATTGGAACAAATGTTACTGCTGTCCGGTACCAATATCAAACTGCGAATGTCTAAAATCCAGTATCCAAAATCCAGCATCCTATAAATTAAATATCTTCCCATCCGAAATCACGTCCCGGTGGGTTTCCAGAAATTCGCGGAAAAGCTGGATTTGGTGTTCCTGTACGGAGAAGTCCATATTGAGATCATAATTCTCCTGATACACTTCCCGGAAATCGGTGATGACATAACGCAACGTACGGACCCCTTTGGGCTTCAAAGCTAACAAATAAAAATTCTGATGATTAGTGGTGAACCGTCCGGGGGTATACCGCCCGGTTGTTTTCAAATCCACGGCCAGTGTTTTGCCTACCACGTCCACGTACCCGTACAAAAGAACATCGCCCAGTTGATACTGGCAATACACCTGTGTTTCGGTCATGGGCCGGGGCAGCAGGGCGCGCGCCTTGCGGAGCACCTCGGGATTAAAAAACTCCTCGTCGGTCCCTTTAATGACTGCTTCCTCGAACGAAACACCTTTGGCCTGCGCTTGCGTCTGGGGAATGGGTACCCGATTGATCCGATCCAGCAATTCCTGCTCGGTCAGGTACCCCTGCTGGAAACGAGCGAAAGTATTGAGCAGGGTAGGGTAGATGCGGTAGTGGATGTCCATGGTGAGATATTGGATGTTAAATACTGGGTGTTGGATGAAATTAGATCAAAAATCATACGAGAGCTGAGGACTCAAATTCTGTTCAACATCGAATATCCAAAATTAAGAGTGTACGAAGGATTACGAACCTAGCCCCAGCGGGGCGGAACCTCAGTAGAAACAAGATGACGAGAAGAACTAAAAGCCCTAGCTGGGCGACACATTCAGTCTTACGTGCCGCCCCGCTGGGGCTTTTGACACACATTACAGATAAAATACTACTAAGGTAGGGCCCCGCTGGGGCCGCTTTTGACCCTAGAAAAATTCCTTCGTACAGTTCTAATCCAAAATCAACAAAAATCAATTTTTCAAAATCAAATACACGCCCAGCACTAAAAAAGCCACACCCAGAATACGCAGAGGGCTGAGGGCATGCACCGAAAAGCCCAGCCATCCGAAGTGGTCGATGAGAATGGCAGCGATCAGTTGCCCGGCCACGGCCAGGGCCAGCATGTTGCCCGGACCCAGGTCGCGGACAATGAAGATCGCCGACAGCACATAGAATGCCCCAAAGGCACCCCCGATGAATTTCCACCAACTCGCCTGCCGGAGTGTTTCAATGGAGGGCAAAGGGTAGGTATTGAATAAAAGGAAGGAAAAAACCAACACGGTCAGTCCGCCGGCAAACGAAACAATAGCCGCCAGAAACGGATTTCCAATCGCTACCCGAAGCTGGGAATTGACCCCCCCCTGTACAGCAGTGGCCATGCCGATGGCGAATGCCAGAATTACGAAAAGTATGTTCAATTTATTAATGGAAACCGGGTCGCCCCTTAGATTTGTGTTTAGGTAATAAACCAAGATTTGGTAGTTTGCCAAAAGTCAACCAGGATGGGGCGATCTAACGGGTCGCCCAGGAAAGACCTATGCTCCGATTCAGAGCCCCATCCTGTTGGACT
>JBBRDE010000202.1:0-10187 GCA_038204185.1 Cytophagales bacterium
GGTTTCATTGACGGAGTTGGGATCAATGTCACAAATCGCATTGATCTCCACGTCGGAACGGTACATAGCCTGCTGGACGTGATTTCGTCCCCGCATACCCACCCCAATAAAACCCAGGCGTACTTTGTCGAGTGGGGCGGCTGTGGTACGGTGAAGCGAAGGAATAATACCTGTTGCCGTAGTGGCTAGCGTTGCTTTGTGTAAAAAGTTGCGTCGATTCATACAATAGGATTAGGGGCCGCAAAATAATCCTTATTGCCTGAATATTAAATTTATTTATGAATTAATAGCCTATTGGAATTCTCAGGAAGATTAATCACCTGAATAGTGCTTGAATTTAAGCCCCATATAGCCGTGAACAATAATCTGAAACGTGCTGTTATATCCTTGCATTGCCATTCCAAAGAATACGCTACCAAGCGCTCCGCGGCCTTGGATGTGTTGTACACAGCCTTTGTAACGACATTTAAGACCTAGTACTTTAAATTTCATTTCATGCAAGAATCCCCCAGAGTTTCGGTGTTCCGAAAGGAACACTTCAATGCCGCACACCGGCTGAATAATCCGAATTGGTCGGATGAGAAAAACGAGCGCGTGTACGGAAAGTGCAACAACGATAACTACCACGGCCACAATTATGACCTGATTGTGCGGTTGACTGGCGAAGTAGACCCCGAGACGGGCTATGTTTTCGATATGAAAGTATTGAGCGATGTCATTAAGGTACACGTTCTGGACCGCTTCGACCACAAAAATTTGAATCTGGATACCGAGGAGTTTAGTGATATCAATCCTTCTGCCGAAAATATTGCGATAGTCATTCACGAAATTCTGAGCCAAAAGCTTGACCCAAAATTTGATTTACAAATACGTTTGTACGAAACCGAAAGAAACTATGTTGAATACCCCACCGAAAAATAATTTACCATCCCGGGAGGATGTGGACGATATTGGTCATGACCACATTATGACCTCGTACGACACACCACTGCGCGTGGATGCCTTTGAGATGGATGATGAGATTAAAATAGAGCTCATCCAAAAGCATTTCCAACACATCATGGAGGTTCTGGGCCTGGATCTGACCGACGATAGCCTCAAAGGTACCCCCCTACGGGTAGCCAAGATGTTTGTGAAGGAAAATTTCAGCGGTTTGAATCCCGACAACAAGCCGGGCGTCACGCTGTTTGACAACAAGTACAACTACAATCAGATGCTGGTTGAAAAAGATATTACGGTTTTTTCCAACTGCGAGCATCACTTTGTGCCGATTTACGGTAGAGCACACGTAGCCTATATTTCCAGCGGTCAGGTGATCGGTCTATCAAAGTTGAACCGTATCGTGCAGTATTACTCCAAACGCCCCCAGGTGCAGGAGCGCCTGACGGTGCAAATCGCCAATGAGTTACGGGAAGTGTTAAAAACTGATGATGTGGCTGTAGTGATTGATGCCCAGCATATGTGTGTCCAGTCGCGGGGAATTCAGGATACGTGTAGCTCGACGATTACATCGTACTACGGCGGAAAATTCGAGAATGAAGGAACAAAGAAAGAGTTCCTGAGTTATTTGGGCATGTAGTCAACAAACCCAGCGAATTAGATGCTACCCAGATACAAATCAAAAAATATCCTGATTATTGGTGCCAGCAGCGGGATAGGCCACGAAATCGCCCAACGAATTTTGGAAGAAGGGGGCAGGGTATTCGTAGTAGGTCAGCATAAGCCCGAGCTGGATGTGGAATTTTCACAATGGAACGCTCTCGACCCCAGGGATGAAGCTTTCAGCGGACTGCCGGACGTACTTCATGGACTTATCTACTGCGCCGGCACGATCAACTTGAAGCCCTTTGGCCGATTGACGTTGGAGAATTTCACTACCGACTGGCAGATGAACGCTCTTGGTGTTGTGGCAGCGATTCAACCCAATATCACTCGATTAAAAAAAGCGGAGGGAGCCAGTGTGGTACTTTTTAGCAGTGTTGCTGCCAATACGGGATTTAGCTTTCATGCTTCAATCTCGATGGCAAAAGGAGCCTTGCAGGGCCTGGCCATCGCGCTGGCGGCTGAATATGCGGCCTCGGGTATTCGCTTCAATGTAATCGCGCCTTCGCTTACCGATACGCCGCTGGCGAAAAACCTGCTATCATCGGACGACAAACGCGAAGCATCCGCTAAGCGTCACCCGCTCGGCCGGTTCGGCGAACCCTCCGATATCGCCGCTGCCGCCACCTTCCTGGCCAGTAACGAAGCAAGCTGGATCACGGGGCAGGTGCTCGGGGTAGACGGGGGCCTTGGAAAACTCAAATAAAAAAGGGCTGCCTGGAATTTTCCAGGCAGCCCTTTTCATTTTATACCCTATCCCTAAACAGCCGTTCCCACTCTCTCCAAGATAGCTTTGGTCTTCCGGATTCCTTCGTATTCATCGAGTTTGCTACCTTCGTACTCGATGCCTACAATGCCTTTGAATCCAGTATCCTTAATGATTTTAAAGATTTTCATGTAGTCCGTTTCAATGACGTTGCCATTGTCGTCAAAGTCGTAGGCTTTGGCACTTACCCCTTTGGCGTAGGGCATCAGTTCTTTGGTACCCTTATACCGGTCATATTCGTTGATGCATTCGCGGGAACCCGGCTTGCGTTTTAGGCAGAAGTTGCCCAGATCGGGTAGGGTACCTACGTTATTGCGTCCTACTTGTTTCATCACTCCCGAAAGCCATTGCCCATCAGAAGAGTACCCGCCGTGATTTTCTACAATCACGTTGATTTTCATAGTTGCGGCAAATTCGCCCAATTTTCCCAGGCCATCAACAGCGGCTTTGGCTACTTCTTCGGCGGTACCCTTGCCGAAAGCATTAACGCGAATGGTTTTACACCCCAGGTACTTGGCCGCTTCTACCCATTGATAATGATTTTCGACGGCTTTGTTACGGGTAACATCGTCCAACTCGCCCAGTCCACCTTCACCGTCGATCATGATCAGGTGATTCTTGATGTCGTTATCCTTGCACCGTTTCAGGAGTTCGTTGAGGTAGGTCGTATCGCGGGCTTTGTCCTTAAAGAACTGGTTGACGTATTCAACAATGCCAATATTGAACTCCTTGCGGGCAATTTCGGGGAAATCCAGGTTGGTAATTTTTTTGGCAAATAGGGCTTTATGAAGCGACCACTCAGCCAGTGAGATGTCGAAGAAAGCTTTCTTCGCTGCAGTTTCGGCTAGGATGTGGGTGAGTGGAGCTGCGGCAAGTGCGCCTATTCCGAGCTGCCTGATAAAATCTCTGCGGATTTGCAACATAAGTATGGGATGATTGATTGGTTGATTGGTGAGCTTAAAAGCAGGCAGCGGTTTGGCATCTAATCATGATCCTGCTTTAATTTTGACTGGGCTTCGGTAAACAGCTTCTGGTTCTTGGCCAAATTGACCACGTCCCAATCAATATCGTGCTGAAAGGCATGGCTGCGTACCTTGCAACCCTTTAAACGACAGAAGTAGCAACATTCGGGTAGGCAGGGGTCCGAATGCACAAAAATTTCCGTTTCGCCGGGATGGCTTTCTTTCAACACATCTTCAAACTCCCGGATCGTTTCGTGCGATTTTTGTAATTCCCAAAAGTAGGGTAGGGTCAAGTGGCAGTCGATGTGCAGGTCGGAGCCATACTGCTGCACCCGTAAATTGTGAACATCGATCCAGTAGTTTTTTTTGCGGGCCCGAATTGCTTCCACCACCTGCTTCATTAAATGCGGATCGCTTTCATCCATCAGGCCTGCCACCGACTTGCGGGTAAGTTGGTAACCATTGTAGGCAATCAATAATCCGAAAATCAGCGAAGCTACGCTGTCTATCCACTCAAAACCAGTCAAGATGACCAATAAAACGCTGAATAACAGCAAGATACTACTGATGCTATCCGCGAGCAAGTGCTTGCCGTCGGCGGTAAGGGCCAGGGAGTTGTACTTTTTTCCTTCGCGAACCAACAGGAAACCAATGGCTGAATTGAGGACTACCGTGATGAATATGAGCCCGGAGCCCAGCGACAAATTGGCAAGTGGCGTAGGATCGAGCAGGCGGACTACAGCCCCATAGGCAATGGCCATGGAGGCTATAATAATTAGCGCTCCTTCAAATCCAGCGGAAAAAAATTCAACCTTGCCGTGGCCGTAGGGATGGTTGGTGTCCTTGGGTAGGGCCGACAAACGAATGCTGTATAGGGCAAACCCGCTTGCAAAAACGTTGATAATGGATTCGAGCGCGTCGCTCAGTATGGCATTGGAATCGGTGAGGTAATAAGCCAGGAATTTCAGCCCTGAGAGCAGGATGCTCATCACGAAAGAAAGCAGGATCAGCCGAATTTTGCGCTTATTGTGGTTAATTTGCATTCCAATTTGTAATTCAATCCTGACAAAGGTATTAAGAATATAGCTACCATGACCACCGAAAACAATTGGGAAACGCTCACCGATGAGGTTGTATACGATAACCCCTGGCTAAAACTCCACCACCGCGATGTGATCAATCCAGCTGGGAAGCCGGGTATCTATGGTCTGGTGAGTTTTAAAAATAAGGCCATCGGGATTGTCCCGCTCGACGCTGAAAATAATCTGTATCTGGTAGGTCAATTCAGATACACTTTAAACGAATATTCCTGGGAGATTCCGGAGGGCGGTGGCCCCATGAACGAGGACCCGCTGGAAGCTGCCCGGCGTGAGTTAAAAGAAGAAACAGGGCTCGTAGCCGATTCGTGGCAACAGTTTGCCCGGATCCATACCTCCAATTCGGCTACCGACGAGGAAGGGTTTCTGTATTTGGCGGAAGGGTTGAGTCAATTTGAGCAGGAACCCGAAGATACCGAAGAGTTGCAGGTGAAGAAGGTACCCCTAGTGGAAGCAGTGGCGATGGTAATGCGGTCCGAAATTACCGATGCCCTCTCGGTGTGTGGAATTATGATGGTGGCGCGTCTGAAAGGAGTCTGATATGCTGGGCGCCCTTTTTTACGGACTCGTTACGGGCATTCTCCTCTGCCTGACGTTTGGAACCGTGTTTTTTTCGCTGGTTCAGAATAGTGTCGACAATGGCTATAAAAGTGGGATCAAGATTGCTCTGGGCGTGGTGGTTTGCGATGCTATTTTTGTATTTTTTTCCATTTTCGGCACGACCTTGCTACCGCATATAGAAAATTTTGAGAAATGGATGGCCGGAGCGGGGGTGGTCTTTTTACTAGTTATGGGAATCAACAATTTGATTCAGAACAAACCCAAAATTGTCTACCCCAAATCGAAATTTGGCAATTTTCTATACTATTTTTCGACAGGGTTTTTATTAAATGGCTTGAACCCGGTCAATTTCATCAGCTGGGTCACTATCGCGACCTACGTGCGCTCGACTCTGAATTATGATCTCCCTCAAATTAGCCTTTTTTTTAGTGCCAGCCTTTTGGCTATATTTCTCACAGAATCGGGGATTGCCCTTTCAGCGCATCGGCTCAAACGAATATTTACCCCACGAACGGTACGAATTTTCAACCAGGTTACGGGGGTAGTCTTTGTATTGATTGCCGGACAAATCGCCTATTCCAGTTTTTTAAAATAAAGCTGACTGAATCTCCTGTCAATTTTAGTACCTGCACCGCATCATTGGTAGCCATTGAGCTTGAGGTAGGTTTCCCAGTCGCCAATCAAGTTTTTCTTCATCACGCGGGGAAATTTATGTTGGCCCCCCATTTTACCTTTCGATTCCATCCAACCATAGAAAGCTTCGTTGGGCAGGACTGTAATAAAAATGTCTTTCAGAGCGTGTTTACGCTCCACGGCATAATCGTCGTTGACCTCGTTAAGCTTCTCGTCAATCAATTGCTTAATCGCAGTTGGGTCAACCTCCGTGTCGCTACCAATATACCAGTGGTGGGCAAAGAGTGAACCGTGCGAGATGCCCGCTACGGTAAATTCCTTGACGGTGATACCCAAATCCTGTGAAACCAGATCGATCGCTTTATTCATATTATCGACCGATAAGTGCTCACCGCACAGGCTCAAAAAGTGCTTGGTACGACCCGTTATGACGATTTCGGCCTTTTCTTTATCCACAAACTTGATGGTGTCGCCGATCAGATACCGCCAGGCTCCCGCGCAGGTAGAAATCAGCAACGCGTATTCTTTTCCCACCTCCACCTCGTCGACCATCAAGGTTTCAGGGTTTTCTTTAATGTCGCCCTCGGTATTGAAATTAAGGTCGTTGAAGGGGACAAATTCAAAGAAAATGCCATTGTCCATTACCAGTTGCATCCCTGCTGCGCTGGGCCGGGGCTGATAGGCCAGGAAGCCTTCCGACGCCAGGTAGGTGTCGATGTAGATCAGCGGCTTCCCCAACAACCGTTCAAAACCTTTTTTGTAGGGCTCAAAAGCTACCCCTCCATGTCCGAAAACCAACAAATTGGGCCAGATTTCGTGAATATTGTTGAGCTTATAATGGGAAATGATTTTTTCCATCAGCAACTGAATCCAGGCAGGTACCCCTACCACAAATCCAATGTCCCAATCTTTGGCCTGCAAGGTAATTTCTTCCAATTTGAGACTCCAATCCTTCTCAGCCGCAATTTTTCCCCCGGGTTTGTAATAAGGTTTAAACCAGAAGGGTATCTGACTGGCGTTGATTCCACTCAAATCTCCTTCAAAATGATTTTCTTTTTTGTTCAGATTAGTGCTTCCCCCCAGCATCAGGAAGCCCTTTTCGTAGAGGTTGTCGGGTAGATCTTTATATTTACCCAGGCTCAGAATTTGGCGGATACTAGCCCGTTGCATGGCCTTGGACATGGCGTTTGTTACCGGAATGTATTTCGAGGAGGCTTCGGAGGTACCTGAGCTCAATGCGAAGTACTTGACCCGGCCCGGCCAGGTAACATTCTTCTCGCCTTCCAGCAACTGACTCCACCATTCCTTGTATATCTTGTTGTAATCGTAGACCGGTACGTTGGTTTTGTATTGTTGGTAAAATTCCCGGGATTCCCCAAAAAGTGAACTGCTGAGGATCGTTTCAAAGTTGTACTTCTCTCCGAATTGGGTATATCGGGCTCTGGACAGGAGTTTGGAGAGAGTTCTTTTTTGCTGATTAAAAGGATTGATTTTTCGACGCGAAGTCACAAGACTTCCAACCCTGATTCCTCTTTTCAGCAAGCTTCCAATAATGGCCATAGTGATTATTCTTTGATGAAGTTATTACGAGATATTTTTCTTAACCCCGTTTCGGGTAATAGGCATATTCCCGGAAAGAGCACTAAAAAATCCAGTTTGTTATGGATTCTAGGGCTTTGTAGGCAGTAAGGTCGTACTGGCAAGGTACTATCGAAACATAATTCTGGGATAAAGCCCATTCGTCAGTATCCTCTTTGTCATGGTCAAAGTTGACAAAGTCACCCGCCATCCACAGGTACCCCCGTCCGTAGGGGTCTTTTCGGTAATCAAATTTCTCCTGCCATTTGGCATTGGCCTGACGGCACACTTTGACGCCCCGAATGGGTTGGTCTGACTCCGCCGGAAGATTGACATTGAGCGCTACTCCCTTTGGAATTCCGTTTTTTAAAGCCGACTGAGTGATGGAGAGCACAAATTCCTTGACGTGGTCGAAACTGACTTTCTCGCGAAAGTCACACAGCGAAAAGCCAATGGCCGGAATACCCTCGATGGCGGCTTCAATCGCCGCTGACATCGTGCCTGAATACAACACACTGATCGAACTATTGCTACCGTGGTTGATTCCGCTTACCACCAGATCGGGCGAGCGGTCTTTCAGTACGTAGTGTTTGGCCAGTTTGACGCAGTCGGCCGGGGTACCTGAACATTCATATTCATCGACGCCCTCAAATATTTCGGTGGAATACAGTCGGAGCGGTTCCCCAATCGTAATGGCGTGACCCATGCCCGACTGGGGACTGTTGGGGGCCACTACCACTACCTCGCCCAGAGTTTTCATGATTTCGACGAGCGTTCGGATGCCTGCCGAGGTGATGCCGTCGTCGTTGGTTACTAGTATGAGGGGTTTTTGGGCTTGTTCGGAAGTATCGGACTGATCGGAATTCATTAAGATGGAGTTTATTGAAAATTTTATGAAGTTAGGTAGGGGTACCTACGCGTCTACGCGTTTAGCTCTTTTTTGCGTTGACTTGTGAAGCCCTGGCGCGGATTGTAGTGGTTGCTTTGGATACTGTAATTTCCGGTGCCATCGTAGGGACGAAGCTGCGGGTGAGCCTTACATTCCACGGAACAGGCCCCGGCCAGCTCGTGACCGCAGGACTCGCAGATGGGAACGTGCCGATTGCATTCCGGATTTGCGCAATTCACCATCCGATCGCAGGAGTGTCCGCACACATGGCAGGCCGAAATAACCTCGGGATTTACCCGGTTTACCTCCACGGCCACCCGATTGTCGAACACGTAGCATTTGCCATCAAAATCTTCGCCACCCGCTTCCAGGCCGTAGCGGATTATGCCGCCATGCAGTTGATACACATTCTCGAATCCCCGTTCCAGCAGGTAGGCACTGGCTTTTTCGCATTTGATCCCTCCGGTGCAGTAGGTGATAATTTTTTTATCCTTCAAATGCGCGATCTCCTCGACATGATCCGGTAACTCCCTCAGATTCTCCATGTCAAAGGTCACTGCGCTCTTGAATCGACCTACCTCGTGCTCATAGCGCGACCGCATGTCTACCAGCACCACGTCGGGGTCATGCATCATATTCCTGAATTCGGTAGGTTCCAAATGCTGGCCGGTGCGGCGGGTCGGGTCGACGGGAAGATCTGAATTGACAATTTCGTCCTTTACCCGCACATGCAGTTTTTTGAAGGCATGGCCGTCGTGTTCCTCTATTTTGAATTGGGTAGACGCAAAACGAGGGTCAGCGTGCAAATAGCCCATATAGACCTCACAATCGGCCGACAATCCAGAAACAGTACCGTTGAGTCCTTCTCTGGAAACGATGACCCGCCCGAGCAGATTATTTTCTATACAAAACAAATGGTGTTCATCCCGGTAGGCGTCAGGATCGTCGATAGTGACGTAGGCATAATATAGGATAACGCGATAGTTTTTCATGCGTATTGAGTCAAGTTTCTAATCACAAAGATACGAAATGCGCTAAAAAATCCGGTTCAGGGATTGATGAACCCCCAGGCTTTTCTGAAGGTATGCTCCAACTTAACCAATAGATATCAGTATTCACGGCCTTATTAAGAAAGCTAACCCAACCAAGTAAAAATGCATTCTTTGATGAGGTCTCTAATCCGAACCCTTTTGTTGCTCCCGTTCATGGCCCTGTGGGCAACCTTTTGCCTGGCCCAGAGCAACGATTTAAAAATCATTAAAGACCGTATAGTCGCCGATCTGATGGATACGAAAATCGACGATAGTGCGGTAGAGGCTATCATGGTAAAAATGAACGACGATGGTAGCTTCAAAGGCATCAACTATGTCGACCTGAGCCGGACAGCCAGTTTCCCGCACGGCGGCCACACCCGTGACCTGGTGTATATGGCTAAGGCTTATAAAAATAAGGGGTCAAAGTACTACCGAAGCAAACCACTCAAAGCCCATATCGAGAAGGGGTTGGCTTTTTGGGTTGAAAAGGATTTCGTGGGGGACAACTGGCACGACAATCAGATCACCACCCCCACCAATCTGGGCAACCTGATGCTGGTCATGGGCCACGAACTTCCCAAAGATCTCGTGACCAAAGCCCAGCCCATGATTTTCCGCGCCAACATGAACGCCTCCGGGGCCCGGCCCAGCGGCGACCGCATCGTGATCGCGGGTATCCTGGCCAAAAACCTCCTCTTTCAAGGGGATAATAAGGAGTTTGACAATATTATAAAGATCATTGAGGGCGAACTGAAATTTGCGACTGGCGAACGGGGTATGCAGCACGATTACAGCTTCCACCACCGCGTCGACCGCGTAAATAATACCGATTCCTACGGATACGGTAAATACGCCAATGCCTACGGCGAGTGGTCGTATTATGTGTCGGGTACCCCTTACGCGTTTTCCAAAGGAAAAATTAACCAGCTGGTGGATTACTACCTCGATGGAATTTACAAGCAGCAGGTGTATGGGGTATACGGTGATGTGAGCGTGAAAAACCGCAGCATATCGGGAAAATCCTCCTTTCAACCGCAGGGTACCCTCGAAATCGAGCGGGTACTG
>JBBRDE010000203.1:0-10185 GCA_038204185.1 Cytophagales bacterium
CATGTCTCAAAAAGTATTCTATTGTGGAGAAAGGGTGTGGTTCATAAAGTGTTTATGTTGTCAAAGCTTTCACTGGGGCAGCGGGTTTCTGGCGGACATTCAGTGGGACTTTCGCAAAACATTATCACCTCATCAGACTTCACTGTATCCAATTCTGCCAGGTTTTTATCTACCGGCTTCAATACAAGATTGGTCCGGATCCGGTCGGTTGTTTTGGATGAAAAATAGATGCGAAGACCTTCGCAGTCAGCTTGGTTGAGTAGTTCAAGCAATACTTTTTTGTGAACCGTGAACATCAGCCCCAGTTCTTCTTTGGGTTCGGAGTTACTTTTAATCCATTCTTCCCGAATGAATGTAGTCATCAGTTCAGATAACTGTTTGGCCAGCGTTACGGGATGGTCGGTTACGGCGGGATCGCGGGCAATTTTTTCTAAGTTCCAGCTAGCTCTCCTTTCATCGGCAGAGAATTTTTTTCCTTCATTTTCGAGGTAAATGTTTTGTAGGGGCATCGTAAGTGTATTGGTTAGGAGGTAGTTATATGATAGTAGGTAACCCACAAAGTTGTCGGTTCTTTTCGTGTGGTGCTACGGGGAAAACACCCATTTTATTCGGGAAAAGTACCCTCATCGCTGGATGAAATACCTCATTTTCCAGGAATTGAACGAAACAGTATGAGGAAGGGTACCCCACGCCTTTTCCAGCGCACTAGATCCAGTCCCAGCCCTTGCGGTACTCACGCGAAAGCAAATCGTTTGCTTCTTCGTCGCCCCGAAATTTTTCGCGGCGGGCGTTCCACCGCAACGGACGGCCCAGCCGCCACGAAATCAGGCCCAGGTGCATGGGCATCGTCATCATCCGGGCGTATTCCAGGTTGGATTCGGGCTGGGCGCGGTTTTTGACGGCGTCCACGAAGTTTTGCTGGTGACCCGGCGAGCGCGTGAGGGTAATGGGTACCGATGCAATGTCCTGCATCACCACGCCGTTGATCGTGATTTCCCGACTACCGTAGTCGCAGAGCAGGGTACCCTTATCGCCCTCGAAATAGGCCCCGATGTTGCTATGCTTGGCAGCGCCGGGTACATTGGGCGGATTGGTCGTCCAGTGGATTTTGAGGTCGTCGAACTGATAGTCTACGTCGATCCATTTCGGTGTATTGCCCGCGCCTTCCGATTTCTCGCCGCGCGCGCTGACACTCGTCAGATTCTGCGGATTGAGCGACCACCACACCACATCGGCAATGTGGGACCAAAAATCCTGGAACACCCCACCCGAATAATCCAGGAAGTAGCGGTAGGTGAAGTGGCAACGCTCGGGTGAGTAGGGCGAGTACGGCGCCGGGCCGAGCCAATAGTCCCAGTTGAGGGTGGCGGGAGGCTCTTGGTACTGGGGCGCGCCCATAACCGGCGGTGCCCCCGATTTCCAGAGCCGCACGGTATGTACCTTGCCAATGGCCCCCGACCTGACCAGTTCTACCACGCGATGGTAGTTGTCGCCCGCGTGGATTTGGGTACCTAGCTGGAAAATCCGGTCGTGCTTCTTTTGGGATTTGAGCATTTCCTGGCCTTCTCGTACGGTGTACGACAGCGGTTTTTCGCCGTACACGTCCTTACCCGCCTCGAACGCCAGAATGGCTACCTGCGCGTGCCAGTGGTCGGGCGTGGCGCAGGTGATGGCGTCAATGTCCTTGCGTTCCAGAATTTTGCGAAAATCGCCATAGGTATCTACATTGGCGTTGGGCTTCAAGCTCAGCAGGGTACTCTTAGCTTTGGCCAGGTGCGTTTCGTCCAGGTCGCAGAGGGCCACGGTTTCCACGTCGGGTAGGGCCGCGAACCATTTCAGGTGGTTGGTGCCCATGCCGTTGATGCCGATATGCGCCACGCGCAGGCGATCACTGGGGGCTACCCTGCGGGTAAAGCCAGGCAACAATGTGAGGCCAAGCGCGGCAGCGCTACCCTGCTTGATGAACTGACGGCGATTCGGAGAGAAGGACATAGCGTAGCGGGGTTTTTTATGCAAAAAGTCGGGCGGGGGCTGTGTCCTACTTTTCGGGAGCCAGTTTGTTCGTATGTGATATTGCGGTTATCCCCCACCTCACTCCTTCCGCGTCCGCAGCTTTCCCACAAAAAACTCCCCGATCGCGAAGCCTTCTTTCTGTCCGTTCGTGATGGCGGGCATGTAGTGAATGCCGCCGTACAAGCGGCTGATCGCCGCCTCGTCGGCGGCGGCCCGAAAGGAGGCAAACTGCCGGACGGGCAGGCCGAATTCTACTTCGGTAGAATCGGCGAAGGAGAAGTTGTCACCGAACAGCTTGGTAAGCATTACGGCCGCACCGGACGACACCACGCTATGCCCGCTCGTGTACTCGGGGAAAGGCGGAGTTTGGAGCACGGGTAGCCAGGTAGGGTCGATGTGCTGATTGATGTAGGTTTCGGGCCGAATGACCGAACTCCGGTACTTTTCGTCCCAGCAACTGATGAAGCAGTCGGCCAACGTGACGGCGAGGCAGGCGTAGGCTTCCGCCGTTTGCACCGCGTCGGCGTTAACCTGCTTGCAGGCTAGGCGGGTGATGTTCATCCAATGGCCGTTGGGCGATATTTTCTTGGTGGCGTACATCACGTGACCCCGCACATTCATCGTGAACGGGTTGCAGTCCCAGAACCGGGCGATGGCTAGTTGCTCCGGCGAATTATTTTTGACTTGCCGATACACAGTGTAAGCGTCTTTATAAAAAACGCTATTGGTGTCCGTCGAAAAGGCGGGTGGGGGTACCGGCTCGAATTGCCCGGCAGAATCCATCACAAACGTCCGCAGTTTGTTCCAGTTGGGCTCGATAGCCTTGATGTAGGCGGGCGGCGTGGGTTTCCACGAAGCGGCATCGTTCTGAACCCGGTACAGGGGCAGCGAGCGGGTTTGCTTGTACTGATCTTCTATGGCCCAGGCGATGATGTGGTCAGCGACCTGCTTTCCGTAGGCGATGGAGTTGTCAAAAATTGCGAGAGGCATACCCTTTGCCCTAAATTCCGCCAGCAGATTCTTCTCAAAAGTCTCGATTTTTTCTTCGGAAATCACGAAGGTTTTTCCGGTCGCCAGGATGGCGTGAACGGCCGCCAGGGTTGGACTGTACTCCTGCGATTTTTCGGGCTTGGGGGTAGGTTTCAAGCCATGCAGCTGCCCGGCGAAACTGAGGTAGGTACCCTGATTCAGAATCAGGGTTTCATAAGCCGCCACCGACACGTAGGCGTAGGTACGGCTCGTGACGGGCGGCGAATAAATATCGTACACCATCACATCCGTAACCTGCTTGATGGCCCGGTGAATGTAGTCGGCGTTTTCGGTCTGCGCTTTCCAGTCCTGCCCAAAAACAGGGGTGAGTAGCCAAACAAACCATAAAGTTAGGTAGGTCGATCTACGTTTTTCCATTAATTCAACTCTCTTTTCTTACCTTGAAAATTAGTCACGGTAATCTTCTTGACGTTTTTCTCAACGGCCCATTTCCGGGAAGATTGTGACAGGTAAGTGTCACCGTACTGAAACTCTATCCGTCGTTTGCTTCCATCTTTGTACTGGATTTCCGCCGAAAAATCATCCGCTTTCAGATTAATCCATTTTGTGATATTCCTTTTGTACAAAGCTCCCTTGCTGAAAACTTTCAGGCTATCCTGATTTTGGGTAGCCAACAGGATGTCCTCGTTTTTAGCGGTATGCAGCGTGGCCAGGGCCTTGGCGTCGCCCGGCACAAAGAAACCGCTTTGCGCTACCGGCATCGGACTGAAATTCCCTTTTCCGTCGCCTTGCAGCACCAGTCCGTTGAAGGCATCGTGGCGGCCGCTGTTGGGGTCCATGCCGTAGTCGTTTCCGACCAGGATTAAGTCTAGGGTACCATTGCCGTCCACATCCTCGGCCTTCATGCCGAAAATGGGTGCGGTTTGCGCTTCCAGCGGCAGGGGCTTCATTTCAAAGTACCCGTCGCCTTTGTTTTCCAGGTAGCTACTGCGCATTTCGGTGGCTTGCGTGATGAGGGCATCGGCGCGGTCGCTTTCGCTCCACACATCCATTAGGGTAGCCAGACCATAGGATTTAAAAGTCGGGAATTTCTTGCGCATCGTAATGACCTGCGCCACCAGATCGTCGCGCGAGGCAATGGGAAACGGTTGGCGGGTACCATCGTCGGCTTTCATGTAGCAGAACACCATCGGGTCAATAGAGCCGTTGTTGTCGATATCCTTAGCGAGCAGCGTCATGGGCTCCTGCGGCGAGGCGGTGTAATTGGTATTGAGCCCCAGATTCCCGGCCACGTAATCCATATCGCCGTCGTTGTCAAAATCGCCCGCCACCAGGCTATTCCACCAACCCGTGTAGGGTTCGGTGCCCGTCTTGAACGCCACGAAAGAGGTACCTATGTTTTTAAGAAAAAGAACGGGTAGCCATTCTCCGGTTAAAATGAGATCGGGTTTGCCGTCGTTGTCGTAGTCGCTCCACAGGGCATCGGTCACCAGGCCGATGTTTTTGAGGGGTGGGAAAAATTCTTCCGTCACGTCCACGAATTTTCCACCGTCGTTCCGCAACAAAAAGCTCCGGGGCGGCACGGGGTAGGCCCCCGAAACGACCCGCCCCCCGACGAACAAATCGAGGTCGCCATCGCCGTCGAAGTCGGCCGCTTTTACGCAGGAGCCGTTGGTGAGCCCAGCGGGAAGAGCCTCGGGGGCTTTCGTGAATCGGCCCTTTCCGTCGTTCAAAAACAACTGGTCGTTGCTGAATTCATTGCCGGGCGGTATTTCATAGCTGCCGCTCACCAGGTACAAGTCGAGGTCACCGTCGTTGTCGGCATCGAACAATAAGGTACCCATGTCTTCCTGGAAACGATCTTCTTTTTGCAAAAAACGCGCGGCATCCCTTGTGAATTTGGCGTTGGCATCCTGCATAAAGAACACACCGGGTACCCCCGAGGTACCCCCTACGTAAAAGTCATCGAAGCCATTGTTATCGATATCGCCCACCGCAATCGACGGACCCGACTGGCTCAGCTTGTGGGGTAGCGTAGGTTGCACGTCAAAATCGGGGAAGTCCTTTTCTTCTGATTTGTAGTTCAACCCGTACCGCTTCGCAGCGTCCGTAAAGTAGGCGGATGCGAAAGGATTAGACGTTTTCGGGGTAAAAGATTTGGCATCTTTATAAGAAAGTGTGATCGGCTGATCTACCCCGACGTTTTTAAGCAGCTGTTTTTTACCATCCGGCCAGGCTACCACCAGTGAATCCAGTCGGGTCACCTCGCCCAGACCAAAGTGCGCCCGGCTGTCGTGGGTGGAAAGGTACCCCCGCGCGGGCTGATGCTCGTAGAATTGCTGATGCTTGCCGGCATAGTAAATCCGGACGCTCGCGCCAAATCCGGCTTCATTCCCCTTCGCACCCGCAAAACTGACGGTCAAATGTTGACCCGTGGGATTGAGCGTATTTTCGTACACAAAGGCCGGATCGTTGATATTGTTGATGACCACGTCCAGGTCGCCGTCGTTGTCGAGGTCGGCGTAGGCGGCCCCGTTACCAAACGACAGTTGGTCCATTCCCCAGCTTTGGGTGGTGTTCTCGAAAATCAGGCCGTTGGTGTTTTTGTAGGCGTAGTTGGCCAGTTTGACCACGGGGAGGGAGTCGGTCATGGCCAGCGTGAAGCCCTTGCCTGCGCCGCTTTGGCCGTTGTTGTATTCGATGTAGTCGAGGTCGGTCACGTCGCGGGGTAAACCGTTGGTGATGATCAGGTCGCGGAATCCGTCGTTGTCGAAGTCGGCCACCAGCGGGCACCAGCTCCAGTCGGTTTGGTACACGCCCGCCATGAAGGCTACGTCGGTAAAAACCGGATGCCCCAGGGGGGTAGGTCCGCTGTTGATTTGCAATACATTGCGGACGTACTGATGATTGTAGCCGTACTGCGCATTATTGATGTAGTTGTAATATTCGTTGCCGCTTAGCATCCGCTTTTTACGCAGGTTGTTTTCGGGCAGCATTTCCAGCGAAATCAAGTCGACCAGGCCATCGTTGTTGATGTCCACGGCGTCGGTACCCATCGCATTCCAGCCCGTGTGTTTGAAGTACTCGTCCAGTTTGTTGGTGAAGGTACCATTCCGGTTGTTGATAAAACATAGGTCGTTGGACACGAAATCGTTGGCTACGTATATATCCGGCCAACCGTCCTGATTGAGATCGGTAATAACCGCCGCGTGGCCCCAGCCTTCGATGGTAATGCCCGCCGCTTTGGATACATCGGTGAATTTGCCGTTGTCGTTGCGGTAGAGGCGATCGGTATTTTTGGCGCTGCCGTCGGTAAGTTTGGCCCGGAAATGAATGGGGGTCCTGGGGTCATAGATTTCGTTGGTGACCTGGTACATGTCGAGGTCGCCGTCTTTATCGTAATCAAAAAAATACGCCTGTGTACTAAACCCGTCGTCGGCCAGTCCGTACGCCGCCGCCTTTTCCTCAAATTCCGGTACGCCCGCTTTATTCAGGCCTTTATTGATGTACAGCAAGTTGGTGCGGAGCTTGGGATCGCTGCGGAACGAAGCCGACACATAAATATCCGGCCAGCCGTCGGCATTGATGTCCGCCACCGACACACCCGTACACCAGTGCCCCTGCCCACCTACCTGAGCCCGATCGGTGATATCGTCAAATTTCAGGTTCCCCTGGTTGAGGTACAGCTTGTTGGACACCATGTTGCCCGCGAAATACACGTCCATCAGGCCGTCTTTATTAAAATCCCCGATACCTATCCCGCCACCGTTGTAGATATTCGCCTGATTGAGAATGTTGAGGGTATCGCTCTCGGTAAGTTGGTTGTTAAAGGCAATGCCGGTTTGGGCAGCGGGTAGCAATTTGAACAGGGTAGGAGCAGGCTGAGCCGACACGATTCCGGCGAGGATCGCTAGAATGACCGTCAAGGGCATGTACAGCACGTATTTCCTTAGATTCATATCCTAGTTTCTCTTTAAAGAGTGCAATTTACTTTTATTTTTTCATTGGTTAAAATTCATTTTATGGCCTGAGGTCAGCTAAGTGACTTATTCAATGTGGGTTAGTGCAGCGAAAAATCATGCAGATGATTTTCTGCGGAATTAATCAGCAAAGCTTTTTACCTCCTCAATTACAGTTCACTTATCAAAAATTGCTGACCGAGCGCTTGGGCTTGGATAGACTTGGTATTCGGTAGCCAAAGACCACAAAGCAAATCCCGTTTCTGTACCCTATCTTTGCTTCAAAAAAGTAGTCAAACGCCAATCTTGTAAGACCTTTGAGGTACCCCCATTCCTTCCATACCCGAAGATTTCAACTCGGTATTCTCGCCGTGCTATGCCTGCTACATCTGAATAGTTGGGGCCAAACCAACGCCGTGACGCTGACGGGTACCGTAACCGATGAAAAAACGGGCGAACCCCTTCCCTTTGCCAATGTCTACATCAATAATTCGTCGATTGGCACCACCACCAACGAAAAGGGGGCCTACACACTAAGCAATTTGCCTATTGGTACTCTGGACGTGGCGGTTTCCTTCCTCGGCTATACGCCCATTAAACAGACCCTGCGTTTCGAGCAGTCGGGCCGTAAAACGGTGCTATTCAAGATGCGGTCCGGCATGGAATTGGAGGGGGTGGTTATTTACTCCAAAAAAAGTAAAAAACGGGAGCAACGCATCAAGGTGGTTACTCGTGAACTGCTGGGTGTGGGACCATTCAGCAAGCTATGTAAAATCCTGAATCCCGATGTGCTTCGGGTGTCGCTGGAAGATGACGGACACCTGACGGCGCAGTCGACGAGCCCGCTGAAAATCGAGAACCGGGCGCTGGGCTACATGATCTACCAGGATTTGTACGATTTCGATTTCTACGAAGGCAAAGTGTACTACGGCGGCAATACCCGATTTGAATTGCTGAAACCCCAGAATGAAGCAGAGAAGAACCTCTGGCGCACCAATCAAAAAAAAGCCTACAATGGATCTCTGAAAGAGCTCCTGACCAGTATGGTTACGGATAGTTTGCGGGAAAACGGCTTCCGCGTATTCCAGGAAATGCCTGACTCGCTCCGGAGGTTCAACACCGTGCGGCCGGTGAACGGCCAGAATCCCATCAAAAATCACCTCTACATCCGGATCGCCGAGGTACGGGGCGCACAGCTGATCAGGCCCGGCCAACTGGAAACGGAGCGCCTGGTAGTCTCGGGTACGAAACTGGAAGTGTTTAACCTTAACAAACGCGGGCGTTCGCCCTACACCGACATGGGGTATGCTTATACGCTCGTCACCATGCCGCAGGGCTACATTGTCATTTCCCCGCAGGGCTGGGTGATCATGCCGATGGGTTTCGAAATCGCCGGCGACCTGGGCAGCGATCGCTTCGCCAATTTGCTCCCCTCGGACTGGAAACGGGATTAGAATGTTTTTTTCCACCCTTCCATTTTCCTGTTAACCGGCCAAGGTATGGTACATGTATTCGAAAATAAGGATCAACTCAGTGAAGCCGCCGCAGAACTGTTTGTTAAAATCGCCCAAAAATCCGTAGAGGAACGCGGCCGGTTCACGGTAGCGCTCACGGGCGGCTCCTCTCCGGTGAGGCTATACGAAATGCTGGCGGAGACACCCTATACTGAACAGGTACCCTGGGCGCAGACTTACATTTTCTGGGGGGATGAGCGTTGGGTACCCCTCACCGACGAACGCAGCAATGCCCGGATGGCGCAGCAAACGTTGCTGAGTAAGGTACCCGTTCCCACCGAACAAATCTATCCGATGTGGGCGGAAGGTACCCCACCGGAGGATTTCGCCATGCACTACGAGAAACTCTTGCAGCAGCATTTTGGTGATGAAAACCCCCATTTCGATCTGATCCTGCTCGGTATGGGCGACGACGGGCATACCGCCTCCCTGTTTCCGGGCACGGGTGTGCTGCACGAACGCTCGCGCTGGGTGCAGGCCTATTACCTCGAACCACAATCGATGTACCGGATTACCCTCACGGCCCCTTTGATTAACCAGGCGCGCAACATTTGTTTCCTGACTTTTGGTAGCCAAAAGTCCCACGCCCTGCACGAAGTACTGGAAGGGGTACCTAACCCGGAAGAATATCCCGCCCAACTGATCCAACCCGACAGGGGTGAACTGCTGTGGTATGTGGATCAGGACGCGGCGGCGACGTTAAAGCAGAAATAGCCCTAAGGTTTCTTTGGATTGCTTGTCCAATCCCATTTTTTGCCCTGTAAAACCCACTTCTGATTATTTCCAGCCATTTCCTGGGCGGGGGCCTGCGGACGGTAGGCGCGCCACATGGCAGTCACGAAAGGATCGTAAGTTGTAGTTTCGGCTTTGGGACGGCGGTGGGTTCCCCGCGCGTCAGCATAGGGATCATCTTCTTGCATCCAGCGCTCGATGTAATCGAAGTGGGCGTCGTGGTTCCAGAGCTTGATGGCTTTCAGGTAGCGGGCGGCCAGCGCCGTGCCTACCCAGGCCTGAGCATTGCAACAGGTACGGTAGCTTTCGGAGGTTTTATCCCACTTCTCCCACTGTTCCGGTACTTTTTCCTCGTAGGGCGTGCGATTGCCATGGTGAATAATCATCTGCCACAACACATCCTGGCCAAACCAGCCCGTGCCGTAGTAGGTCTGCGTGTCCTCATGAAAAACGGCGGTTTCGGGTAATTGCGCCAGGGTAGGGTTATTCAGCATGACACTCGCAAACAAAATCGGCCACTTGCGCCCACTGGAATGTCCGCCACCTTCGTTCCAGTGGGCCCCTACCCGCGCCAGTCCGGACAGGTCGATGCCGCGCTGAATGAGTTCCAGAGTAAGTTTTTCTTTTCGCTGCCGGGGTACGTCCAGAAGTACCATCAGACTAGCCATGGAAACCAGGCGGGCGTATTCGCGGCCGTAGTTGGGCTGATTTTCGTTGGGCACCAGCTCCTGCTGCGACCAGCTCAGAATATGGTCGATCCAGGGACGCTGAAAGTACCGTTCAAAAGCCTCCCACGAAGGTACCTCTCCGACGGGCTTGAGGGTAGGCAGTACCTCCCAGTGAATGTCTTTGGCGCGGAAAAGAGGCTTACCCGTGCCCGCGTAAGGAGGCCGGAAAGCATCCCGGGGAGGCTCTTCGGCCAGGCAGGTGAGCACGGCGGCGGTCTTCATCACCACCTGGCACTGCTTTTCGTTTTC
>JBBRDE010000204.1:0-10152 GCA_038204185.1 Cytophagales bacterium
CTGACCCGTTTCGCGGCCCCAGCGTCCGTGTCCGAACGGCCCCATCACCCGCGTGTTGGAGGCGTTGGGAGTATTTTTCTCGATTGTTTTGTAGGTATTCAAAGGCCCATACAAATCCTCGGCATCGAACCAGCCGCCGACGGTCATGTAGGCGGAAGTGACGCCTTTGAGGTGCGGCAGGATGTCGCGCTTCTGCCAGAACTCATCGTAGTTGGGGTGGTTCATCGTTTCCTGCCAGAAGAAATTATCCTTGTAGTATTTGTCAAAATTCTTCAACGGCCCCATGGTCATGTTGAAAGTATAGCCATCGGGCTTGGCACTGATAAATTCGTCGTTAAACCACGAATCGCTCATCGGCTTGGGGTGCTGAATGCCAAAGACCGGGTAGGTTAGGTAGTAGCCCTGCGTGAAGACGCCGTTATGGTGAAAATCATCGAAAAAGAAATCGGCGATGGGCGCCTGCGGGGAGGATGCTTTCAAAGCCGGGTGCTTGCTCAGCGAACTGGCTGTGGTATAGAAACCGGGGTACGACGTGCCGTACTGCCCTACCCGACCGTTGTTGTTCGGGACATTTTTGAGCAAGTACTCGATGGTGTCATACATATCCGAAGCCTCGTCCACGTCGTTCTTGCCTTTCTTGTCGGCAATGTGCGGCGTCATGTTAGTCCAGGTACCCTCGCTCATGTAGCGGCCGCGCACGTCCTGATACACATAGATATATCCGTCCCGCATCAGGTAGGGATTCGGACCCATACGAACCGGAAACTCGTCGGTACCATAAGGCGCGATGCTATAACAGGTACGCTGCATCAGGAAGGGGTACTTTTTCGTAGCCGAAATATCTTTGGGCGTGTACAGGATCGTGTGCAGCTTCACACCGTCCCGCATCGGGATGTCGTAAATCTTTTTGGTATAGTGCTCTTTGATATAAGGTTGATCGGAACTGGGTTGGGCGACGGAGGTCACCACCATCAGCGATCCTAATAGGAAAAATAAAATGCGCGACATAGGTTTGGGATAGGGTTGGTTTTGGAAAAAATCTATTTGTAAATATCAGAAATTAGATGGTAAAACAACTACTTTGCCTATTTTTGACGTTTGGAGTAGGTGTTAGGTTATAGCGGGGCGCCCCGTGGCGTTGTTAGGTCGGCTCACCGCAATGGTTAGGTTTTCGTCTGACTCAAATTCTCTTTTTGGAAAATGAATTTCCTAATAACCTAATACCTAATAACCTAACACCTAAAAACCCACATGAACAAAAACTTCCTTTTGTTGCTCGGCTGCCTGGCGACGGCCACTTCTTTCGCCCAATCCGACCGCTGGCAACAGCACGTCAAGTACGAAATGAACGTGGATTTCGATACGAAAGCCCACCGGTACACCGGGACGCAAAAACTGCAATACACCAACAATTCGCCCGATACGCTCAGCAAGGTTTTTTATCATCTCTACCTCAACGCCTTCCAACCCGGGAGTCAGATGGATGTGCGTTCGCGTACTATTGCCGACCCCGACGCCCGCGTGATGGACCGGATTTACAAACTTTCGCCCGACGAAATTGGCTATGAGAAAGTAAAATCCCTGAAACACATAGGCAAGTCCGTCACCTACCAGGTGGTGGGTACGATATTGGAAGTGACGCTGAACGAGCCAATCCTGCCTAGGACTACAACGACCTTCGACATGGAATTCGAAGCGCAGGTACCCAAGCAAATCCGCCGCACGGGCCGCAACAATAAGGAGGGCATTGACTACTCAATGGCGCAGTGGTACCCCAAAATGAGCGAGTACGACTATGAAGGTTGGCACGCCGTACCCTACATTGCCCGCGAATTTTACGGCGTTTGGGGTGATTTTGACGTCAAAATCACGATGGATGCTACCTATACCATCGCCGCAACGGGTTACCTCCAGAACCCTGATCAAATTGGCCACGGCTATTCCAAAAAAACCGTCACCCACAAAGCTGGCGACCGCCTGACCTGGCATTTCGTGGCCCCGCAGGTACCCGATTTCGTCTGGGCTGCCGATCCCGACTATGTGCACGACATCGTAAAGGTGGATGATAACCTCGATATGCATTTCTTTTACCAGAATGACACCACCAACCACTGGAAAGAAATGCAGCCCTACGCCGTGCGCTGTTTCAAGATTATGAATGAGCGGTTTGGCCGCTACCCCTACAAGCAATATTCGGTCATTCAGGGCGGCGATGGCGGTATGGAGTACCCTATGGCGACACTGATTCTGGGTCGAGGTAGCTTGGGGGCCCTGTTAGGCGTCACTGTTCACGAGTCTATTCATAGCTGGTTCCAGAACCTATTGGGAACCAATGAGTCGAAATACCCTTGGATGGACGAGGGCTTTACCAGTTATGCATCCAGTGAGGTGATGTCACAGCTTTTTCCTTCCCGCAACGACCCGCAACACGGCAGCTTTGCAGCCTACAAGCGCCTGGTCGAGTCGGGCCTGGAAGAACCCATGACCACGCAGTCGGACCACTATAATACCAACCGTGCTTACAGCACGGCGGCTTACTCCAAGGGCAGTGTTTTCCTGCATCAGCTCAGCTACATCATCGGCCAGCCTACCTTTGACCGGGGGATGAAGCGGTACTTTAACGAGTGGAAGTTCAAGCACCCCAATCCCAATGACCTGAAACGCATCATGGAAAAAGAGTCGGGTTTGGAACTGGATTGGTACTGGGAAGACTGGGTAGGTACCACGCGCACCATCGACTACGGGATCCGGGAAGTGTTGCCCAATGGCAACAAGACTAACGTCGTACTGGATCGACTGGGTAAGATGCCCATGCCGCTCGACGTGGTGGTGAGCTATACCGACGGCACGATGGAGAATTTTTACATTCCGCTGGAAATGATGCGCGGCGAGAAAAAGGAATCAATATACGCCAAGACCACGCTCCTGCCCGACTGGCCGTGGGTTTACCCGGAGTATAGCTTCACGATTGACCGTCCGGTCACCAGCATTCTGCGCATCCTGATCGACCCTACCCACCGCATGGCCGACATTGAGCCTGATAATAATGTATACCCTACCCTAACGGAGGTACCCCGCGTGAAGGTGATGCAGCCGTAGGTTGTTTTGGGTCAACGATTAAGGGGTAAAGAATCAACGATAGAGGGTAGTTTCTAACGGAACTACCCTTTTTTGGGGACTAAATAGTTTTGTAGAAATGATAGAAAAGGGAATTGATTTTGAGCGGATTTTGGCGGCATTCGGAGTATTTCCGTTGCCGGAGCCACATCGTTTTGGGTCGGGGCATATCAATGCTACCTTCCTGGTAGAGGCCGAAGACGGACAAAAGTTTGTTTTGCAAAAGATCAACACAGCGATTTTTCTGGTGGATGCGATTGCTAACAATCTACGGTTGGCGGCTCGGCACCTGGCTAAGCACCATCCCGATTATCTGTTTGTGGGCCCCATTCCCACCCAGATGAGCGACGAGGTATTTGACCTTGATGGTGAATCCTGGCGCTTGACTCCTTTCTTACGTAACTCCACTTCTATCAACGAAGCCACCACCCCACAGCAAGCCTATGAAGCGGCCCGGCAGTTTGGCTTGCTGGCGCGCAACCTCGACGGCCTGGATATGTCACGATTTGAAGCGACGATTCCGGATTTTCACAACCTGAGTTTTCGCTATCGACAATTTCAGGAAGCGTTAGACCAAACCACCAGTGAGCGCAAGAAAGCGGCGCAGGAGGTCGTCGATTATTTTTTGGATAAAAAAGAGATCGTGGCAAACTACGAGAGTCTGCTGCAAGATCCGGATTTCCCCGACCGGCTGATGCACCATGACACCAAAATTAACAATGTACTGCTCGACACCGACACGCAACGCGGCCTGGCTGTTTGCGACCTGGATACCCTGATGCCCGGCAAAATCATCTCCGACCTCGGAGACATGGTGCGTACCTATGTCAGTCCCGTGTCTGAGGAGAGTACTGATTTTGAAAAAGTTGTTGTACGGGAAGAATACTACCAGGCTTTGGTGGAGGGGTACCTTTCGGAGATGAAAGCTGTCCTTACCGAAACGGAAAAATCAGCTATTTTTTTCTCGGGGTTGTTCTTGGTCTACATGCAGGGCATTCGCTTTCTGGCGGATTATTTGAACGGCAATGTATACTACCCCGTTAAGTACCCCGATCATAACCTCGATCGTGCCCGAAATCAGATGGTACTTTTGCAGGATTTGTACGCGAAGGAGGAGGGGTTGCGGGGAATTATTGATCGGGCTTTGGCATAAATAGACCTTTGTAAGAATCTTAATATCATTAACTTGACCTAAAAGTGAATAACTTTGTTACAATCCGTCCATTCAAGACGTTTAAAAAAGTAGCCTACTATACATTTTGGGTGGAGGGTAGAGAAAAAAGTGAGGCCGATGCTTTCTTTTCAAAATTTGAGAACGATAAAACTCTGGCCACAGACCTTGATATACTTGTTGCATGGCTTACAGAAATCGGTGACCGGCGGGGTGCAAAAGCCCGCTATTTTAGACAAGAAAATACGGCCGAAGCACTTCCCCCTCCGCACCGTATTATGGCTGAACTTAATGTGAACAAATGTGATTTAAGGCTATATTGCATTCGTCTCTCCGAAGAAGTCGTTATTTTATCTAACGGAGGATTAAAAACGAGTCAGACTGTACAAGATTCACCGGATGTATGGCCAAAGTTTAATTTTGCTAACAAGATGGCCCATCAACTATTGAAACAATTACAGATTGGTGAAATTCAGTTAGACGGCTCGACTATACTTGATCTCAATGAAATAGAGCTTTGGGACTAAATTAAAAAAAATATGGACGCATTTGATCTAATCGCTACTCGCGCTCCGAAGCAGGCGAGACAATTTACCGCTAAAATGTTGGATGTAGCCGACCGTATTTTTGCTCTTATGGAAGCAAAAGGAATGGCTCCGAAGGATTTGGCCCTTGCTTTAAATGAAAACGAAGCAACGGTAAACCTCTGGCTAACCGGCCGCTACAACCTTGAACTGAGTACAATTATCCGCCTCGAGGAAGTACTTGGTGAGGATATTTTGGTTGTACCTGTTGCAGCGTAGTTATTCAATTACCGCAGCCGCAGCGTCGTTCCAACTCGTAGGCCCAACCCCTGATACTGATTTCCTACAAACTGACCCACCACTTCCACCCGGAAAAGCCGAATAATCCCGTCCAGGCCATATACCAACTCGGTATAATTTTTAACGGCGGGGGTACTCAGGTAATGTACCTGCACCAGCTCACTCAATCCTCCCAACCGCACGAAAGGTAGTCGCGTGAGCACGAAACGTTGCGAACTCCACAGGGCGTGACTCTGCAAAAAGCGTTGTGACGTGCTGTATTGATAGTAGGGCAACATCCTGAAACTGGTGAGAATATCGCCATTCTGGAAAAAGAATTCGTTCCCCATGAAATGCCGAAAGTCAGGAAAGTACATTCTTTCCTGTCTTAAAAATCCACCGCCACTCACCATCAAACGCAGATTGCTGCGCGGGCCGGTATCCAGATTTTGGCGGATACTCCCTTCCAGTTGGGTATAATCGGGAGAATCTTCATTAATAGCGATTGCACGTTTGAAGGCAAGCAAAAAGGTAGGTCCTTTATTATACCAGTAGCGCTTCTGCCCGTTGCGGATTGCGTATTTCTGCCAGGGACGTAGGCTCAGATTCAGGTTCCAGTGCAGCGCGCGGTGTTCTGGGAAGCCCGTATCGGCCAACTCGGCGTTCAGGGGACGGTTGGAGGTGTAGCTACGGTTTTTCCAGTCCAGGTGCCTCTGCGTTTTTTCAAGATTGTAGAGTTCACTCCGTTGGGCCAGTTCCAGCCCGGTCGTCAGACTAAGTATATCGCCCAAATAGCGGTAGGTGTACTCAGCACGAACAAATTCTTTTTGAAAATTCTTTAAGAAATTCTGTTCAAAGAGCAAGGTCGTCAGGCTGTTCAATCCGGGCGAAATCGGATTATTGCTATTGATTTGGTACACGTACTGCCCGCCTTCAAGGGTAGCATTCCACTTGCGGTTGCCAAGGGTACCTTGCAGCGTTCCCAGTAGCTTTTCACGCCCGAATGCGTAGCGGGCCAGAGGTTTGACACTGGCTTCGTAATTCTGGCCCCAGCGTTTTTTCCATTCCAACGCCGCATCGAACACGTAGCCCTCCACAGTATTATAGGCCAGCGAGCTGGCTGGACTCTCGAACGTGAGGTAGTTGCGGTTTTTAAATTTGTAGGTATGGCCCGTCAATAAATGCATCGCTTTGAACGTAGTGGAATCGTTGCGCGCGCTGTCTTTGTCCATTTTCTCCTGTTTCACTATTCGCACGCTATCCTGAATCCGGTAGCTTTTTACTTCCAGTTCAGTCAACGGTACGGGGCGTAAGGTTTGCCAGTAGGTAGTGTCACGCTTGTTGGCTAACGAGTCCACACTGACCGAATCCTCCCGCACGGCCCTGACATCTTTCCCCTCAGCTTTGCGTTCTTTTTTCTCTTCCTTTTCGTACTCCTTGATGAGTTTTCGGAAGTTTTTGGTAGAAAACTCCTTCTGCTGTTCGATCATTTTTTCCAGATCCGCCTTGCGCGAAACGACGGGGGTACTTTCTTCCTTCTTGTGATCGAGAATCGTAATGTCCTCTTTCAGATTGGGGTCGATGTTGAGCTTCTGATAGTTCATCGACACCACATATTTAAACTCCCCCGCAAACCCAAGGTACCCCCCTTCGATCCGGAACTGCTGATTGATCGGCAGCCACACATTTTGTACTGGACTGAACAGTTGTTTCACACGAATTTTGAGCCCCTGATAGATGGTCTCCATATCAAAACTGTGAATGGCCCAGCGGTCTTCAATGATGTACAGGCTACCCCGGAAGGTACCTTCGCCGTAGGCTTTTGGAATGACTTTGATCTTATTCACGATTTCACCCCGATCTTCAAAAAAGCCTTCGTACTCAAACCTGTAATAGGCAAATGCCTTCGGCGACAGCGGCGTGGTAGCGCCCCCTACCTCGGGACTATAAAAGCTGGCCAATACGTATTGATTAGGGGTAGGGGTACTATTGTCCAGACTATTACGCGTCGAAAGAATTTTCTGATTGTAAGTATTGGGGCGACGGTAGGAAATTTCGGTAATGCTTTCGTTCAGAAAAGCCTTACCCTCCTGAACGCCTTCTTTCTTCAAGCGTCTTTCCAGCAAAAAAGGAATTTTAGTGGGCAAAGCCGTGCTGCGGGTGTAGGCGCGGGCGGTGTAGCTGCGCACCTGCAACTGGTGAAAACGCGACTTGGCAACGGCGCGGCGCATGACGCTGTACGCCGGATCTTCCTTGCCTCTACCCACCTTCGCCGCATCAAGGTTGAGTGGCTGCTCTTCCAGCACTACATTCAATTCCAGAAAACCCTCGCCAATAATTACGGTCTTTATCAAGGTTTTGAAAGAGAGGTACTGAAAAACCAGCTCGTATTTTCCGGCGGGCAGCGTGAGTTCGTAGCGGCCTTCGGCGTTGGCGAGGGTACCCGTACTGGTTCCCTGCACCACGATTCCCGCGTAGGGTAGCGGCTCCTGTCGGGTCGTGGTGATCAGGCCACGCACACCACCCGCTTCGGCGAAGTGGGCCATAATATTGAGAAGGAAAAGCAGGCGTAGGCACATTTATTCTTGAATAGGGTTTCGTGATTAAACGAACAATGCCCTTTGGTAGTGAGTTAGGTCATGGAGTTTCTTAAATTCTAACGTTCGGATCTATCATTTAGAAGCCATTGTCCCATGTCCAATAAAAGAATAGCCCTCATTACTGGCCCCACCTCGGGTATTGGCAAAGTTACCGCCCTGGAACTGGCCAAGCGCGGTTTCAATCTGATTCTTTTGGCCCGAAACCCAAAAAAGGCTGACAAACTACAATTGGAAATTGGCGATAAAGCCGAAACGTCCTTTGTAAAATGTGATCTTTCCAGCCTGGCCTCCGTGCAGCGAGCCGTAGAAGCAGTCCGCGCCAACCATAGCCACATCGATGTGCTGATCAATAACGCCGGCCAGATGATGGATCAAGAGGAAATCACCTTGGATGGAATTGAAATGACTTTCGCGGTAAATCATGTGGGGCATTTCCTGCTCACGACCGGACTGATCGATTTGTTGAAAGCGGGCACAGATGCCCGCATCCTTCATGTTTCGTCCGAAGCACACCGCTTTGGCATGTTCCGCATCGACCAGCTCGTGCGCCCCGCTGAGTTTAGCAGCTGGAGTACCTACGGAAATTCCAAACTAGCCAACATTCTGTTTTCCAATGAGCTGGCCGAACGATTGAAGCTGGAAGGAATCACCTCCAATGCTGTTCACCCCGGCCTGGTGGCTACCAGCTTTGGCTCGGGAGCATCGGGTTTTTCCAGCATCCTCATGTGGCTGGCGCGGCCTTTTTCCAAATCGCCGCAGGAAGGTGCGCAAACCAGCATCTACCTGGCTACGTCGCCCGAGGTATCCGGCATGACGGGAAAATACTTCAAAGACATGAAACCCACCAAACCTGCTAAAGAAACCCAGAGTAATTTTTTGGCCACTGAACTCTGGAAACTCAGTGAGGATCTGGTCAAGGACTACGTATCCGCTAAGGCCTGATCCAGATCCGCCATCAAATCATCGGCATGTTCCAGCCCGACCGAGACGCGCAGCAGGTTTTGAGGAGTGAGCGTATCGGGTCCCTCAGTCGAGGCCCGGTGCTCGATCAGACTTTCCACACCTCCCAGGCTGGTTGCTGCCGTGAACAAGTTGAGTTTTTTGACAAATTGCAACGCCTCTTTTTTTCCACCACGCACCTGCACCGAAAGCATCCCACCGCTGAGCGTCATTTGTCGCCGGGCGATTTCGTACCCGACATGGGAGGATAGGCCCGGATAGTACACGCGTTCGATGGCAGCGTGGCTTTCCAGAAAATCTGCCAGCTGCTGGGCATTGGCTGACTGCTGCCGCACCCGCACGGCCAGGGTCTTAATACCACGCGCCACCAGCCAGCAGTCAAACGGAGCAGGTACTGCTCCCCCCAGCGTTTGGATTTGTCGGGCACGTTCCGATATTTCGCTCTTTTCTTTAAAAATCAATGCTCCGCCGAGCACATCACTATGGCCGCCGAGATACTTGGTGGTCGAGTGCATCGCTACATCACAGCCCAAATCCAACGGACGTTGCAGCACGGGTGTCGCCCATGTGTTATCACATACGGTTAGGATTCCCTGTTCCCGAGCAAGACTTGCCACAGCGGCCAGATCACTTATTTTCAGTAGGGGATTGGAAGGCGTTTCCAGCCAGATAACTTTTGTTTCGGGTCGGATAGCTCGGTTGATCGTTTCTATATCAGTAGTATCCACTTTGTTGAAAGTCAGTCCCCACGGGATGAACAATTCCTGCAACAGGGCGGGCGTTCCATAATAGGCATCGTCGGGAATCAGTACGTGATCGCCCGGTTTCAGGCATTGGAGCAGCGTCATCGTGGCTGCCTGCCCTGAGGCAAAGGTCATCGCTTCGGCTCCGCCTTCCAGTACGGCCAGGGCGGCTTCGAGTTGCTGGCGGTTGGGGTTTCCGGCACGGGTGTAGAGGTACCCGGCAGGTAATTCGTAGTTTTCGTCGCGCTCGTAGGTGGTCGAAAGGTACAGGGGCGGTACCACGGCAGCGGCATTTTTCTCTTTAAAGTGGGTACCGTGTAGAGCTTGAGTTTCGATTTTCATTTTTTTCAGGTAACAGAGTTTCACCGAGTTTTGCATGGAACTACTCAGCGTTTTTTCAAAGTACTGGATTTTTACCCGATTTTTGTTTCGTTCAAAGTAAAAACCACTCTTTCCTCCTCCGTATGAATTTCACTTTTAATATTGCCAACCTGGGGAGAGCCCCGTACCTGCTTCTACTTTTTATTTTGGGAGTAAATAGCAGCACCTACGCCCAGGGCATTGATTTTCAGGAAAAAGGCATCGATGAGCTTATCGCCGAGGCCAATCGTCAGGACAAGCTGGTGTTCGTAGAAATTTTACTCAAAGGCTGTTCGCACTGCGAAGCATTGGCTCCGGTGCTGGATGAAAGGAAAGTGGGCGATTTCTATGATTCTACTTTTGTCAGTGCCAAGTACGAGGCAAACTCACCCCTTTCC
>JBBRDE010000205.1:0-10081 GCA_038204185.1 Cytophagales bacterium
GCCAGGGGCTGTACACTCACTTTTTCTTCGGTTAAAGTTGACATAAGAATTAACGGTTTAATATTTTGTCATAAAATTTACGCTGACAGACCTTTACAGGCATAATCCATGCCAGAGGAAATTCCTGTCATTTTTTCAGTAATGGACTGACACACCCCTATATATCAATTGTGCAAATAAAAAGTACCTTATGTGGCTTATATGGAATAGATCGTTTTGTATATGGAGATAATTGCTTAAATTTTCACGAACCATACCTGAATTCATACCATGACAAAGCTTCCAAGCCAGTGGCTTACGGACGGAATTCTCGATTTTGAATATAAAAAGTATGTCTTACTGGCATATTTACAGTATGTGCGTGAAGAATTTAGGCAGCAGATGCTGTTTCCGCACTTGCCCAATGTGACAGAGCATTATCAGAGTAGCGTACATTTCAAGGAATCACAAAAATCGCTGCGTACCCATTTTCCTAAAAATCTGATGGGGATCGATCCGATCAGACTGCGCCTGCTGTATCAGGAAACTTATGAGGACGACCCCCACCTGGAAGAGGTGAACGAAATCCTGGATTTTGCCATTCCACAGTTTTCTTTAGTTCTTCTGGAAGGGAAGGTACGCTACGAAGAGATAGAAGCGGGTTTGTCGATTTCGCCAATAGGCATCATGCCCCTTCGCACCGAGGAGGGATACCTGTTTATACACCGGACCACCAGCCGCGAGACGTCAATTTACAGTTACCAGGTTACGCTGTTTGATTCAAGGCGCGAGCGTATCATTCAGACTCACTGGCTCGAATCGGTACGAAAGAGCCAGAATGTGACCTTTGAAAGTTTGAAAGTGCAGCTTACCCGCCGCTACGCCCATCTGCCCAATCCGGCCACCTACATGGTCGAGTCGCCCCGCGAATACCCCCTGAACGAAACCTTGCTGCCTGCCGCCAAACAACTGATGGTACGATACATGAAGGCAGGCTAAGCCCAAAAGGTACTTCCTGATAGTACGAAGAGCCGACCTGATTTTTTCAGGTCGGCTCTTCGTACTATATCCGAGGATGTTATTAATTAGTGTCGCCTGGCGCAATGGCTCCGGGAGCCGCTGCTCCTGGGGCGGTACTTGTGGATGGTGGAGCGATGCTGCCACCAGGCAAGGTACTGTTCTGCGCTTTTTCGATGTTCACGCTGTTAATGGTCTGGCTGGTTTGGGTGCCATTACCCACAATGACATAGGAAGCCAGCGAAATGAACATGATGGCACCCGCCATACCCCAGGTAATCTGCTCAAGCAAGTCAGTGGTTTTCTTCACGCCGAACATTTGCCCGCCACCACCACTAAACTCGCTGGAAAGTCCACCGCCTTTGGAGTTTTGTACCAGAACAATAAGAATTAGCAATACGGCAATAATGGCAACGAGAACTACGAGTGACAAATACATTTTTTAGAATTATGAATTATGAGTGATGAATTATTAATGACATAGACAAAAATTGACTTCCTTTTTAAAGCAAATAGTGAGCAAGGGAAAAATGGGGTTTGATATGTAAGATCAAATAGGTAAGTTTCTAATAATCAGATTATTAATAATAACTCACCATTTATCATTCATCAATCCTCATTAATTTTCCTCCCTTAATTCCGAAATTTTTCCCGCAAAGTAATCTCTTTTTTCCGGGTTTTTCACCATCAGCTTTTCATAAATATCTATAGCTTTATCCAATTTCCCCTGTTTAATAAGGATTTTGGCAAACGATTCGGTGGCTAATTCCATCAGTGGAGCAGTGGTAGGCCGCTGACTAAGGTCGACTGATGGGGTCGAGAGTTCATCTGGCTGGTTTCGGACGGGACCAATTCGCGGGTCATTTTTGATAAAAGCTTCAATGATCTCCTGGTGCTTGCGTCGATTGTCATCGTGGGGTTTAGTAAGGGGAAGCAGTGCGATCACGGGCATCGCCGTAGGCATGAGCCGTTTGTAGGTGAGCTCCTCAGCGATTACCTTTTCGCTCAGGACCCGGTCGTCTACTGGCGGCGCGGAGGAATGACTATCTGAAATGACTTCGTCGGTTGCTCCCAGGCGATCTTCGGGATGAATGAGCGAAATTGCCTTCCCCTGACCATAGGAGGTTGCCTGGGTACGGGAATTTCGGTCCAGGGATTGGCGGGCTGACGGAAAATCGATCATACGGCTCAGAAGTGAGTCCGACCAGGAAAATTCGCCTTCGATCAAATGCCGCAAGGCACTCCGGTTGAGGGTATGAATGGCAGCGAGGGGAAGCAGTTCGGTCAGGCGGGGCGAAGCACTATCGGCACCTACCTTGGCCATCAGGGTATAGGTAATCTGGCAATAAGGATAAGCCTGGGCAGTGGCTTCCAGCCGGGCCAGGTTGGGCGATCCGATGTCGTGCGGGTGCGTGACCCAATAGGCAAAAGTTTCTTTATCGACGGCATCCATAGGAGGGGGGTAAATATTTTTTTTGGAATTAATGTTTGTATAACGACTGACCGCTCGTTACCCTTACCAATCCGCGGCCGACTTATTGAAAATATTCTGCACAATCTGATCCAGAATAGTAGGCAAAAGGCGCGCCTCGTTTTGATTGAGGGTTTGGCTTTGGGGGAAATCGGCGTAAAAGGAGAAGGACTGGTCGAAGTTTTTAGTTTCGTCCTTGGTATTGGTAAAGCGCACCTGCACCGTCACGTTGAGGCGGTTAAACCCCGCCTGGTCGTTGGCAGTAGGTGCCACCGGGAGTACGTCGTAGCCCGTCAGGGTACCCTCCAGAACCAGATCCCCATTATTGGGTACCAGGGTCAGGCTGGTGTTGCGTTGAAAGTACTCCTTTATTTTTTCGTTGATCTGGTTGGGTAGGTTGGCCGGCCCGCCCGCCACCCCCGTATTGAAATTCAGGACGGTAAACGTCTTGATGTCCGGGGACAGGTTGGTGCCCGTAAAAGAATACACCCCGCACCCCGCTACAAGCAGGGATACACTGCAAACCAGGAAAATAATCAGATTCTTTCTAAAACTCATATACTTTAAACCCATGAACTCATAAACTCCCGAACTCCTGTCATTCCTCAATATCGTACTGCTTGATTTTCCGGTATAGCGTGCGTTCCGAAATACCTAACGCCTGGGCGGCATACTTTCGTTTGTTGTTGTTGCGGCGCAGGGCTTTGATGATGAGGTCTTTCTCCTGATTTTCCAGGGAAAGGGATTCTTCTTCTTCGGCAATATGTTCCACGTCCTCGATCTGATTGCGTTCTTCCGAGTACCGATCCAGATCTACCATGCGCTGCGCACTTACCCGGTCGCGTCCCGAATGGTTGGGTACCTGCTGCTCATGCGCCGCCAGTAACCGGGACGCTTCAGTCAGAGGGTGGCTTGCGTCGGAAGGGTGGAGATTGTCAAACAAATCCTCGTGGTTTTTCAGGATTTCGTGGTTCGGTTGCTCATTCCGCAAAACATCCCGTACCAGTTTTTTCAATTCCGTCATGTCACGCCGCATATCGAATAGTACCTTGTAGAGGAGTTCGCGTTCCGAGAATGACGTACTGTCCCCACCCGAAAGCGGGATCAGTGCCTGGCCCACGGGCGCGCGGCGCGGGGTGGGGTTCACGGGGTTGAGGTAGCGGTAGAGCGTGTCGGCGCTGATGGGTTCTTCTTTATCGGTTTCCAGAATTGTAATCTGTTCGGCAATGTTTTTCAACTGCCTTATGTTTCCGGGAAAATCGAACTCTATCAATGTATCGCGTGCCTCGGCCGACAGGCGCACGGGCCGGGTGCGGTATCGTTCGCCAAAATCGTTGGTGAATTTGCGAAACAGCATCAGCACGTCCTCACCGCGCTCACGCAGGGGTGGTACGAAAATAGGTACTGTATTGAGCCGGTAGTACAGATCCTCCCGGAACTTGCCGGTATCGACTGCTTCGCGCAGGTTGACATTGGTAGCCGCCACCACCCGAACGTCGGTTTTCTGTACTTTGGAAGCACCCACCCGGATATACTCCCCGTTTTCCAGCACCCGCAGCAGGCGCGACTGGGTACCGATGGGCATTTCCCCGATTTCGTCCAGGAAGATCGTACCCCCGTTGGTGGTTTCAAAGTACCCCTTCCGGGCATCCAAAGCACCGGTGAATGCTCCTTTTTCGTGCCCGAAAAGCTCGGAGTCAATGGTGCCCTCAGGGATGGCCCCACAATTGATGGCAATAAAATTGCCGTGTTTGCGCGAACTCAGGCTATGGATTATTTTAGAAAAAGACTCCTTACCACTGCCACTTTCACCCGTAATGAGCACGGTAAGATCCGTAGCGGCCACCTGCATGGCCACGTTGATGGCGTAGTTCAGGGCCGGAGCGGTACCAATAATCCCGAAGCGGTTTTTGACGGACTGTATTTCGGAAAGATTCAAGTTTTATAGTTGACGGTTGACGATGGATAGTTCGGGGCGCCCCGTGGCGACAATTATTCCTGATACTTAGAAAGCGATGCTTTTGTGGTTTTGACTATGCTGATGTGCATTTTTAAAATTGTAGCGGAATCCTTATTGATCGATGCAATTTCATCCTGGTTTATAGTTAGTATCTCTCAGTAGTATCAGCCAGTATTCGGACTCGTTGGCTTCTTTCAAGGCAATATTCATTTTGTTGAGGAGGTCAGCTTTTGATTGGGCGTGTTCGGCTTCCTTCACCAAAGCACTAATAGCTGTTACACTGCGCAATAGTTGCTTTGATAGAACAAACTCTCGTTTTTCCGTCGATAAAAACTTATACAACTTAACGATACGAATCGAAAAAGCATAAGATTTATCTTTCACTCCATCTTCCATAGAAACAACATTTCGCGGCTCAAAACGTCCTTGGAAGCACTATCAACCGTCGCCACGGGGCGCCCCCCACTGTCAATTGTCAACTGAATGACCACGCAGCGTGGCGGCGGAGCACTCCGTGACCAGCACGTTGACGTAATCGCCTTTCTGGAAACTGTCACGCGGAAAAACGACGACTTTATTCTGATCGTTGCGGCCGCTAAAATCGGCCTCGGAACGCTTGGAAGTACCTTCCACCAGTACCCGATGTACCCGGCCTACCAGGCGCTGATTGCGTTCCAGCGAGTGCCGTTGCTGCACAGCGATCACTTCGCTGAGGCGGCGCATCTTGACATCGTGCGGAATATCGTCGGTCAGTTTTTTGGCCGCCGGGGTACCGGGGCGCTCCGAATAGGCAAACATATAGCCGTAGTCGTAGCGAACGTACTCCATGAGCGAAAGCGTATCCTGGTGTTCTTCTTCGGTTTCGGTGCAGAAGCCCGTAATCATGTCGTGCGAAATCCCGCAATCCTCACCCAGAATGGCGCGGATGCGGTCGATTTTCTGCATGTACCAGGACCGGTCGTAGGTGCGGTTCATGAGCTCCAGAATCCGGCTGTTGCCACTCTGGGCGGGCAGGTGGATGTAGTTGCAGACATTGTCGTACTTTTTCATGGCATACAGCACATCATCAGTAATATCCTTGGGATGCGAGGTACTGAACCGGACGCGCAATTCGGGATGTACCTCGGCTACCAGACCCAGCAACGTGGCAAAATCGTACGTTTGCCCGTCGCCATCTGGAGACGTATAGCGGTAAGAGTCCACGTTTTGTCCCAGCAAGGTTACCTCGCGGTAGCCGCGCTCAAACAAGTCATGCGCTTCGCGCACAATGCTGTGCGGATCGCGGCTGCGTTCACGGCCCCGCGTAAAGGGTACCACACAGAAGCTGCACATATTATTACAGCCGCGCATGATGGAAATAAAAGCTGTAACGCCATTGGAATTGAGGCGGATTGGCGAAATGTCGGCGTAGGTTTCCTCACGGGAAAGCAGCACGTTCACCGCTTTTTGGCCCGTTTCGGCTTCTTCGATGAGGCGGGGTAGGTCGCGGTAGGCGTCGGGGCCGGTCACGATATCCACCATTTTTTCCTCTTCCAGCAGCTTGGCTTTCAGCCGCTCGGCCATGCAGCCCAGCACACCTATCAACATGCCGGGCTTCTTTTTCTTCAAATGGTTGAGTTGCTTCAACCGATTCCGCACTTTCTGTTCGGCGTTGTCGCGGATGGCGCAGGTATTCAGGAAAATCAGGTCGGCATCCTGTTCGATGGCCGTGGTCGCGAATCCCGCACCACGCATGACGGAAGCCACAATTTCGCTATCCGCAAAATTCATTTGACAGCCGTAGCTCTCGATAAACAGCTTTTTTTTGCCCAAAGAAACCTCCTCCTCACTCACTTGCACGGTTTCGCAGGCTTCCTTATCGGCGGCAGTCAATATTTTAAGAGAAATGCTCATTCAGTTATAAACCTATTGAATGGTTCGATGTATTCAGGCGGCAAAAATAGGAAAAAATACTCATTTTACTGACAAAGTGGCAGTTTTAAAATGCCCAAAATATTTGAAAACATCTTGGTTAGGGCTTGAATAGAATGACCTCCCCAGTGAAGCCTGAGGCAAATGAATCAATTTCCTCGGGCTACAAGGTCAGCAGGGAAAAAGCCCCCTTCAACTCTCCACTCAGAAAGGGTACCCTACCCCCAAATTAAAATTCAGGAAGTTGGGTTGTGAGGGGCTAAATGGCTTTTGCCAGGAGAAATCATTCAGGACGAATTTCTGACGGTAGGGATCATAGACTTTCAGGCCAAAATCGAAACGTAGCACAAAATATTGGAGATCATACCGCAGGCCAAAGCCCGTTCCCAGGGCGATCTGCCGGGTGAACTCGTTCCATCGAAAATCGCCGGGGGCATAATCGGCCGGGGTAGCGTTTTTGGCCGTAGGCAGCGTCCACACATTCCCGGCGTCCAGGAACAGGGCGTAGTTTACGTCACCAAAAAACCGGAAGAGCCGCCCCCGGAATTCCAGGTTGCCTTCGAGAAGTAGCTCACCGGGCGCTTCTACCGAAAAGTTGCTGGGCGTGAGGCGGGGCGGCGAAGCACCCGGACCCAGCCGCCGTGGCAGCCAGGCGCGCACGCTGTTGGAGCCTCCCGCAAAAAAATATTTCTCGTAGGGCGGCACCGAACTCACCCCGTAGCTGTACACATTGCCCGAATTCACCCGCGCCACGAACGAAGAACGTCGACCCACGGGCCAGTAGCGCCGGTAGTCCACATTCCAGCGCAGGTACTGGTAAAATTGCAGGTTGCCAAAGGGTTTGTTGATAATATTCCTTTGGCCCGGAAATAATCCCTGGGTCGTGCCGCCCGATTCCAGGGCTACCCGCAGGTAGCGGGCGTTTTTGGGCGGGCCAATGAAGGAATTGGTATTGTAAACAAACGTAAAATTGATGTCCGATACGAACGAGCGCCGAAAGCTATTCCGAAGATTATTCCCCTGGCTTTGCAGTGAACTCAGCAGGCTATCGAACTCAGGCGCCAGGCGGGTGGTATTCAGGATGTTGAGGTCGAGCAGGGAGAGGTTGAAAAACGTGACGGGGGACGGCTGCAGCGAATAGATCATCGCGGCCTTCACGCTAGAACGCGCGTACTCCGGTCGGTTGACGTAGTTGTAGCCCAGCCCTACCTGCGTGCGGGGATTGAATCGTCCAAACCGATACCGAAAGCTACCGGCAGGAAACAGCAATTGCGGGAAAAGCAGCGAAGTGTTCAGGCTCAGTTCCTGACTGCGATACAGGTTGCCGTCGTTAAAACCGGTAACGGCCTCGATGCCACCCCGCAGGTTGACCTCGAAATTTTCGAGGCCGTTAAATACATTTCTGATTTTATAGGAAAGGTTGGCAAAGGGGCCGGGGGCCTGCTGGAGTTGAATGACGTTTAGCCCTACATCAGCCGAAACCTGGTACTTGTCTAGCGGAATGGCCCGAAAGTACCCGTTCAGGCCCCGGGCCGTAGTATCAAATGTGTAGTTGACGAAGCGAAACTGGTCGGTGAGCGAAAGCTGGCGCTGCGTTTCGCGTTCGTCCTGCTGGCTATACAATTTGCCAGGCCGGATGAGGATTTTGCCGTTCAGAATGCGGGGGGAAAATTCTTTCTCCGAAAAAATGTAGCGGATGCCCTGATACTGCGCAGTATCTTTCCGGAACAAAGAATCCGGCCAATTGCCGGGCGGCAGTACCTCGAATTGCACCGAATGCACCGGATACACCGTGAAGGTACCCCCCTCACCGGGGTTTTCCACCCGCAGCAGCACATCCACCTGTTTGTATAGGCTATCCGTTTGGGGCGCGGTGATGGTGTCATTGACCAGATACGAAATGTACTGCCTCGAAAATCCGTAATAGCCGTTGTCGCGCAGTAGCGTTTCCAGCCGGATCCGTTCTTCCTCGAACGAGGTACCCTTATATCGCTCCCGGCTTTTCAGAAACGATTTGTCCTGCTGCCTTTGCACCAGGCTGTCGACGCGGGCGTCGGCAATGCTGTGCCGTACCTCGCGCAGCAGGGTAGGTCGGTTTTCCTGGATCATGTAGGAAATCCTGATGCGCTTGAAACTCGTGTCGGTTTGGTAACTGACTTTATTTTCAAAAAAACCATTGTTGAAAAGGTACCCCCGTACTTTTTCCGCGTTTTTTATCACATCCTCCTGACTGAAATACACCGGCGGTTCGCCCAAAATGCGCATGAAATCGTTGCCTTCTTCCACGCGGCGTTTGGTGCGGGCTATTTTGCGCCCGTATCGGCGCTGAATTTTTTTTAACTCTCGTGGGCTATTCTGGTACTCGGTGGTTTTTTGCTGGTATTCTTGCGTGAGGGCGGTTAACTTGCGCAGCTGATCCTCCTTGTTGTACGTAACCTCGGCCGCCTGGTACAGGGCCAGGTAGGGGAATATAGGCAGGCCCAGGAAGCGGCGGTTGGGTTTCTGGGGAATGAGGTCTTCCAGTTCGCCATCTTTAATGGTCGTGTTCCCCTTGAAGGTGGTGGTACCCAGAAGGTACCGCTTCGGCCCTTCGCCCGATAACCGGACGCAACCCGGCAGCAGCAGTAGCGCCATCAGGCCGACAATGCCACAAAAAGTAACGAAACGTGCTTTATTCAATGCTCTCAAAAAATCAAATCAAGTATATCAATTCGCTGAAAATCAAAAAGTACCGTCAGCAGCACGGGGCTTTTGTGGTCGAGGGGGCCAAGAGCGTGCTAGAACTGCTGGCCTCCGATTATACCATTGAGTTCGTGGCGGCGACGGACGATTTTCTGCAAAACTACGGAAGTATTTCCAGCCGCCCCACCGTTGACTGGATTGCTACGACGCCCGCCGACCTGGATCGCGTGGGTACCTTCCAGAGCAACGACGCCTGCCTCGCCGTAGCCAAAACGAAGGAAAACGCCTTTTTGTGTGCCGATCCGGGTGAATACGCCCTCATGCTGGACGACATCCGCGATCCCGGTAACCTGGGTACCATCCTGCGCATCGCCGACTGGTACGGCATCCCAAAAATTATCTGCTCCGAAAACACGACCGATTTCTATAACCCCAAGGTCATCGCCGCCAGTAAGGGTTCGTTTACGCGCGTGCAAACCTACTACACGTACCTCCCTGATTTTATCAAAAAGCACGTTTCTACCCACGCGCTCGTCGGCGCTTTCCTGGATGGCGAATCGCTGTATGAATTCTCGTTTCCCCCGGCGGGGGGGTACCTTGTGATGGGCAACGAGTCGCAGGGAATCGGGCCGGAGGTAGGCAGCCACGTCGCGCACCGCGTCACTATCCCGCGCTTCGGCGGGGCCGAATCGTTGAATGTAGGCATCGCCACGGCGGTGCTGTGCGATGGGTGGCGGCGAGGGCTGGGGGCTTCCGTTTGACAAAAAATAATAATTTGAAAATCAAGGTAGTGACTTTATGCAGATTGGGTTTGTTCAAAGTGCAGTTTTTGAGTTTTCAACTTACTGAATGAATCTGAGCTTTGTCGGCCCGAAACCAAATCCAATTTGGGGTGGCGGTATCGCCCGGAGGGCTGCATCGTGGCCTTTAAGCGACGGAGCCAAGCGATTGCCAAGAACCAAGACAGAAGATTTTGGCCGTTGGTGGTTTACTCTACTGAAATGGGTGTGGTCTTCCAATGGTACAGTTATTATATAATTATTTAATATTAAAGTATCATT
>JBBRDE010000206.1:0-10049 GCA_038204185.1 Cytophagales bacterium
GGGAAACCCGATAGCGCCCATTGTGAAGGTAGCCAGCAACACCCGGCTGTACAATAAGATGAGCGACATTATGGATTTTGACACGGGGGCTATTATCGAAGGTCAGGAAAGCATCGCCGCGGCGGGCGAGCGGTTGTTGAATTATGTGATTTCGGTAGCCAGCGGCGAAACCCAGGTGAAGGCAGTACTCAACCAGCAGGACGATTTCATTCCCTGGAAGCGGGGCGTTTCTTTATAAAATCAGATGAACATAGACGCCCATCAGCATTTCTGGCAGTTTGATGCCGTCCGCGACGCTTGGATCACCAACGACATGCAGGTGATTCGTAGGGATTTCCTGCCGGAGGATCTAAAAGAGGTTTTGGCACAAAATCAGATAGACGGCTGTGTGGCGGTGCAAGCTGCCCAGGAACCCGCCGAAACCGATTTTTTGGTACAGCTGGCCATCAAACACGACTTCATCAAAGGGGTAGTGGGATGGGTGGACTTACAGGCACCGGATTTGTCAGAGAAATTGGCTGAATATAAAAAGCAGCCCCAACTACGAGGATTTCGCCACGTACTACAGGCCGAACCAGACGAAGCCTTTATGCTGCGACCCGCTTTCGTAGCGGGTGTTAAGGCTCTGCGCGACTATGACTTTACCTACGACATTCTCATATATCCCCGGCACCTGTCCAATGCGGTCGAACTGGTGCAGCAGTGCCCTGACCAGCCGTTCGTTCTGGATCATTTGGCTAAACCCTATATCCGGGAAGGGAAAATACATCCGTGGAAAGAAGACTTGACGGCCCTGGCCGCGCAGGAGAATGTCTGCTGTAAAATTTCGGGTTTGATTACCGAAGCAGACTGGAACACCTGGACCTACGAACAGCTGGTGCCCTACCTCGACGTCGCCTTTGATGCGTTCGGAACTGATCGGTTGCTGTTCGGGTCCGACTGGCCGGTATGTCTGGTAGCGGGCAACTATCAGCGCGTGAAGCAGGTATTGGAAAGGTATATGGAAGATTTTACACCTACTGAGAAAAACAATATTTTTGGCGGCAATGCGACGCGATTCTACGCACTAGCCTGAATTTTAACTTAACGTGTAGTTGCAAAAAGAAAAGGCACCTTGGCTTTTTTCCAGGGTGCCTTTTTTATATTGCGGGGAGGTTGTTAAGCAAAAGCAGTTTGAACGGATTTTTGCCCTACATAGAACTTAGCTTGCTGTAATTTAAGCTTATAAAAAACCCTATTCTAAAATCTAAAATCCAGCATCTACTCGGAATCAAATAAGTTTGATGCCCAGCGTGACTTGCCACGAAGACAGTTTCTGACGCACGGTACTGCTGTTGTTGCCAATCGCCTGATTGTTGACCTTAAATGTAGCCAAATCCGTGAAGGTGCCTTCGCGACGTACATCCAGGCTGAAGCCGAGAATATCGAGTCCCGCACCGAGTTGATAACCATAAACGGCTTGTGACAGGGCATCGTTGAGGCCACTCGAGGTATACTGCTGGAAGGCATCTTTGAGTTTCTGGTTGTCCCCGATACGGAACGAAGCGATCGGCCCAGCCTGAATGCGGAAAGGGCCACCCTTGAGGCCAATCAGTAGGGGTACATCAATACTGCTGAACCGCACGTTGACTTGTTCCCTGGTCGGTACGTCCCTGTCGTTGCGAACAATGTCGAAGGTACCCCCCTTGGTAGAAAGCAACACTTCCGGCTGCACAAAAAGGTGCTTTCCGAAGCGGGCGTAAACGCCGCCGGCAAAGCCGGTACGGCTGTCTAGACTCTCCTCGATGTTGTCGCGCACCTCCTGGCCGTTGTATCTCAGATAAGGATTTCCATTGTCGTCGTAGCGGGTTATTAGCACGTTGCCTGTTGTTAGTTTGGAAAGATTCACACCGCCCTTGACGCCAAAAGCGAAGCCTTTGGTTTGGGCGAAGGACGAAGAAGCGCTTAGTAAGCAGCAGAGTAGAAGAGCAATAAAGGGGCGTTTGTTTTTCATGGCTTATTTTATTTTGTTAAATACGGGGCTTTGATGGTTGGACCATAGATTTGTTTAATCGGATAATCACCTGGCATCAAAAAAATTGTGACGCTCGCTTTTTCACTAATAACGAAACTACTGGAACGACTATACGGATACGCCTGTTTTTTTAGCCGGGATGATTTTTGGTTCTTTGTAAAAAAAGCATTCCGGTAAGTGTAATACAACTACCGTACCGTAAAGACAATCCATTGTTGAAGTACCCCTTATGGCCAAACTGAAAACTGCCTATTTCTGTCAGAATTGTGGACATAACTCGCCTAAATGGCTGGGCAAATGCCCTTCCTGCGGCGAATGGAACACATTTGTGGAGGAGTTGATTGAAAAAGAAGATAAAAGTAGCCCGGTGGTCTGGAAGTCAGTGTCGCTGACGAGTCGTCCCAAAGCTATTTCTGAAATTAAATACGAACAGGAACCCCGTACCCGCACCACCGACGCCGAACTGAACCGGGTGCTGGGCGGCGGCATTGTAGCCGGTTCGCTGGTGCTGATTGGCGGGGAGCCGGGCATCGGTAAGTCCACACTTATGTTGCAGATCGCACTTACCCTTTCGGACAAGAAGGTACTCTACATATCCGGTGAAGAGTCGGAACAGCAGATCAAGATGCGGGCCGAGCGTATGGAAAGCAAGAGTGATCAGTGCTTTATCCTGACGGATAACTCTACGACGAATATATTCCGGCAAATCGAGGAGATGAATCCCGATATCATCGTGGTGGATTCAATCCAGACTATGCAGTCGCCGCTGATCGAAACCGGCGCGGGCAGCGTGTCGCAGGTGCGGCAGTGTACCTCCGAGTTTATGAAGTACGCCAAGGAAACCGACACCCCTACCTTCATGATTGGGCATATTACCAAGGACGGCTCGCTGGCCGGCCCTAAGGTACTGGAACATATGGTGGATACGGTGTTGCAATTCGAGGGCGACCGACACACCTCGTACCGGATTCTACGCACAACCAAAAACCGTTTCGGTAGTACCTCGGAGTTAGGGATTTATGAGATGCAAAGTACGGGCCTGCGCCAGGTGACCAACCCGTCGGAAATCCTGATCTCGCAGCGGGACGAACCCCTAAGCGGCATCACCATTGGCTCTATGCTGGAAGGGAATCGTCCGCTGATGATCGAGATTCAGTCGCTGGTGAGTGTGGCCAACTACGGTACCCCTCAGCGCAGCAGCACGGGCTTCGACGCCAAGCGCTTGCAAATGTTGCTGGCGGTGCTGGAAAAACGCGGCGGCTTCCGGTTGGGGATTCAGGATGTGTTTCTAAATATAGCAGGTGGTTTGCGGGTAGACGATCCCGCCCTGGATTTAGCCGTGGTGACGTCCATCGTGTCGTCCTATGAAGACATCCCCGTGCCGGGTTCGGTCTGTTTTTCAGCGGAGGTAGGCCTGGGCGGGGAAGTGCGGGCTGTGAATCGCATTGAAAGCCGTATTGCCGAAGCTCAGAAACTGGGTTTCGAAACCATTTATTTATCCAAATACAATACCAAGGGGCTCGATATGAGCGACTTTACGATCGAGGTACGGCCCGTGGCACGGCTGGACGAAATTTTCGAACAGCTACTTCGCTGATTTCGTAGGAATAAGGATCTTGAATTCGCTGCCTACGCCCTGCTGGCTCGTGAGTGCGAGATCCCACTGGTGAGCACGGGCGATTTGCTGAACATAGCTAAGCCCGAGGCCAAATCCTTTGACGCTGGAAGTATTGTTGGGAACCCGGTAAAAATTGTTGAAAATTTTCTTTTGGTCCTCTTCCGCTATGCCGATGCCATTGTCATACACCGATACGATCAGCGTATCATTCCGACGGGTGGTCGCTATTTTGATCTGGGGGTTTGTAGGAGTGTATTTCAGGGCATTGTCCAGGAGGTTGCGCAGGACATTCGTGAAATGTTGCCGATCGACAGAAGCCATAGAATCCTTCGCTTCCAGTTCCATGCAGATGTTACGTCCGTACCGTTCCACCACATTTTCGATCAAGTCATTGATCTGGATTTTTTCCAGCTCAAGGAGTAAGGTCTGATTTTCGGCCTTTGCAATATGCAGCACATTATCGATGTGCCACTGCATCCGGTTACTTTCTTCTTTGACCATACGAACGTATTTTCCGATGCGTTCCGGCGAGTTTTGCACGGAGGGGGTTGCCAGTATGTCGGCAGCCAGGCTGATGCTCGACACGGGTGTCTGTAGCTCGTGGGTCATTTTATACATGAAATCCATCTGATTCTGCGAGGAATCCTTTGACACGGTCGTTCTCCATCCCATAACCATCATGAGTAAAATGGGTATAAGCGCTCCGGCGACGAAAACGCCCGACATAAACGCCCTCATGCGCTCGTCTGCCGCCAAAGCAGGAAAATCCACCATGAGGGCAGCAGAGCTAAAAAAAGCCAGAACGCCGAGCAGCACGAAGCCCCATTTGATACGTGTAGTGGTCATTCAGCAACTGTTAAAGCAAGCGACTAGTACGAATTCAACCCTACTCCGGTGGTTGATGCTACTTATAGCCTCATTCCAATTCAGTAGGATACTAATGGGTATAATGACGCAAATTTAGAATGATTTGTTTAGGAAATACATGTTGAATCCTAATCGACAGGCTACTCGTTTATTAGCTTTTCTGCTTTTTGCGGGCCTCTTGTGCTATTCCGTCCAATGTACTGACCAGCCGGTCCAGGTCTTTGAGAGAGGTATACACATTAGGCGTTATGCGCACGCCGCTGATGTTTTCCCACACAATGCCCACCGTATGAATTTTAGCTTTGGTGAAAAGCGCACCATCCACTTCGGCGGGTTTCATGCCCTCCACTGAAACCAACGCAATGGCGCCACTGTACTTTGGGTCCTTAGGCGTATGAATCGTTACGCCAGGCATTTGCCGGGCTTTGTCGGTCCAGTACCTTTGCAGGTAATGAAGCCTTTCAAACTTACGGGCACCTCCAATGCCGTTGTGAAAATCAACGGCAGCCCCGATCGCCATCTCTGAAGCAAACGAGCGAGTACCCAGGCTTTCGAATTTACGAATATCCGTACCGTCGGGCTCGGGGCTGGACAAAAGCGCCCACACATCCCTGATCTTATCCTTTTTGACGTACATCAAACCGCTGCCAAAAGGAGCACACAGCCATTTGTGCAGGCTGGTGGCGAAGTAGTCGCAGCCTAGCTCCGGTATTTTATAATCCAGGTGCGCGAAAGTATGGGCGCCGTCCACAATGACTTCAATGCCCCGCTTGTGCGCCTCGTCGGCAATTTTACGCACGGGCTGTACCTGACCGATCCAGTTGATGAGGTGGGTGATATGGACCACTTTCGTTTTCGGAGTAAACGCACTCACAAATTTTTCGACAAAGTATTCATCGTTTTCCTGGGGTAGGTCAAAGTTGAGCCACACCAGCTTGATGCCTTCCCGTTTTTCGCGCTGTTTCCAGGCGTTGATCATATTGGGGTAGTCCTGTTTGGTCAGAATGACCTCGTCGCCGGCTTTCAGGTTTAATCCGAAGATAATGGTGTTGAGTCCTTCCGTGGCATTGCGGTTGATGGCCAGTTCATCGGCTTCGCAACCCGCCAGCTCAGCCAGTTTGCCACGAAGCGCTTCACGACCCTGATCGAGTACCCGCCACATGTAGTAGCTGGGGGCTTCGTTGCAGTATTGATAGTACCGGATGTGGGCGTCCTGCACGGCCCTGGGCTGAGGACACACACCACCATTGTTCAGGTTCAGCAGATTGGGCGAGACAGTATATTCATTCTTGATGAAAGACCAGTAGTCTTCGTCCTGGGCCGCCTCACCTGGTGTGAGGTGCAGGATCTTGGCAGCCTGTGCCTCAAGTCGACCCGCATAAGCCGGATCCAGAAAAAGGGGGAGAGCCAGTGTGCTGGCAGCGGTACTGCCCATCTGCCGGAAGAAGGTACGACGTGAGGTCATAGTCTAACTAGTAGAAATTTTTTATGGAAGCGGCCACCCTCAATTTTACGAAAAATAGTCGGCACAAAAAAATATTGAATTCATTTGCCAATCCTAACCCTGGTAGAAGTTGCCGGGTACGGGAATCACAAGGTTCAAACCCATATTCAAGTATATTTTAAGGTCACGGAGTAGCTGACTTCGATCGCTTGATTGCTTTTTCGATTTCTACCGCCACGAAGATTAAACTTGACACGCCCAGGCAAGCACCTAACTCCCCCCAGCTTAGCGACTGAGTATGGAACATGTCCTGCAAAAAGGGAACATAAATAACCGCTATTTGAAGCAGTACAGTAAAAGCCACAGCTAAGGTCAGTTGCTTGTTACTGAAAAGCCCCTGTTTAAACAGGGATACCATATCGCTGCGAATAGCGAGGGCATGGCCCAGCTGGCTTAGTGAGAGCACTGTAAAAACCATGGTCTGCCACTTGGGATTATCCAGCCTCATGCTCACTACCTGCGTACCCAGGCATAGGGCCCCCATCAGGATACCAACCCAGGCAATGTGAATTATCAGGCCCCGGTTGAATATGCCCTCGCCCGGATCGTAGGGCGGACGCTGCATGGTATTTTTTTCCACGGGCTCAGCGGCGAGGGCCAGGCCGGGCAGGCCGTCCGTGACCAGGTTGATCCAAAGGATGTGAATCGGCAGCAGGGGGAGCGGTAGTCCCAAAAGGGGGGCCAGAAAGATCGTCCAGATCTCACCGGTGTTGCTGGTTAGGGTGTACTTGATAAACTTCCGGATGTTATCAAAAATGCGCCGTCCCTCGCGCACGGCTTTGAGAATGGTAGCGAAGTTGTCGTCCAGCAAAATCATGTGGGAGGCTTCCTTGGTTACGTCCGTCCCCGTGATACCCATCGCTATGCCGATGTTGGCTTTTTTAAGGGCCGGGGCGTCGTTGACCCCGTCGCCGGTCATAGCCACAAAGTGCTCCTTTTTTTGTAAAGCAGTTACGATGTTGAGCTTTTGTTCGGGCGACACCCTGGCGTACACTTTGATAGATTCTACTTCCTGTTCAAACTGCTCAGAGGATAGCTTACTCAGCTCCTTACCTGTGAGCACCTTGTCACTTTCTTTGCGCAGGATACCTACCTGCGTGGCGATGGCTTTGGCCGTGGCCGGGTGATCGCCGGTAATCATGACGGGTGTAATGCCGGCCTCAAAGCACTCCGAAATAGCATCGGTGACGGCTTCGCGGGGCGGGTCGATCATGGCGGCCAAACCTACAAATTCCAGGTCCGATTCGGCGGCATCCGGATTGTTGCCTTCGGGAAGCCTATCCAGAATCTTGTAGCTATACGAAATGACACGCATGCCCCGCTTAGCCAGTTCCTCGGCGCGTTTCAGAATAGGGCCGGCCTCCTGTACTGAAACATCGTCCATGGCCTCGGAAGCCCCCTTGGTTACAACCAGGTACTTCTCCTTAAAATCATGGATGGTGGTCATGCGTTTGCGGGTAGAGTCGAAGGGTACTTCGTCGGTGCGGGGGAATTGTTTCTCCCAGCTCTCCTCATACCCCTCCTGTTCACGGGCATACTCTACCAGGGCTATTTCCGTGGGATCGCCCAGGTGGGTACCTTCGTCGTCCTTTTTGACGTCATGGTTCAGGGCCATGCACAAGAGTAAAAGTTGTTCTTTGGTAAGGTCGGATTGGGGGGGTAAGGCTACCTCGTCGGGCTGCCAGGTTTCCTGCACAGTCATGCGGTTTTGGGTAATGGTGCCGGTTTTGTCCGAACACACGAACGTCACCGATCCGAGCGTTTCCACCGCGGGCAGTTGCCGGATCAGGGCGTTCTGCTTTACCATACGCTTGGCACCGAGCGCCAGCGCAATGGTCACCACCGCAGGTAATGCTTCGGGGATAGCCGCTACAGCCAGCGAAATGGCTGTGAGCAGCATCCTGAGTGGGTCTTCGCCCCGCAGCAGTCCTACCCCGTAAAGCAAAGCACAGATCACAATCACCGCAATGGACAGCTGCTTCCCAAAAGTCGCCAGCCGTTTTTGGAGGGGCGTTTCACTGTCGCTTTCGTCGAGCATCTGGGCTATGCGCCCCATCTCGGTTTTCATACCGGTGGCTACCACTACGCCCTCTCCGCGCCCGTCTTTCACAATGGTACCCTTGTAGGCCATATTGACACGGTCGCCCAGCGGAGGGTCGTCGTCGGCAATGGCTTCGGTTTTTTTGGTTACCGCCTCCGACTCGCCCGTGAGGGCGGCTTCCTCTACTTTGAGCGAAGCGGCTTCCAGCAGCCGCAGGTCAGCGGGGACGAGGTTGCCCGCTTCCAGCAGCACAATATCGCCGGGCACCAGGCCTACGGCCTCCAACTTTTTTTCGGAGCCTTCGCGACGCACCACGGCCTCAGGGGCCGACATACTGCGCAGGGCTTCAATGGCTTTCTCGGCCCGGTATTCCTGCACAAAACCAATGATGGCGTTCAAGACTACGATGATAAGGATGACGATAGCATCGCTGGCTTCGCCTACCAGTACCGACACTACGGCGGCAGCCAGCAGGATCAGGATCATAACGTCCAGAAACTGATTCAGGATCAGCCGACCGATGGACTTGCCCGATTTGCCTTCCAGCTCGTTGGGGCCGTACTCGGCAAGCCGTTTGGCGGCTTCTTCGGAGCTGAGACCTCTTTTTTGGGAGTTTACTTCATTGAATGCCTCTTCAATAGTAGCGTTATGGTAGTTCATTCTTCATGCTGATTGAGTTGTTCGCAGGAGTATGAACAAATATACGTGTCAGTGTTCCAAAACAAAGCCCCAAACCGGAGGGCGTAGGGCTTTTTTGGATAATGATACCATCCGGAGGGGCAGTTTACGGTCTTCTGTCGACTTAGCCGGTTGATGGCTGAGAGGAATCTATTGCAAAAAAACAAAGCAAATCGGATCCTTCAGTGCGATGCTTTTGCTCAAAAACGTCATCCCCCCGGTTTGGGGATCTACCTTATACACCACCAGATCGTTGGTTTTCTGGTTGCCTACCACCATGAATTTTCCCGAAGGGTCAAAATTGAAATCGCGGGGCGTGTCGATGCCTTCCCGCACTTCGCCTACGCTTTTCAGCGAACCGTCTTGCTGGATTGCGTAGGCGTGGATCGAGTTATAGCCCCGGTTGGAGGCGTAGACAAATTTCCCGGTAGGGTGAACGTGTACGGCCGCCGAAGTATTCTTGCCCGAAAAATCGGCCGGAATCGTATTCATTGTTTCGATTTCCTTCACCACCCCCTTAGCATCCACGGTGCAGGCGGTCAGGGTAGCCTTCATTTCGTTGAGCAGGTAGAGGTACTTGCCCGACGGGTGAAAAGCAAAATGGCGCGGCCCAGCACCGGGCTGGGTTGAGAAGTAGGCCTGGGCCGGATTGGGAGCTACCTTTCCTGTAGCGGCATCCACAGTATAGTTCATCAATCGGTCGGTGCCGAGGTCGCTGATGTACACATATTTGCCGTTAGGCGAGGGTATGGCGCAATGCGCGTGGGGCTTCTCCTGCCGCGCTTTGTCAGGCCCGGACCCGCTGAATGCATCGGTGGCCGTAGCTGCCCCAACGATGCCCTTGGCGCTAATCGGATAGGCCGCCCAGTCGCCGCTGGTGTAGTTGGCCAGGAAGGCCATTTTTCCCGAGGGATGTACCGATACGTGGCAGGGATTCATGCCCTGGGCGGGTTGCTTGTTAAGGTAGGTAAGTTCACCGCCCTTGCCCACGGAAAAAGCTGCAATGGTATGGTCCTGATTGACCGAGTAGAGGTGCTTCTGATCGGGCGACAGACTGATGTAGCCCGGCCCGGTAACGCTTCCGAAGGTATCTACCACGGTCACGGTGCCGTCTTTCAGGTTCAATTCACAAAGTGTGATGGCCGACTCGGCGCCTTTGTTGCCGGTGCCTACGTAGAAGCGGGCGGTATCATTTTTGGAGGGTTTGAACGCTATGCAGGTACAAAGCAGTAGCGCGAAGGCGAGTAATGTTCTCATGGATTCGGAAGTAGGTACAGTTGGAGTGATATCGTCACTGAAATCAGAAATGGAATAGCAAGCATTTCTC
>JBBRDE010000207.1:0-10037 GCA_038204185.1 Cytophagales bacterium
TAGATGATAAACGATCGTGTCTACCGGGAGTTGCAGAGTAGGCGGATGGGAATACTGGATCCTGCCGGGTTGGTAATACCCCGACAGGATCAGAATCCCGATAAAAAGGAAGATGGCCGCTCTGGTGATGGTTTTTAAGAACATTATCCAAAATAAAAAGCACTACACCAAACCGGGCACGATACCCCCGTGCGATTCGATGAGGCTTTTGAGCTCGGCAAAAGGCACTTCCAACGGCGTGGTTCCGTGCGTGTGCGCCAGTACCGCCGCCGCAGCGGCGGCCTGTCCCATACCCATAGAGGATGCCTGTACCCGCAGCGCCGAGTTGGCCAGGCGGTCGCTACTGATACACCGACCCGCTACAATGAGATTTTGGCTGTTTTTAGGTACTAACGCCCGTAAGGGAATGGTAGGTACCACGCCTTCGTTCAAATGCCTTGGAATAATTCCATGCTCATCATGTAAATCAATGGGATAGTATGAATACGAAACCGCATCCTCAAAAACCTTTCCGGTCACGTAGTCTTCCTGCGTTACCTGATAGTGCCCATCAATGCGGTAGGTCTCCCGCACCGCAGTTTCATTCTGGACATCGATTATTTTGAGTTTTTCGAGATTGGGCAGCGTACGCAGGAAACGTACCGTGTTCAACAGGGAAGCCCGGCCTTTAATATTGGCTAGTGTGTGTGATTCTGAGGTTGTAGAATCGGCCCCCATCACGTGGCTGATGTTGTCACCCTGGCTTTTTAATAAACCGACTACATTGTTACGAAACTCATACTTGTCCAGCGTACCTTTTTTGATTTCTTCCTGGTACTTTTCCTTTATCAGATTCAGATCAAGCTTCTCAAAATCGTACCCACCGATTTGGAACATCAGCGATCCGGGTTGGGTTACCTCCTCCCTCAGTACCGGGTACCCCGCCAGCGTAGTGGCGAAGGCATTTCCGGTACAGTCGATCAATTGATTACACTGAATTTCGGTATTTATGCCTTTCCCTATTGTTTCCACCAGCCAGCCATTCTTTTGGGGCGTTATTTTGGTTGGGGTTTCGTAAAAACGGATATGTACCCCGGCCTGTACGCATTTTTCTTCTATGAGCATTGCGTAGAGTTGCCCATTGAGCCGTACCTGGTGCCGGGGGTGGTTCCTACCGTGAGGAATGGAAAAATTGGGCAGAACGTCATCGTTGAGGTCCACCGCTTCTTTGACCAGTTCCCAGCCGATGCCCGAAATTACCTGCTTACCCCAGGCAAAGAAGATGCCCGGATAAGCAACCCCGCCCGTAGTGGTGGTGCCACCCAATTGACTAACGTTTTCGACCAAAATCGTTTTTTTACCCGCTCGCCCCGCCTGGATAGCGGCGATTACCCCGGCTGTGCCACCTCCAATGACCAGAATGTCGGTTTTCAGCGTCTGCTTTTTTATGGAATAGTGGGCGTTCAAAGGGACTTCCTTCTCTTTGAGGAGAAAGTCCCTGGACGATATACCCAGCGAAATAGAGCCGAGCGAAGCCAGAGCTGAGCGTCTTTTCATTTTTGTCATAACAGTATCTTTTAATAGCCAGGATTCTGATCCGTGGCCGGGTTCAGGGCTTTATTGAAATTCAGTTCTGATAACGGGATGGGCCAAAGTAAATGTTTGTCCGCCACATCGATGCCTTTCACGGCTTTAATGGCTTCTTTCACTTTGCCGATTCGTTTCAGGTCCAGCCAGCGTTTTCCCAAATATAAGAATTCATAAGCCCGCTCCTGAATCACCAGGTCGATTAAGGAAGCTGCCGTGTAATCTGCTATTTTGAAATCCACCGCCGAGGGGCTATTGGGAGCCTGTCCATAGGCACGCCGATGAACTTTGTTTAGCGCCTCCATGGCCGCTGCTGTAACGCTGTTACCTGCCCGCACTGCCGACTCGGCATAGATAAGAAGCACATCGTTGAGTCCATATACAGGATCATCGTTGCCAGCACCGTTCTGACTGATTGCGTTGGGATCTGCAAATTTGGAACTAATGAGTGTATTTGCCCCCAAGCCAATGTTTACAGGTTGCCAAAGTGCTTTTCTAATGTCCTTATTATCCCAGTTTTTGTAAAATGGTTCCGTAGTAAACCCATACACAACATAGGCTCCGCCAAAGCTGAAAAGTTTAGTGCTCGGGTGGTTGGTAATCCAAAGCATATAGTTTCCCTGACCGACCTGACGAGTGTATTTCAAATAGAAGATCTCCTCCGAAGTACTTACCAACTCTGGCCCAAAAACTTTCACCTGATAGTCGCTTACTGACTGTACCGGAACAAGCGAAAAAAGATTGCTTTTAATTACTTCATCTGCTTTGTCGCGGGCATCGGCATAACGCCCGAGTTGTAGGTAAACGTCTGCCAGCATAGTTTTGGCGGCCCATTTAGTGGGTCTTCCTACCCGAGATTGTTTTTCAGGTAAGCTTTTCTCGGCTTCGAGCAAATCAGCTACGATGAGCGCATAAACCTCATCAGGCGCACTTTTCCTAAGATCGGTTTCGGTCATGTTGCTCTCAGTACGTAAAGGTACCCCCGCCCAGTTACGCACGAGCTGGAAGTAGTTGAATGCCCGCAGAAACTTGGCTTCGGCCACGTTTTTATCAATATCTGCCTGATTGATCGAGGTGCCTTTGGGAGCATTGGCAATCACCAGGTTGGCGTTGCGGATGCTGAGGTAAAACGCATTCCATAAGCCCGCCACGCGGTTGATGTTGGCATCGTTCAAGCCCTTGTATTCGTGCAGGGGTGTCCAGCTACCCCGGCCGTAGGCGTAGTCCGCCTGACATTCCAGCGTGGTTTCGTACACGGTGTAGTTGTTAGCCCGCAGGGGCGAATAGATGGCATTCACGGCTGATTCGACTTCTTCAGAGGTATTGTAGAAATTCTCGACCACCATGAATTTAGGATTCTCTTCGAGGGCTTCCTCACAGGCAGCCAACGAGACCAGTAGAATGATGCACAGCAAGATTTTACCTGGATTGAGCATGGCAAGGCTTCTGTCGTATGGATTTGACTTTTTCATAGTTTTCTGATTTGAGTGGTTTAAAACGGACAACGTGCAGGTCGGTTCACCTAAAAACCGATTCGGACACCAACGGTCGTGGACTTGGCGGTCGGGTAACTATTCCAGTCGATACCCTGAGCCGTGGAGTTGCCCCCGCCGCGTGAATTCACTTCCGGGTCCCACCAGGAGTAGTTGGTGAGTGTCAGGAGGTTTTGTCCGCTCACGTAGATCTGCGCGCTGCGCAGCCAGTTGATCCCCCATTGCTCGACCGGGGCATTGTAGGCCAGTTGAATATTCCGAAGCCTCAGGTAGGAGCCATCCTCCACGAAGCGATTGGATACGCGGGCGTTAGTATTTCGGCTGATGAGCGGGTACTTTGAGTTGGGGTTTTCGGGCGTCCAGCTATTCAGAAAAACATCCCGGGTCATGTTCAGTCCGAATCCATGATCCATTGTATTGACAATGGAGCTCACATTGAGCAAGTCATTGCCCTGCACGCCCTGCACAAACAGCGTCAGCTCGAAGCCTTTGTACGATATCGAAGAATTCAGTCCGTAGATGAATTTAGGATTGGGATTCCCGATGAACGTTTTGTCATTTTGACTGGTGCTACCATTGCCGTCGAGATCCTTGTACCTAATGCGTCCCTGTTCATTATAGCCGTCCTCTGCGTAGCCCCAAAAGCTCCCGATAGGATGGCCTTCCCGCAGGATGCTGGTCACATCGTTGATTACCACCACATTTACATTCCCCCCGAGAATATCTTCACCCGCATACAGTTTTACCACTTTATTGCGATTGATCGACAGGTTGGCGTTGAGGTTCCATTTAAAAGCCCCGGTCAGCACGCGGCTATCCAAGGATAGTTCTAACCCTTTGTTCTGGACTTGTCCGATGTTCTGGATGGTGGAGGTAAAGCCCAAAGAAGAGGGCAGAATCACGGTATTCAACAGATCGCGGGTATTCTTGATGTAGTAATCGGCCGTGAACAGCAGCCGATTTTTGAAAAGTCCGAGGTCGAGCCCAAAATCGAGTTGCTCGGTAGTTTCCCATTTCAGATTACCAGGGAGCCGGGTACCGGGCGAGAAGGTAGTGTACATGGCATCGTCAAAAACTGTACGGCCCGCGTTAAGTTCGTTAAGGGTAGCGTAGGCATTGATGGCCTGGCTACCTGTCAAGCCCCAGCTAGCCCGCAATTTGAGTTCGGAAATATTCGGGCTGTTTTGCAAGAAATCCTCGTTGGCCACTTTCCAGGCCACGGCCGCCGATGGAAAATACCCCCATTTATTACCGGGACTATACCGCGAAGAGCCGTCCCGGCGGATACTGGCCGTAAGCAGATATTTATCCGCATAGCTATAATTGACCCGTGATAAATACGAAACCAGTACCGACTTGGCGTAACCTGATGAGGGGATGCCGGGTGTAATGGCCGAGCCCAGATCGAAGGTTTCGGTGATGTCACTCAGGAAACCATTGCCACTTCCACCCAGGGTTTTGGTGGTAAAATCCTGGTAAGTGAATCCTGCTACTGCCGAAATGCTATGAAGCTGATTGAAGGTTTTGTTGTAGCTGACGGTATTTTCGTTGAGCAGGCTCGTAAACTGGTACGAACTGGCACTTGCCCGTCCGGGCGAATTGAAAAAATTTCGGGTCGTATAGCTGTCGGTACGGTCATCCGCGTTTTCGATGCCGCCCGCTATTTTTATGGTCAGCTCAGGGATGGGGTTAAATATCAGCGCGGCGTTAGTCAGAATACGGTTAGCATTGATTTCGGTACTCTGCTCGTTGATGAAATTCAACGGGTTAATTAAATCCGTAGCCACAAAAGGGTATGCTATAGCCAATATCCGGTAGCTGCCGTCTTCATTATAGGGCGTAAGCGTGGGCGGGGCCGAAACGGCTGCCGAAATCATGGAATTTCCCCGTGAGCCGCCGTCGCTATCCCGACGATTCGTTTTCAGGCGAGATAGCGTGTTGGATAACGAAACGCTGAATTTCTTGCTCACCTGATGGTTGATGTTGGTACGCAAAGAGTACCGATTGTAATCGCTGCCTTTAATGATCCCATCCTGTCCGAAGTAGCTACCCGATACCGAAAACTTTGTTTTATCATTTCCTCCGTTGATGTTCAGGGAAGTGGTTTTCATGGGAGCCTTTTGAAAAACCAGATTCTGCCAGTCGAAGCCTTCGCCGAACGAATTGACCTCGTCCTGCGTAAAATACGGTTTCAGCTTATCGTTGACCGCCTGCCGATTATAAAAGGTAGCGTACTCCTGCCCACTCATCAAATCCAGTTTTTTGCGCAGGGTTTGCTGGCTGTAGCTGGTTTCAAAATCAACCTTCGTTCGTCCCGTTTTGCCTTGTTTGGTTGTGATAATAACCACGCCATTGGCACCCCGCGACCCGTAGATGGCCGTGGCCGAAGCATCTTTCAGCACTTCCACGCTTTCGATGTCGGCGTTGTTGAGTACCGTTGGGTTGCTGCCAAAAATAGGAAAGCCATCCACCACATACAGTGGTTCGTTGCTGCCCTGAATGGAGTTGGTACCCCGGATTCGCACACTTACTCCCCCACCGGGTGCACCCGTATTCTGCGTGACTTGTACGCCCGCCGCTCGACCCGAAAGGGCCTGCAACGGATTGGCGGTGGGGAAACTGTTGATTTCTTCGGCCTTCACCTGTGCCACCGATCCCGTCAGGTCGCTCTTCTTGACCGTACCGTACCCTACCACCACCACTTCTTCCAGGGCTTTGGTATCGGTTTCCAGACTAACGTCGAGGCGGGCTTGGCTTCCCACGGCTACCTCCTTCGCCTTGTAGCCTACGTAACTAAATACCAGCACGGCGGTTTGGTCGGGAATGTCGATCGAAAACCGACCGTTTTGGTCCGTCGTCGTCCCCCGCTGAGTCCCTTTTACCAAAATGCTCACTCCCGGCAGGGGTTCGTTGTTCCCGGCATCAGTCACCTTGCCGGAAATTTTCAGGTCAATGGGAAGAACCGGGATCGACAATAGGCCGAACTCTCTCGAATCAATTGGCTTCGACTGAGCGTCGTTGAGCAGAATATAATTCCCCGATACCTCGTACTTGATGTTTAGGGGGCGCAGCATCTTATTCAGCACCTTGCCAAAGGGCTCATCGTTAAATTTGAGCGTGAGCCTTTTGGCCGAATTGATCACCTGCGGGCTGAACACAAAGCGGGCGTCGGTCTGGGCTTCGAGCTGTTGTAAGGCGAGGGACAATTCGCCGTTGCGAAGGTTGAGCGACACCCTCTTTTCTAGCAATTGGGCCTCCGAGTCCACCGCGTAGGTCAGACTCGCCAAAAATCCCATAAACAGTAGCTGTAAAAACGAAACTCTCATCAGGACTCCCCACATTTTGCGGGTTAGTAGGTTTTTTTTCATAATTTTAACTTGGTTTGTAGGTTTAGACTGCTTGCAAACGTCCCCCGGCCCAGTCAGCAATGACTGGGTAAATTGAACACACGCGGGGTTTATCAGGCTCAGTAGTGTGCCAGCACCACTGAGCCTTTTTTTATTGAAATAACTAATTACATCCCTTACTACTAATCACAACCTGGGCATCCACAATCTCGTAATCGGCCCTGATTACCTTACAAATCAGATCGAGTTTCTGGTACAGGCCTTCGTTGCCCAACGGCGCGGTTACGGTGCATTGGCGCAGTAGTTCGTCATCGTACAGAATCGCGACCCCGTAGCTTTTTTCGAGGATGGAAAATACTTGCGCGACCGGGGTATTTTTGAAATTAAATGGATGGTCAATTTTTTTCTCGGGCTTGGATGGAGCCAGAAGCTTAGGTTCCGGAACCAGGGTCTTCGTCAGCCGCTTGGATCCACGGCTGAATACGGCCATTTGGTTAGGGGTCAGAATGATAGCATTGTTTTGCTCCAGGGTGTGGTCCGACTTTTCATTTCTTTTTCTGGTCGGTAGCACCGAGACTTTTCCGGTGAAAACCTTGACGACCACATCACGGTCTTCCTCAAAAGATCGCACCGAGAAACTAGTTCCAAGTACCTTCGTAGTCAAGCCGTTGGCATGGACTAAGAAGGGCTTTTGGGGGTTCTTGGCTACTTCAAAAAGTGCTTCTCCCTCCAAGTACACCTCCCGTATTTCATCGGAAAATTTTTCCGGGTAGCGAAGGCGGCTTTCGGGTTGCAGAGTGACGCTCGACCCGTCGAGCAGGCTAATCAGCAAAGGGAATTTGGCATCATTCGTTTTTTCAATCATCCTGGTGGCCACTTCTTCGCCAAAGGCCTCTTGCCTAGATGGCTCATCCTGGAGCCAGTACCAACCCAGTCCACAAATGACTACGATCGAAGCGGCCACTTTGAACCAAATAGTGCTGTAGAGCCTCAGCTCCCGCGCGGGCGGGCGGGGATCGGTGAGGGCGATGATTTTTTCTACCCTTTGGCCGATGTGGCGGTCGTCCACTAAAACTTCTTTCATTCTCAGTGCTTCCAGCACAAATTTGGCCTGGCTGACCAGGCTCTCCTTCTCGGGATGCTGATCGAGCCAGTTTTCCCAAAAATGATCTTCCGGGGGCAGTTGTTGATTAGCCCATTTTCGGAAATAATCATCCAGCACAAAATCTTCGGTCGAAAACTGGGAGTAGTTCATGATTGGCTGTGAGATTGGCCCTTTATAATAGTAGGAACAAGCGGGGTTTTTGTACTGAATTTTTTTGAAAAATATCGAGTCACTATTTATACCACGCCTTTTTGAGTTCACGAATAGCCGTGTGTACCAGGTTGCGCACGGATTGATAGTTGATCGACATCATCCCCGCAATCTGCTCGTAATCCATCTCCTGATAAAATTTCAGGTAGATGACCTCGCGCTCACGCTTGGTAAGTTTGGCTAAAATCTGATGCAGTTTTTTTTGGTGCAACTCGGCTGTTTCGATTTCGATGAGGGTGGTTTCAATAGAAAATTCACCCAAGAAATCCAGCGTCTGCTTGTCGTCCAATGGGTCGTGCTGGCGGCTTTGCAAGTGATTCAACTCGTGATGAATTTTACGGCGAAGCGATTTCAAGAGGTAAAATTTTACGTGTTCGGTATCGGAAAGGAACTCCCGCCGTTGCCATATTTCCAGAAACAAATCCTGAATGCAATCCTCGACCACGGCGGTATCGGCACTAAACTTGGTGCCATAGCTGAACAGCGTCTTGTAAAACATCTTGACAAGACTGCCATAGGCCGCTCTGTCGCCCCTTTTGAAGGCTACCCAAAGTTCAGCGGCTTCCTGGTCGTGCGGCATTCGGTGGTCGAGTCAATGGGATGTGCTTACCATACATAGGAAGGTTCTGGTATTTTGTACTGAATAAATTTTGATTATATGAGAACCAGTCAATGGGGTAGTCTACCGCAACCCAGCTCATTCTCTTCGGATCCTGGAATAAAGTTCATTAGTTTAAAATAAAGAACCACGGTAAGCAACCGCCTATCTCCATCTTTCAATATTGCATTTTGCTTCGGAATTTTGGGTTATGAAAAAATCAAGAAACAAACCCAACGAGCACTATCTTGCCTTGTACCAGCGGTGGAAAAACAGCAATCTGCCCGTCAGTTGTAGATGCTCTCGGTCTCATCAGCCTGCCGGTATTTCCTCTATGGGCAGCCCGTGGATATGCGCAGTGGCCGCGTCGGCGATCCGAATCTACTCGCTGGCGGGCCTTGTCCAAAACGGCTTGCATCTGGATCCCACATCGGGGGATGTTTTCGTATTCGTTGGGAAGCGTGGCAACCAGGTGCGCGTGCCCCAGTGGGACGGCGATGGGTATGCCCTGTATATAAAGCGTTTGGAGGCGGGCACTTTCGAACGTCCCAAAGGGGGCAAATTACTGATTCCCTCACGGGAACTGCTGCTGATTTTACAGGGCGTCAAACTCACTTCCGTGCAGCTGCGCAAGCGATACCAACGGGTCGGTACCGACTGAAAGTCTAAAAAATATTTGTAAAAAAAGGGCTTAAAAATAGCATTAGAAGCCTTTTTTGCGTATCATATAGTATATGATCTAAGTCGAAACAGACTACAAATTACTCTATGAGCAGAGCCAAAAGCTCTACGAACAAAGCTTGCAAAATCTGGCCCTGACCCAGCAGAAATTTCTTCTGGCGCTGCTTGACACCAATGAGCTGCGCCGTAAGCTGTCGCTTCGGCGATCCGATCGGCATCAAATCAGACAACCGGGTCAAAAAGGCCGTGGAAGGCCAACTGGATCTGTTCCCGCTGGGAGCTACCGAGCAAGACCTGCAAGCGTCAGAAGAACTCACCGTTACGGAGGATGAAGACAGCAATTCGGAGCAGGATCAGCAGGCCTAGAAGAGAAAAAGGCCACTGCCAGCCGTCCGCGGACGGTACTGCCGCCCTACTGCCCACACCCGAACCTGGTCGAGACGTTGTGGAGCAAGATGAAACACGAGTGGTTGCGTTCGCAGGATTTTGAAAACAAGGAGGCGCTTCGTATGAGGATAAACCATATTCTTGAAAATTTCGGGAGCCCGGAGTTCTCCATCAATTTCTCAATTAAATAATTGTATGCTTAAATAAGACCGACTACTTAGTATGACAAAACAAATAGGTAAGGTACAACGCTCGGCACTTTTCCACCAAGTGCCGAGCGGTGCAAACAGATCTATTGATGGGGACTTAATGGTCATCAGTTTTACACTCAGCGTTTAGCTGAATATCCGTTGCCAAAAAGTTTTTATACCTGACTCAGGTACTTGGTTAGTTAAAGCCTCGACCGTTTTGGTGTGGTAGTCGATCTGATTCTGAACGTCAGCTGGGGCGGCTGGAAGTTGTGGTTAGGTAAGCTCAGTTTGGACGAGGCTGCGGATATCTTCATTAAGATACTCACCAATGGTTTTACCCGCTTGGCTGGCTGCCTTCTCAATGATAGCACGGGTTTCTAAGTCAACGCCACGTACAGTCCATGAGCCTACATCGGGGGCTCGGCGTGTCGTCTCTCCTTTTCCCTTCGTTTTTTGGGC
>JBBRDE010000208.1:0-10031 GCA_038204185.1 Cytophagales bacterium
TTCCCATTTCTTTCGCCAGGTGAAAGGGCGTTCGCAGACAAGGCACAACTTCGTGGGTAACTCAGACTTTTTTCTAATTTTCATGTACATAGCCATTTTTTTGTGATTTTAATGAAAAATAGTACCTTTCAAACATTGAACCATCCAACGGCTAACTATACCCTCGATTTGGAACCGACAGTTAAGAAAACCAAAAAAAGCATCTTGTTTGAAGTAGCCTGGGAAGTGTGTAACCAGGTTGGCGGGATTTATACCGTAATCCGCACTAAGGTTCCCGCTATGGTGGAGAAATGGAACGAGGATTATTTTCTATTAGGGCCGTATTTCCCACAGCGGGCCTCTTCCGAGTTTGAACCCATTACCGACCTGGAAGATTCTCTGGCTGGGCGCATTGTAGGTCGTATGCGGGAGATGGGCTACGGTGTGCAGTATGGCTACTGGCTGGTGACGGGTAAGCCCCGCGTAATCCTGTTTGATATTGCGGGATCTATGGATCAGGTGGATCAGATAAAATCCAACCTCTGGGAACAACACCGGGTTTCGACCGTCGATACGGAGGAACTGGTGAATCAGGTGATCGTATTCGGAGATATGGTGCGGGTTTTCTTGAAAGAATTCTCTGCGGAATACGCTAAAAAAGCAGATATCAGTGCCCAATTTCACGAGTGGATGGCTAGCAGCGGCCTACCCGGTCTACGGCGCGACAACGTCAAGATCGCCCTTACCTTTACTACCCACGCTACGATGCTGGGCCGCTACCTGGCCCAGAACGTGGAGGGATTTTATAACAAATTACCTTTTTTCGACTGGGAACACGAGGCCCGGCATTACGGCATTGTAACCCAGGCTACCTTTGAACGGCAGGCGGCTCAGAATGCCCACGTCCTGACCACGGTGAGCGACGTAACCGCCCGGGAGTGTGAGGTGTTTCTAGGGCGTATCCCCGACTTGGTAACGCCCAACGGACTCAACGTCATGCGCTTTCAGGCCTCCCACGAGTTCCAGAATCTGCACTTGAAGTATAAGGAGAAAATCCACGAATTTGTGTTGGGCCATTTCTTTCCCAGCTATTCCTTCGATCTTGACAAAACCCTCTACTTTTTTACCTCAGGTAGGTACGAGTTTAGTAACAAGGGGTACGACCTGACGCTCGAAGCCCTGGCCCGCCTCAACTGGCGGCTCATCCAATCGGGTTCCGACATGACCGTCGTGATGTTTATTGTCACCAAGCAACCTTACCATTCCATCAATCCCGATGTGTTGCATTCGCGAGCGGTACTCGATGAGTTGCAGGAGACCTGTACGGCCATTGAGAAGCAGGTAGGTGAAAAACTATTCCTGGCGACGGCCGCTGGTACCAGCCACAAAATGCCCGACCTCAACCAGTTTGTGGACGAGTACTGGCGGCTGCGGCTGCGACGTACCATCCAATCGTGGAAAACCGAAGCGCTACCCGCTTTCGTAACGCACGATTTGAAGCAGGAGGACGGTATTACGGATTTTTGCCGCAAAGCCAACCTGGTTAATAATGAGCGCGATCGCGTCAAGATCGTCTACCACCCCGATTTCGTATCGTCCACCAATCCGCTTTTCGGGCTGGACTACGGGCAATTCGTGCGCGGCTGCCACCTGGGCGTATTCCCCAGCTACTACGAGCCGTGGGGCTACACGCCACTCGAATGCGTGGTGCGTGGGGTACCCACCGTAACCAGCGATTTGTCGGGCTTTGGGGACTACATCATGCAGATTATGCGCGACTACGAGAACCGGGGTATCTACGTCATCAACCGTAAGACCCAGAATTACTCGCAAGCTGCCGAACAGATGGCCGATATTCTGTTCAAATTTGTGAAAATGCAGCGCCGCGACCGCATCATGCAGCGCAACCGCGTAGAGAATATCTCGGATGTATTTGACTGGACGAACCTGCGCTCGTACTACGACACGGCGCATGATCTGGCGTTGAAGCGCAAGAAGCCTTAAAGATGGGTTATTGGTACAAAGGTGAGGGCGGTTGATTTTCAACCGCCCTTATTTTTTTATAGGAGGCCCCTATTTCCATCCTTTTAAAAATTAGCCCCTGCCCTCCATAAACCCTAAGCTGGCATCATTCTTTTATCTCGTACGCGTTGATGACTGAATTTTTGTTGGAATTCTTTCCCTCTCAAAACTTTTGGCTTTGAAAAAATCCCTAAAAATACTGCTGGGCATTGTCGTCCTACTCATTATCGCCCGACTGCTGTTGCCCTACTTCGTGCTGCGCTATGTGAACAAAACGCTGTCCAACATGGACAGCTACACCGGGCACGTAAGCGACGTCGATATTGCTCTGTACCGGGGTGCCTATCAAATTGATAGCGTCAACATTCGCAAACTGAACGGTAAGATTGAGGAACCATTCCTGAAGATTCCGAAAATGGAACTTTCGGTGGAATGGAATGCGCTCTTTAAGGGGCAACTAGTGGCGGAAGTTATCTGCTTTCGTCCAGAAATCAACTTTGCATTCAGCGAGGACGAAGCCTCCAGCCAAACGGGTACCGAAAACGACTGGACGCAGGTAATCAGGGATTTGTTGCCGATCAATATCAATCGCTTTTCGGTGGTCGATGGCACCATCAACCTGACGAATGTAGTCTCCCAGCCCAGCACGGATCTTTCCATGAAAAATTTTCAGCTGGAAGTTGCAAACATCCGCAATGTAGTGCAAAACGACAATAAGTTTCCATCGCCCGTGCGGGCAACGGGCGATCTCCCTGGATACGGGGGTACCTTGACTTTTGATGCCGATATGCAGTTGCTGAAAAAAACGCCGGACTTCAACTATAACCTCAAACTTAATGACCTCCAACTAACTAAGCTAAATGCTCTGGCCACGCGCTACGGGAACATCGACTTTGAGAAAGGTACCCTGGATTTGGTGAGTGAGATGGAAATGGAAGATGGTAGAATACAAGGGTACCTTAAGCCCCTCACACACGACATGCAGATTTTTGAATGGAACGAAGGCGATGACCGCACGGTCACGAAGTTTGTCCGTGAGTTGATCGCCGAGGGGGGTAACAAGATTCTGGAAAACAAGGTAAAGGATCAGGTGGCTACGCGCATCCCTCTGGAGGGGACCGTCGAAGAAATTAAAACCAACCTTTGGCCTGTGCTGGTTGGGGTGCTGCGCAATGCCTACGTGAGTGCCCTTACCGATACGTTTGACAATACACTCAGCGTGAAGGAAGCCTGGGGTCTGTACCGGGAAGACCGCCGCGACAAACGCCAGGAACGTAAAGAGGAGCGGAAGGAAAAGCGTGCGGAGCGGAAAGCCGAACGGAAAAAGAAGTAGGGTACTACAAAATCACCGTTCGATTATCCTGAATGAAAACCCGGTCATTGAATACCAATTTCAGCGCTTTGGAAAGTACCAGCTTTTCAGTGTCGCGGCCCAGGGTGGCCATGTCGGCAGCGGTGAGGCGATGATCCACTTCCTTCACATCCTGCGCAATAATGGGGCCCTCGTCCAGGTCATTATTCACAAAATGTGCCGTAGCGCCGATGATTTTCACACCCCGTTCGTAGGCTTGCCGATAGGGGTTCGCGCCCATAAAGGCGGGTAGGAAGGAGTGGTGGATATTGACGATTCGGTTGCTGTACTGCGACACGAATCCCGACGTAAGTACCCGCATGTACTTGGCTAGCACCAGGTATTCGGGTTGGTAGATATCCAAAGTACGTAGGATGGCTTCCTCGTGTTCCTCGCGGCTCTTGTGCTCGTGCGCGATGTAGTGAAACGGAATGCCGAACTTACTCACCAGTGGCTGCAACACGTTGTAGTTGCTCACCACTGCTTGAATCGTAGCGTCCAATTCATCGAACGCATAGCGGATCAGCAGTTCGCCAAGACAGTGGTGTTCCTTGGTTACGAGCAGTACAATATCTTTTTTCTTTTTGGGATTGATCCGAATCTGAATGCCCTCAGGCAATTCCGCAGTCAGGGTTGCGGCTAGTTGGGTCAGGTCTGCGTCACCTTCAAACTCCGTGCGCATGAAAAACTGTCCCGACGGACTCACGTATTCGTCGTTTTTGATAATATTCTGATTATTCTCAAACAGCACCCGCGTCACCAGATAAATCAGCCCTTTATGGTCGGGCCCATTCATGAGCAGGATATGGCGATGATGGGTGGGAGAGTGGCTATCGGCCATGATTTTGCAGTTTTTTTGTTCGGAGCAGGGTATTGAATTATCTTGCAAGGGCAAATAAACAATAACCGACTTGTTATTCCATCAAACCCACTGACCAATGAAAAAAATAACCCTGTTCATGGCTGCGCTGGCGCTGCTTTTCACAAACCTACCCGACGTACTGGCTCAGAAGAAGGGCAAGCCACTCTATACTTTTCCGCTTGGCGTACAGGCCTACACCTACCGCGCTCATTTCCCCAAAGATGTAGAAGGTACCCTCGACCGGATTCAGGCGCTGGGCATCACCGAAATTGAAGGAGGCGCACCGAAAGGCTACACACCGGAGCAATTTAAGAAAATGTGCGCTGATCGCGGTATCAGCATTCCTTCGACCGGCGCAAGCTATGAAGAACTGGTAAAGTCGCCCGAAGAAGTGGCCAAGCGTGCCAAAACTCTGAGGGCTAAGTACGTGATGGTGAGTTGGATACCCCACCAAAAAGGAAATTTCACCCTGGAAAACGCTAAAAAAGCGGTGGAGGATTTCAACCGCGCGGGTAAGGTGTTGCAGGAAAACGGCGTCACCTTCTGCTACCACGACCACGGCTACGAGTTTCAGCCCTACGGCGATGGTACCCTGATGGACTACATCATCCAGAATACCGACCCCAAGTACGTTTCCTTCGAGATGGATGTACTATGGACGCAGTTTGGTGGTGGTGATCCGGTGAAATTACTCAATAAGTACCCCAATCGCTGGAAACTCATGCACCTCAAAGACCTCAAAAAAGGCGTAGAGGGTGACCTGACGGGAGGTACCCCCGCCGAAAACGACGTACCCCTCGGCAGCGGTCAGGTTGCGATGGAGGAAGTGATTCGCACGGCTAAGAAAATCGGGATCAAGCACTTTTTCATCGAAGATGAAAGCAATAAGGAGCTGGAATACGTACCCATCAGCATTGCCTACATTAAAGGTTTGAAACAATAATGGCCGAAACGCTCACCCTACCTACTTCAACTGACCGTGCCGAACTATATGCCGCGCTATATCCACAAATCGAAGCCCTCGTAGCTTCCGAAAGTGATTTGGTCGCCAATCTCGCCAACGTCGCGGCGGCTTTGAAGGAAGCGTTTGGCTTCTTTTGGGTAGGTTTTTATGTAGTCAGGGAAGGCCAACTAGTGTTAGGGCCGTTTCAGGGGCCGATTGCCTGTACCCGCATTCCCTTCCACAAGGGTGTGTGCGGGGCTTGCTACACAGAACGCAAAACCATCATCGTGCCGGATGTCGACCAATTTCCCGGCCACATCGCGTGCAGTTCAGACTCAAAATCCGAGATTGTGGTACCCCTTTTCCGGACCAACGGCACAGTAGCGATGGTACTCGACGTCGACAGCGACCAATTAGACGATTTTACCCAGGCCGACGCGGAAGGATTGGAGAAGGTGATGAAGTTGTTGGAAGGGAAGATTTAGTTTTTGGGTTAACGGTAAAAGGTCAAGGGTAAAATGGCGTTTTTCGGTTTCAGGCTTGCAGTTTTGTACAAAGCGGTGTCCCTTTAACCCTTAACCGTTAGCCTTTCACCGTTAACCCTTTTCTAACAAAACGCATCCTCAATATGCCGGATATTCATGTTGTTGTTGGGTAGGATGAGTACCGAAACGATGTCGAAGCGTACGTCGAACATCCAGTCGGTTTCGAAGATGTAGTGCTCGGCGGCTTTCATGATGAGCCGCGATTTGGTGTAGTTCACAAATTCCTCCGGAAAGCCGAAGCCCGTCCCGCTGCGGGTTTTTACTTCCACAAAAATAAGGAGCTTGTCTTTTTCGGCAATCAAGTCGATTTCTGCGTGGCGGTGGCGGTAATTTTTGACCAGAATCCGGTATCCTTTCTTTTGCAAATACTCGGCAGCGCGTTCCTCGCCCCAGTGCCCGGTGTCGTTGTGGGTAGCCATCTGAACATTTTTGATCCAAACTACTGTTATTACCCGTAGAAACCAAGTAGGAGCTTCCGGCTGGGGTTTTTACAAAATACCTTACATGAATTTTAACATTAACAAACGGGCGCAGGTGCAGCATCTCGGTTTGCTGGACTACCAACAGGCCTGGGATTATCAGGAAGAACGCTTCGCCGAAATCGTGGCCGTCAAGATTGCCAACCGGGGGGTACCCCCTGAACTCCAAAATCCTACCCCCAACTACCTGCTTTTTTGCGAACACCCACCCGTCTACACGCTCGGTAAAAGCGGGAAACCCGAAAATCTGTTACTGGATGAAGAACATTTGCAGGAAGTAGGGGCGACCTTTTACAAGATCAATCGCGGTGGCGACATCACCTACCACGGCCCTGGTCAACTGGTAGGGTACCCCATCCTGGATCTGGATAATTTCTTCACTGACATCCATCGCTACATGCGGACGCTTGAAGAGGCTATCATCCTGACCCTGGCCGAATACGGCATTGAAGCCGGACGAATCGAAGGCCTCACGGGCGTGTGGCTCGATCACCAGAAGCAGCAGGCTCCCCGCAAAATATGCGCAATGGGCGTCAAAGCCAGCCGCTGGGTCACGATGCACGGCTTCGCGCTGAATGTCAATACGGATTTAACCTACTTTACCCACATCATTCCCTGCGGTATCGACGACAAAGCGGTTACCTCCATGCAGCAGGAATTGGGGAAAGAAGTAGATATAAATGAAGTGGCCGGGAAGTTGACCAATCACCTGGCAGCATTGTTTGGGTTGGAGTTGATAGACTCTCTCCTTCCCCAGGCCAAAGCCCGGAGCAATTGATTGGTTTATTTTTCCCCTTTGCGCGCCACCGGGCACCCGGCTCTGTTCCTATTCCACTCTGAACCACAAAAAATGAAAAAAGATATCCCTTTCCTGCCCGTCGAGGGCATTCAGGTTGCCATCGTTCGCACGATCAATGAACTCAACGCCGAGGAATGGCACATGACGCTGATCAATCGCAACGAACAGCCGATTACCAACGTGTTTGTGACCTCCAAAGGCTACGGTAGCCTGGAAACCAACGCCGATCAGAAAACCTCCACGCTCCGGCACTTTTTCCAGGAGGTACCTTCAGGCGGCCACGTTATTGTGGAGCCAATCATGCCGGCGCTTTTTCACCTGACCAACGAGTACTGGGTCAGCTACTTCATCGAAAATCAGGTTTACGATAAAAAGTTTATCTTCGTGCCGGACAGCATCGTCCCCGACCACCTGATCGACATAAAGCCGCTGGGGCTGGTGGGTGTGCTGCATGAATAATTTTTCAGGAAGCTGATAGCTATTAGCGGATGGCTGATAGCTTTTGTGATTGCCCCCACTACAAAAAGTCTACCCCTCAACTTTGAAAAGCTATCAGCCAATAGCCATCAGCCAGTAGCTAACTTATGACCGAAGAATTCCGCCGCCGTATCCGTAACTTGTTCTTCCTCGACATCGAAACCGTTGCCTCCCACCCGGCCTACGATCAGCTGGATGAGCGGATGCAGCAGCTTTGGGACAAAAAAGCCGGCAAATTGCGCAAAGCCGACGATACGCGCACCAACGCTGAGCTTTTCTACGCACAAGGCGCTATTTACGCTGAATTCGGGCGGGTGGTGTGCATTGGGTTCGGGCAGCTCTTCTGGAATGAGCGCGATGAGCTTTCCTTCAAGGTAAAGTCGTTTGAGAATCCCGACGAGGGTACCCTGCTGCGGGATTTCAAGGCGCTAGTGGAAAAGTACCCCGCCGACCAGTTGATCCTGTGCGCCCACAATGGCAAGGAATTTGATTTCCCCTACCTGTGCCGCCGGATGCTGATCAACGGCATCGAGCTACCCCGCGCCATGCAGCTAGCCGGTAAGAAGCCGTGGGAAATCCTGCATCAGGACACGCTGGAACTCTGGAAATTCGGTGATTACAAGAATTACACGTCCCTGGATTTACTGGCCGCCGTATTTGGCATCGCGAGTAGCAAGGACGAGATGAGTGGCGATCAGGTGACGCCGGTTTTTTACGAAGAAAACGACCTGGCAAAAATAAGCCGCTATTGCCGCGAAGATGTGGTAGTGCTGGCGCAGGTGTATCTGGGTCTGAATTGCCAGAAAGCCGTCGCCGACGAAAATATCTTTCGGGTAGAGTAAAAGAAGGGATTCTGGAAGTTGGATATTGGATTCTGGAATAGGATTTATTTACCAAAACCACTCTTTAAACCCCAAATAAACACTTGGCCCACTTTTGTTGGGCTACATTACAATTATTAAAAATCAGGCTAACAGCTATCAGCTACTAGCCATCAGCTAAAAATATGAGATCAAACAAATCCCAAAACAGGGAACATAAAGACAAGAGTACCGGCAGCAAACCGCCCCGTACCCTGCTGTCGTTCGTGGATGGCTTGAAAGCCGACATCGCCACGTTTTTTGAAATGAACCACGAAAGTGTCTTCCGCCTGCCCGACATTCACGACCATTTTGGGGCAGGGGATAAAAAACTCCGCCTCCTGGTGGACGAAATCATCCACGAACTGCACGAAAGCGGGAAGTTGATGAAGCACCCCAACGGTACCTATGGTGCTACTGCGGCCATCACTGAATCCGGAATGGTCGGTAAAGTGGATCACGTGAACAAAAATTTTGCGTTCGTTGCTGTCGAAGGGCAGGACGACGACATCTACGTCGAAACCGAGAACCTGAAAGGCGCGATGGACACCGATACGGTCAAGTTGCAGATATTCAGCGACGGCCGGGCGCGGGGCAATCGGCTCGAGGGTAGGGTGACGGAAGTGCTCGAACGCGGTCGGCCTGACGTGGTGGGCGTGGTCGAAATCTGGCCCAAGTATGCCCTGGTGGAACCGAATCACCGGAAAATCTACGATCCCATCCACATTCCGTTAGGCGACCTGAAAGAGGCTAACGATGGTGATAAAGTGATTGTTCGCATCGATCAGTGGCCTACCCGTACGCGCAAGGCCGAAGGGAAGGTCATCGAAGTACTGGGCAAAGCAGGCGACAACGATGCCGAAATGCACGCTATCCTGGCCGAATTTGGCTTGCCTATCCACTTTCCCCAGGATGTAGAGCGCGAGGCGGAAGCCATTCCCGTAGCTATTCCCCAAAAGGAAATCGAAAAACGCCGCGACCTGCGCGGCGTGACGACGTTCACGATCGACCCCGTAGACGCGAAGGACTTTGACGATGCGTTGTCACTCAGGTACCTTGACAACGGCAATGTCGAAATCGGCATCCACATCGCCGACGTATCCTACTACGTGCGGCCCAACACTGAACTGGAAAAAGAGGCCTACCGCCGCGCTACGTCAGTTTACCTAGTCGATCGTACCGTACCGATGCTGCCCGAAAAACTTTCCAACGGATTGTGTTCGCTACGGCCCAATGAGGATCGGCTGTCGTTTTCGGCGGTTTTTGAAATGACCTCCAAGGGCAAGCTCATCAGCGAGTGGTTTGGCCGTACTATCATTTATTCCGACCGCCGGTTTAGCTACGAGGAAGCGCAGGAGGTCATCGAAACGGGGGTAGGTGACTATCCCGAAGAGTTGACGCTGCTCAATACGCTGGCCAAAATTCTGCGGAAAGAGCGGTTCAAAAAAGGAGCTATCAACTTTGAAACGGTGGAAGTGCGCTTCATCCTCGATGAAGACGGCAAGCCGCTGGGCATCTATCAGAAAGAACGCAAGGACTCCAACAAGCTCATCGAAGAATTCATGCTGCTGGCCAACCGCCGAGTGGCCGAGTATGTCTACGGGTTGTCCAAGGGCAAGAATAAGAATACGATGGTGTACCGGGTTCACGAAGCGCCCGATCCCGAAAGACTGAAAAGTTTTGCCGCGTTCGTCGCCAAGCTAGGCTATAAAAT
>JBBRDE010000209.1:0-9988 GCA_038204185.1 Cytophagales bacterium
CGGTGATACCCAAAGATGCTTTCTCCTGGGGTTTCAATTTAGAATGGGTCGTAGTGTAGGGATTGGTTATAATGGTACGCGTATCGCCCAAATTGGCAGAAAGCGAAGGGATTTTCAAGGCTTTCATAAAAGCACTTACCCGCTCAAAACCGCCTTCCAGATCAATGGTAATAATGCCTCCTCCCGCGCTCATCTGCCGGGTTGCCAGCTCATACTGCGGATGTGAAGGCAGAAATGGGTAGTTCACCTGTTTCACCTCTGGTAACTGTTCCAGAGCCTGCGCCAGCTTCAGGGCATTGTCGCAGTGCTTTTCCATGCGTAAATCCAGCGTTTCCAGGCTACTGGATAGTACCCAGGCGGTAAAAGGTGACATGGATGGACCCGTTTGACGGCAGAAGAAACGCAACGGTTTGATGTGTTCTTTGCTCCCTACCACCACACCACCCAGCACGCGGCCCTGCCCTTCCATAAATTTTGTGGCCGAATGTACCACCAGATGGGCACCGAATTGAGAGGGTACCTGCAGCGAGGGTGTAGCAAAACAGTTGTCCACATTGAAGATCAGACCATGCTTCTCGCACAGCTGACCAATCATGGCCATGTCCACGAGTTCAAGGCCGGGATTGGAAGGCGTTTCTACATAGATCATCCGCGTGTTGGGCTGTATGGCGGCTTCCCAGTCGGCTTCGGGGGCCGAGGCATCCAGATAGGTATGGGTAATTCCCCACTTGCTGAGAATTTGGGTAATAATCTGATGCGCGGAGCCAAAAAGCGCCCGGCTGGCGATCAGGTGATCGCCCGATTGCAGGGTTCCGGCCAGACTGGCAAATACCGCGGCCATGCCCGTCGCTGTAGCCACGCCATCTTCACACTCTTCCAGCATACATACCTTATCCACAAACTCCTGCACCGTAGGATTGGAGAAGCGGCTGTACAGATTGCCCTCCTCGGTTTCGTCAAAAAGTGCCTTACCCTGCTCGGCGGTTTCAAAGGTGAAGCTACTGGTCAGAAACAGGGGTGATGAATGTTCACGGTACTGCGTCTGTTGGGTTTGGGTCCGGATAACTTTGGTTTGTTTTTTCATGCTTTCAATCAAAAGAAATTACTCAGTACGACCATGTAAATAATCCTCAAACTTACCACAATTACCACGATTCCGACCAGGATCATCATCGTTTTTATGGGTAGTCGCCGGGACAAATTGGCCGCAATGGGAGCCGCTACCATCCCGCCAAGGATCAGTCCCACAATGACTTGCCAGTGTGAGAAACCGATGAGCGTAATGAACGTAACCGAACTGGCTAGGGACACAAAAAACTCTGTCAGGTTCACCGAACCGATGGTGTATTTGGGGTGACGTCCCCGCGCGATTAGGGTAGACGACACGATAGGTCCCCAACCGCCGCCGCCAATGGCGTCCATCGAGCCGCCCAGCATAGCCAGCCAGCCTATTTTAGTGAATGGACGTTTCTCAATCCGTTTTTTGAGCGCTTTTTTAATAATCAACACGCCCAGAATAAGGGTGTAGACCGCTACAAACGGCTTTATGATATACACGTATTCTTCGAGCGAAGTAAGGACATAGGCTCCCAGAATAGCACCAACTACCCCCGGAATCAGCAGGGTTTTGAATAGCTTGCTGTTGACATTACCAAATTTCAGGTGCATGTAGCCCGACACCCCGCTGGTAAATATCTCCGATGAGTGAACGCTCGCGCTTGCCACCGAAGGCGGTATTCCTAACGTGAGTAGAAAAGTGGTGGCTGTCACACCGTAGGCCATGCCCAGTGCCCCATCGATCATCTGCGCAATGAAGCCACCCAGCAGATAATAGAAAAAGTCCTCGTCTTCCAGCAGGCTACTCCATACCACACCCAGGCGGTCTACGCTCACATAGCTGAAAATCAAATGACCGACCACCATAAGGGCCAGGGCCGAGAAAATATTGACGGCAACTTCTGTACGACTTCGCTGCCGAAAAGCTACCTCCGACAAGCGACCAGACAGACGCTTCCAGATGACGGGGTAGGTAGTATTATTTTTAGAATCTATTAAACTATTCGCTTCTCTATCGGCTTTATAGACTATATTGTTAAAAAGAACGTCAGACTCGTCGGGTAGGTCAGGGAGAAAAACGGTATGGCCCTGCTGGCGGGCCAAAACGGCCAGGCGGCGATCTTCCGATGGATTGCCCGTAGCTATGCTAACAGCACTAAATGGCTGCCAATCTTCCATGTTAGGTACATCCGTTAAGGATGCGTCAAGCTGGGGAGTTTCCAAAAGTCTATTTAGTATAGTAATTTAGTAGAGTAATAGGCTAAAAAGAATGTGGCTCGACCGAGCCACATCACAAACGTACAATCGAATTATTGATTTTCCAAGAAAGATACTTTGCTTTTATACGAATTTTATTAATTTTTTAGCGTTTCGCTTTGTAAGTTAATGCCTGGCCGGGGCTAACCTCGCAGACCCAATTTGTATAAAAGATATGGCCTTCATGGGATTTTTGCCGAGGGATATTTTGTATTTTTGGAGTAATAATCAACAAAAAAATCCATGCAGGAAGACGTATTTATAGTAGCGACCGCCCGTACGCCAATCGGCAGCTTTGGGGGGAGTCTGGCGGGTATTCCCGCAACCGAACTGGGTGGAAAAGCTATCCGGGGTGCCCTCGCTAAAATTCAATTGGAACCAGCCCTTATCGAAGAAGTCTATATGGGCAATGTGGTGTCAGCCAATCTGGGGCAGGCCCCGGCCCGGCAAGCGGCTCTTTTTGGGGGACTAGCCCATGAAACGATCTGTACCACGGTCAATAAAGTGTGTGCTTCGGGTATGAAGGCCGCCGCGCTGGCTGCCCAAGCCATCCGGCTGGGCGACGCCGGGCTGGTTGTGGCCGGAGGCATGGAGAATATGTCACGCATTCCGTTTTACCTGCCCCAGGCCCGTTATGGCTATGGCTACGGCAACGCCGAACTGGTGGACGGACTGGCGCGGGATGGTCTGACGGACGCCTACGATAGCATCGCGATGGGGGTATGTGGCGACCGCACAGCCAACCAGCGTGAGATTTCGAGGGAAGAACAGGATGAGTACGCCATTCGCTCGTATCAGCGCAGTGCGGAGGCTACTGAAAAGGGGTACCTTAAGGAAGAGATTGTGGCTATTGAAATACCCCAGCGTAAGGGTGAACCATTGGTCCTGGATGAAGACGAGGAATACAAACGGGTAAATTTTGACAAAATACCGACGCTGCGCCCGGTATTTTCGCCCGAGGGTACCGTAACGGCGGCCAATGCTTCCACCATCAACGACGGCGGCGTGGCCCTGATTTTGGCGAGTGGCAATAAAGTAAAAGAGCTTAATCTGACCCCACTGGCCCGCGTGGTGGCCTATGCCGATGCGGAGCAGGAGCCCGTTTGGTTTACTACCACGCCCATTGCTGCTACCCACCGGGTACTCAGAAAAGCCGGAATGAGCCTGGCTGACATTGACTATTTTGAAGTCAACGAAGCTTTTTCGGTCGTTGTGCTGGCTTACATGAAGGAGTTAGGCGTAAGTCCGGACCAAACCAATCTGTTCGGTGGTGCCGTTTCCTTAGGACATCCGCTGGGCGTGTCGGGCGCGCGCATCATGGGTACCCTCATCAATGTGCTCCGGCACAAGCAGGGTAGGTACGGCTTGGCGGCCATCTGTAACGGCGGCGGCGGGGCGTCGGCTGTTATTCTGGAAAGGATGTAGTAAATTTCTTGACCCCTACTTAATCAGGGCTTTCAGGCGATCGTAGAATCCGGTACTCTTGAAGGTGAAGGTCTTGTGCAGGATGTAATTGCTCACAAAACTGCACCCCATTCCAAAGATATAACAAACCATCTCATTGAAATTCACCACTTTGTGCGAAAACGGAATGGGGAGCCTGTACGTAGGAAAATAAGAATTTGAGATAAAATAGGCAAAGCGTGTGGCCATGACGGTCACCAGGCCTGAGAAGAGAGCAACAATCAAAAACTTAACCATTTCCCGATTCGTCTGATTGGTTCGACGGGCATCGAAGGCGAACAGTTTAGTCAGTACAAAACCGACAACCAGAGAAATCAGGTAGGAGGGAAGGATAGATTGCTCGAAAGAGATGGAGAACCAGTCCTGAATGAGACTACTGGAAACCAACTGAACAATGGCACCCGTACCTGCCACTAGAAAATAGGCAACTAAGTCTTTGGTATTGAGTATCTTTGCTTTGGGCTCGGTGGACATTACGGCGCTCTGTTTCATAGGCTAAAGCTCTTAGGTGGCACAATAGTAGAAAGAAATCACACTTTAAACAACGTATTTCATACAATACAAACCTACGCAAATAGGCGTCACTTCTTTAAAACGTACAGATTCGCCATGTCGCCTTCCATCTTTTTTCCGGCTATATCATGCTGTGTCAGCGTGTTCTCTCCCACCAAATAGTTATTTGTATCATCCATTCCTTCCAGCATAATCAGCTGCCCGGAGGCATCCCAACTAGGGGTACCCTTTTTCTCAAAAACGTTGGCTTCGCTTTTTTTTCAAATAAGTCGTTTTCTTTACCTAGTCACTGCCGGCACCAGGAGTAATTCCTGTTTCATTTCTCTGGCAATGGGCGCAGGGAAGTAGCCCCGTGTAGGTACGCACCTGTGTAATCCAGGGAGTTGTGGGACGTGTGAGTTGCATCGGGATTGGGGCCAGATTCAAAAATTGCCACGGAATCTTCCAAAGTATTTTTTTTAGATTATTGAGTGTAATAAAGTTTGAAAGCTACCTACTTCTGAAAATTTACGACCTCCCAATACGCTTTTTTGGGTTGTAAATTCTGGTCGAAAAGCAGGGGGAAGTTCTTTCGCCCCTTCACGGGAAAATTATCGAGCCATGAATAGCGATCCGAGATATTCCAGAAGGTTATGCCCGACAGTTTGTCTTTATTTTTTCGACTTACGTCCATAATAAGTCGGTATTGTTCCAGCTGCTTCTGCTCACGCTCAGGGGTTAAAACGCCCGTATTCGGTGCGTCCAGGGAACGTTCCGCTGGTCCACTGTTGTACACCGATACGTCGAGTTCGGTGATTTGAACTGTGAGACCCAGTTCTGCAAACTGGCGGATAGATTCTTCCAGAGATGTTGCTGAGGGTTCGTCAACCGACCAGTGCCCCTGCAACCCTACCCCGTGAATGGGTACCCCTTTATCCAACAAGCCTTTCACCAGGGTATAGATTCGGTTACGTTTATCCGGTTTTTCGGTGTTGTAGTCATTATAGAACAACAGGGCGTCGGGGTCGGCGGCATGAGCATATTCAAAGGCCTTTGCAATGTACTCTTCGCCCACAATCTTGTACCAGTCACTCTCGCGGTATAGCGAACCAGACGCATCGGGTACGGCCTCATTGACTACATCCCAGGCATAGATTTTTCCTTTATAACGACCCACGACTGCCTCTACGTGCTTTTTGAGTCTTTGGAGTACTAATTCCTTGGTAGCGGGCTTCCCTTCTTTATCTTCAAAAAACCATTTTGGGGTTTGATTATGCCAGCAAAGCGTGTGGCCGCGCATTTTCATACCGTTGGCCTGGGCAAATTCCACAATTTGATCGGCCGGTCCCCAGTTGAATTCGTTTTCAGTGGGATGAATCGGTTGGGGCTTCATCACATTTTCCGCCGTCAGGCTGCCAAAATGCTTTTTGATCAGTTCTGCCTCCGGACCGGGTTGTATGGACCGTGGTGAAACGGCCACCCCCATGGTGAAGTAGGGTTGATAGTAATCTTTCAACCCCTTCGCCTCCTGCCCCAAACTTAGGTGAGCGAAAATAAGGAATGAAACGAAACACAAGATTTGCCGCATGGATCAGTTTTTGAATTTTTCAAATGATTTGGCCACCTCCCGAAACGTGTTTCCGGCTACCTTTGAACTTTCATCCTGCTTGATCGAGCCACTCCGCAAGGCGTCCATAACCGCGCACATGGTCATGCGGCTATTGGCATACTGCTGATAAAAAGCATCACTAACGGGCGTTCTGATTTGAGCAGCCTGCTCGATATAGGCTTTGAGCGCGGACGAAATAGCCATGGGATTGGTATTCTTGTTGGCTACCAATCGATCCATTGTAGCCGCATCGGTTTGGGCAGCCTGGTTGATTTTTTCAGCGATTTGATTTTGTTTAGCTTTATCGAATTTCTCGCTTGCGTAGAGCCATTGTAGCTTATCCAGCGGACAGCCCTTTGCCAGGGTAATGTCATCCGATTCGGTGGGTTTCTCTACATCCACCCGGGCATTACTACCACCCGATGAGGGGCTTTGGCTCGGAGAAGTAGTTGAGCATTGAGTGAGGACTACCAGGCATCCTAGAATGATGAGTTTTCTGATCGTTTTCATGGCCTTCGTATTGATTTTTGAGGGTTTGACAAATATCGATCAATTGTGTTTAATTTAAGGTAGAACAGGCCGGAAATTAGCGGATGATGTTCATTTTGGCTTCTTTGGCTTAAAAACGAGGCATCTTACACAAAGAAAGGCGATCACTAAGCCAGTGATCGCCTTTCTTCAAAAATTAAGTCGTTTATCTTATAAAATGGCAAATCCCACGGTAGCCTGGAACAGATTGCTTTTCTTGCCAAACTTGGATGCCGTACTGGCGTTGTTGTAATTGATGTTCATCACATCGTTCACATTGCCTTCATAGCGCACATCCAGACTCAATCGGCCAAAATCTACGCCAATGCCTGCCTGATAACCGATAGCAACGTTGTTGTCGAAGGTGGCTTTGGTCTTTCCCCCCGTGTATTTATTGAACGAATCGCTGATCTTGCCGCTATCCGATAAGCGGAACGAGGCCATAGGGCCTACGTTGATACGGAAAAGTTTGGCAAAACGATAGCCAAACAATACAGGTATATCGAGATTGCTAAAACGTACATCCAACTCGCCTTCATTGTTGGTGACTCCCGTTTTGTACACATCGAACTTACCTCCTTTTTGAGAAAGCAGAATTTCCGGCTGTACGTAGAATTCACGGCCGAACCGCATAAAGATACCACCCACAAATCCCGTAGACCGATTGTTTTTGTCCTTGAAGTCAAAGCCCGAATTACCTGAGCCCAGCGAAAGATTGTTGGCGCGAATGTTGGATAAATTGGCCCCGGCCTTTAACCCTAAACGAAAGAACGGATCATAATCCTGAGCCGAAGCTCCGAAACTTAGGAGTGTGGCAATGGCCACAATGAATAATTTTTTCATGGTTGTATATTTTAATGATGTTGATTGATTGATAATTGTACTAAAAATAGAATGCCATCCGGAGAAGGGCGGGGTAAAAGGGAGAAGCGCAGGAAATTGGGTAGGAGTTTCCCCGATTCGATCCTCCAACCACTATGTAAATTGGGGTTTACTTAGAATTACCTCCCCGAATGCACTTTTTTGCCCAGCTTTTACGGGTGATACGCCCGTACCACGGCTTAAAACCCTAATTTTGTGCTCATGTGTGTAGCCGGGCAGGCGCGCGAATCTCCATTAACCCCAACCTCTTAGCAGAATGAGCGACTACAATCACCGCGAAATCGAACGGAAATGGCAACAATTTTGGGAAGAACAACAGACCAACCGTGTTGTGGAAGATATTTCCAAACCTAAATATTACGTACTCGATATGTTCCCCTATCCGTCGGGCGCGGGCCTGCACGTGGGGCACCCGCTTGGGTACATTGCCTCGGATATTTACTCGCGCTATAAGCGTCTGAAAGGCTTCAACGTACTGCATCCGATGGGTTTTGACAGCTTTGGTCTACCCGCCGAACAGTACGCCATTCAAACAGGTCAGCACCCCGCTCTCACGACCGAGCAAAACATTGCCCGCTACATCGAGCAACTCAAGAATCTGGGATTTAGTTACGACTGGAGCCGGGAAGTACGTACCTCCGATCCGTCTTATTACAAATGGACCCAGTGGATTTTTGGGGAATTGTTCAACAGCTGGTACAACAACAAAACCGATCAGGCGGAGACCATCGAAACCTTGACGCAGGAATTCGGCCACCGGGGCAATGCTCGGGTCAATGCGCCCTGCGACGAAAACACGCCCACGTTTACCGCCGCCGAGTGGAAAGCCATGAGCGCGGATGAGCAGTACGCCATGACGCTCAAATACCGCCTGACCTACGTGGCCGACGCCACCGTGAACTGGTGCGCGGGACTTGGATCGGTACTGTCCAACGACGAGGTGAAGGACGGCGTGTCGGAGCGGGGCGGCTTTCCCGTAGAGCAAAAACTCATGCGCCAATGGATGATGCGCATCACGGCCTACGCCCAGCGCCTGCTGGATGGACTGGATACCATAGACTGGACCGAATCGCTGAAAGAACAGCAGCGTAACTGGATTGGCCGCTCGGTGGGCGCGATGGTGAAGTTTGCCGTGGACGGGTACCCTGGCCACAACATTGAAGTTTTTACGACCCGCGTGGATACCATTTACGGCGTGACTTTCATGGTACTAGCCCCCGAACACGAGCTGGTCAGTCAAATCACGACCGAAGATCAGAAGTCGGAAATTCAAGACTATATACAAAGTACCAAAAAACGCTCCGAACTCGACCGGGTTGCCGATGTCAAGAGCGTATCGGGCGCTTTTACCGGAGCCTACGCCCTCAATCCGTTCAACGACCAAAAGGTACCCATCTACATCGCCGATTACGTGCTGGCGGGTTACGGTACGGGTGCCGTCATGGCGGTACCTTCCGGCGATCAGCGCGACTGGAACTTTGCCACCCATTTCGGGCTACCTATTGTGCCGATTCTGGACGGGCAGAAAAATATGGAAACGGAAGCCGATGCCACCAAAGAAGGGAAGTACATCAACTCCGGCATCATCGACGGCCTTACCTTCGCCGAAGCTACCCCCGTGCTGATTCAATGGATGGAGGAACGCAACATCGGAAAAGGAAAAATCAACTACCGTCTGCGGGATGCCGTTTTCGGTCGGCAACGCTACTGGGGTGAACCCGTGCCGGTGTACTATAAAAACGATGAAAATGGCCAGCCGCTTCCCTATTTAATCTCGGAAGCCGACCTACCCCTGGAACTGCCATCCGTAGGTAAGTACCTCCCCACCGAAACCGGCGAGCCCCCGCTGGGCCGGGCCGAGGGCTGGAAGTACCAGGAAAAGAGTGGCGACTCCCGGAGCGGCGGCTCCCGTTACGACTACGAACTCAGCACCATGCCCGGCTGGGCGGGCAGCAGCTGGTACTGGTACCGCTACATGGATGCGCATAATGCCGACGAATTTGCCTCGCCCGAAGCCATCGCCTACTGGCGCGACGTGGATCTGTACGTGGGCGGTACCGAACACGCCACGGGCCACTTGCTGTACAGCCGTTTTTGGAACAAATTCCTGAAAGACCGGGGCTACGTACCCGAAGAAGAGCCGTTCAAAAAGCTCATCAACCAGGGTATGATTCAGGGACGGAGTAGCTTTGTGTACCGGGTCAAGGGCGATGATTATTCCAAACCCGTTTTTGTAAGCGCGGGTTTACGGGATCAATACGAGGTTTCAGGTTTACACGTGGATGTCAACATCGTAGAAAACGATGTGCTGGACATCGAAAAATTCAAAGCAACCCGGCCCGATATCGCAGGTGAGAACGCCGAATTTATTCTGGAAGACGGTAAGTACATCTGCGGCGTGGAAGTAGAAAAAATGTCCAAGTCGAAGTTTAACGTCGTCAATCCCGACGACATCGTGGAGCGTTATGGCGCCGACACACTGCGGCTGTACGAAATGTTCCTAGGCCCGCTGGAACAGGCAAAACCCTGGAACACCAACGGCATCGACGGTACCTTCCGCTTCATCCGCAAATTCTGGCGCTTGTTCTATAATGATGCCGGACAATGGCTGGTCAAGGATGAGGTGCCCACCAAAGACGAGTTGAAAGTTCTGCACAAAACCATCAAGAAGGTACAGGAAGACATCGAAAGCTTCTCATT
>JBBRDE010000210.1:0-9988 GCA_038204185.1 Cytophagales bacterium
ATCAGAAATCAACAGGCACTGGTGGTTACCGTGCAATTCAAGTAAGGTACGCGCTAGCTGCCAATTGTCAGCGATGGGCGAATTCTGGCCTTCCCTGTACCTCGGCGGGCGGGCGGGTTTCGATCCACCATAGTTTGTCGAGTTTAGGCGCATAGTAACGGGCGAGTTTGTTTTCCAAGATCGCTATCCGCACAATGTCCTCTTCCATCGGCATCAGGTTGCTGCTGGTACCCGGCACCTGTCGAAAACCGTCCAGCATGTAGGGTTGACTATACAGGATCGTTGGATGAAAAATCCGTAAAAGAAAATCAAAATTCATTTTGGTCTGAGACCAATTTGAGGGCACTTTTATTGGTCCACGCTTAGCTTCCTATCTTGTATGACCAGCACATTTGAGAGCCGCTGAAAGTGTCCGTCGCCCTGGCTCGAAACATCCAGCAGCCCCATTTCGTAGCGATCGTCGGGGAAATTATTTTTGCGCACATAGGCTAGAAAACCGTCTTTGTAGAATTCCCCCTGGGTGAGGAGCACCCGTCGGGACTGAGTTTTGGCATTGGCCTCCACAAGGAAGCTTTCCCGGCTTTTTTGCCCCCTCAACACCAGAAACTGCTGACTGAATCCGTTGGAAACATGAGCAAACGTATCATTCCTTAAAAATTCCAGGGTGTCGATCTCAATGGCCGGAATATTCATAGGGATTTTTTCGAAAAAGATCGGAATCGAAACCTCCTTTCCCCTACCGGACGCCAGCAGTGAATCAACCGCAAGTTTGGATACGATCGGCGGCGGAAAGTCCAGTATTCCCTTTTGGAAGGCTGGGTTCAAATAGAAAGCGGCATTTTGCTGCAGACTTTTGTCCACCGACAGGAGCTTGCGATTCGTATCCCAATTGTAAATATCGGCGAGGTAGGTGGTTTTTCGCCTGGACACCGTACCGGTGTATTCGTAGTACGACTGTCCCCAAGTCAGGACGCTTAACATGCCAAAAACCAATACCACGTAGTTTTTTCTCAACCGGGGGAAATATCCGAGCAGCAGTAGGTATAATATGCACGAACTGAGCGCGGCATACAGTTGAAAACGACTGGCTAGCGTGGAACCCATCCACGAACGAATAAAGGCAATGACCAGACTGGTAATGACGATAAAACAAAAAAGCGTCAAAAGTTCGACATTGATCCTGGAATCCGCTTTTCTGGCCCCACCTATGTACGTTAGGGCTATTTTATAGACCAGGAAACCGGCAAAAAGCAAGATCAGCCCGCCCCACAGCACCGAAAACACAAGTTTAGGACTCCATATCAGCATATTGGCACCGATAAAACCTAAAAAATTTCCGAGTACTACATCAATCCCGGGAGGTAGGTGCGCCGCTTGTCCCGATTCATACCCCCCTAAATAAATCCCCAGGGCAATCAGCATGAACACGCCCATGCCAATCGCTTTCCTGAAATTCTGGTAGCACAGAAAATAAAAAATCAGGGCAGGAAAAGACAGGATACCATTTCCGTGGGTGAAAGTGGCCAGGAAGCAGCACAGAATTGCTCCGAAATAGGCAAGTTTGGAAGGTCTTGACACCAGTAGAATGGCTGTAACCAGAAAGACAGTCAGAAAAGAATGCTGCATTCCGTTGATGGCCCACAGTGATACCTCATAGTACTGAGGTTGCAGGAAAAGGAAGGGCACGGGAAGAAAATAATAGAGTGGCAGCCCTAGCTTCCTGAACTGAAGAAACAGAAAATATAGAATGAAGAGCAGATTGATACTTACGAGTCCGATGAAGGTCTTGAAGTTGAGATGCCCCGTAAGCAGGTAGTTTATCAGGGCGATCAGGCGGGGGATTACTACCTTGTGATCGTTGTCGGTGCGAAAAAGATTCTGAAAAAATTCCACAACGGTCACGTCATTCGTCACTTCATTAACAAAGTTGACCAGCACCAGGTCGTCCTGAAAGGGAAAGTCAACAGAGAAAAAGTAATTATAGAGAAGAAAGAGGGCAACGACCAACCCTATGATAACCAGTGCGATGTGCTTCAGCATGAAACGTGCAAAAAATATGGGATTAGGGAAAATGCCCCCTCAAAAGGCCGAAATTACCTACTTTTAACACCATGGGCAAGCTAACCCTCACTGAAAACAAGCCTACATTCCTCCAACAGAAGCCTCACTTAAAATTATAGAACTTCCATTGGGTCTGGTAGTCAGGAGTTAACGGCTGGTTGGTCAGGGTAGCCCGCACCATTTCGATAGGCATACTATTTTCCCGCATAATAGCCTCGTGGAATTGCTGAAAAGTAATTTTCCCACTATCCACCAATTCATTTTTCAAGCTAAAAATCTGTAAACCGCCGATAAGGTAGGCTACCTGATACAGCGGACTGTACCCTCCCTCGAACGACCGTCGTACCTCACCCTCGGCGTTAGCGCGTTCATGCCCAACGCGGTCTACCAGGAAGTCGATGCACTCCTGCGGCGTCCATTTGCCCAGGTGGTAGTTGAGGGAGAAAATGATGCGGGCACAACGGTGCATTCGCCAGAACAACATCCCGATGCGCTCTTCCGGCGTTTTAGCAAAGCCTTTGTCATAGAGTAACAGTTCCCAATAAAGCGCCCAGCCTTCCGTCCAGAAGGGGGTACGAAATTCGCTGCGGTAGGATTTGTAGCGACTGCTCATGTAGTATTGGAGATGGTGGCCAGGCACCAGTTCGTGCTGCACGGTGGGGCGCGAAAAGTAGGGATTGTTGCCCCGCATACTCATCAGTTTGTCCTCATGCTGCATGGTACTGGTCGGATACGAGATGATGATATCGCGCCCGCCCAGAAAGAAAGGATTCACCAGTTGGCGTTCGGGGGTCATCATCTGCATGCCCCAGGTTTCGTCAGCGATTTCAGGGTACTGGTACAGGTTATTTTTGGTGATGAAATTTTTAGCGTCATCATAAAGTTTCAAAATCAATTCTGGCTGACCGCCCGCCGGGACGTAGCTGTTCTTGACTTTTTCCTGCGCTTTTTTCCACTCTTTGCCAAATCCCATTTCCTGCGAGGCTTTTAGTAATTCGGCGTCGCACCAGGCAAATTCCTGGTTGGCCAGCCGGATCAATTCGTCGGGCGTGTAGGGAATCATCTCGGTTTTCAGCTGGCGAATCAACTCCTGCCGCCCGATGGGTACCCCCCGGATGCCGCTTTTGTCCTCCTTCTGCGTAGTCACGAGTTTTCCTTTGCCCTTGATACTTTTGCCCAAAGTACCCAGCAAACTATCCAACCTGGCGTAGGGCGCGGGTACCCACCAGCTAAACAGCGGATCGTAGCCCGCGTAGAAATCGTAGGTACTTTTCAACCGGGTTTTGAGTCCTTTGATTGCTTCTTCGCCAAAGTCGGCGTCCGACTTATCCAACGATTCCAGACTTTTGACTGACCCGGCGACAGCTTCCACCTGCCCGGCGAGTTCGTTAAGGGTACCCGCTACCTGCTGCCCGTCCACTTTTGCCCCGCGTCGGCGCGATTTTTCCAGATCGTAGATTTTATCGGCAAAAGGCAGGTACTTTACCACCCCGGTGTATTGCTTTTCTTCGTGAGAGAGGGTCAATTATCTTCGATATTGCGTTTGAGCAGCACGTAATCCACTTTCCCGTAGATACTCATGGCGTTAAAATCCATTTTGCCTAGCTTGTCAAGGTACCCCTGGTTTAGCGTAACCAGTCGCTTCCGCTGCTCGGGCGAATTCAAAACGGGCACGCTGTTGGCAAAACCCCTGCCCTGCTGGAGCATCGGCGAGTAAAAATGCAGGATCGCCCGAACATCCTGCGTGTACTGCGTGACGAGCCCAGCCGTTTCGCTGGTTTGCTCGTACAGGTTGAACTTACCCGATGGGTTCTGAGCCAGAATATTCTGACTTACCAGAAGATCAAGAATCAGGCAACTGACTGCAACGAGGTAGGGGTACCTTATTTTCATAAGTATTGGGAGAATAAAGAACTAAAAGGAGCTAATAATGAAACTTTCAAGATACGAACGTCGGCTCCTTTCACTTTTTCCCTATTTCGTAAATCACCAACTCGGTGGGAGCCGGGGGTGAGTCGGGCTGCGGACGGTCCTGGTTGACGGGCAAAGTCTGCCAGCGCATGAGGTACCGCCCCGTATTGTCGGCTTTGGTGCGAGCCTCCATGTCTTTATTCAGAGCCAGGGTAGGTAGCTTCGGAGCCATACTGCCTTCATCACCGGGCAGGGTGCGGATCGTTTTCAAAGTTTTCCCGTCAAGAATCCAGGTACCCCTTCCGTGCTTTTCATGTGTAAAGGATAGCGCAAGATTTCCATCCTCCGTGGGCGTTACGGCCCCAAGGGATATGGAACGTTTGAGCGATCCGGACAAATTCAGGGCCCAGGTAAAGTCCGGCCATTGGCTGATCTGGTGCGTTTGCCAGGTGTTACGTCCGTCTTTGTCCTTTTCCCAACGGGCTACAAAAGCCTGGCTAATCCCTTGCGGATCGTACTTGTGGTAGCTGATGCAGGGCGCGTTGCTCTGGTCCCAGCTCAGGGTGTACGACATGTTGATCAAGCCATTCCATGGCCCCACGGGGTCGGCGGTGGGTTTGCTGTCGCGCCATTGAATGGGCAGGGGTAGCTTGTCGCCACGCATATTTTCCCAATTCACCAAATCCCGACTGCGAATGCAGGAGAGGTTGTGGTTGGTATTGGCTACGGGGCTCATACGCCACATCCAGATAATGTAAAAATAGCCATCTGGCCCGAGTTGAGGGTTTGACATATACGCACTGGCTTCTTTTTCGCCATCAAAAAGCGGCGTATCGAAAAGAGATTTCCATGTTTTAGTCGAAGTGTCGTACTTATCCCAATATGTGATTCCATTTCCACTACCACCATCGCGATACTGAAAATACAGATTTCCAACCTTGTCTTTAAAGAAAATGGGGTAGGTGACATGCTCCTCGTTTGTCCCTGTCATGCCTAGTTTTTCAAAACGACCGATATCTTCGGGTTTTTCGGATCGGAAATAAATCAGCGGCACATTATGCATATTGCCCGATACGTGCAGGTACCCCGCCGCATCCAGGGCCATCTCGATATAATTGTGACTGTCCCACCCTACCTTGGTGGGTAATATGGTTTTCTTCCACGTCTTAGAGTCCAGTGGTCGCTGGGCTATCACCATATTCCGGTCTGCATCGTAGTAGGCGGCATACTGAAACTTTTCGGAGGTAAGCAGATCAAACCCCACCGAATGCCCCGACCATACTTTATCAACCGAAATGGCTTCGTAGGGTACCCCTCCGGTAGATTTTTGCGACCAAACCGAGCCGCACCATCCGCTCAGGCACAGCAGAAGCAAAAATCGTTTTGGGAAAATGACATTGAATCTTAACATGAAAATTATGGGTTTAGGAGTTATAATCAATCAGGGCAAAGCCGTTCCGGCCGTATTCTGTTCTTCCAGTTTTCGTCCGTGGTGGGTTTTATACCAATCTTTGATGGCCCGGATGGCGGGCAACTCCACGTAATAGGTCACGCCCCACGCCAGCAGGATACACAGCGCGAGGGTACCCCCTACCGCCAGGTAAATGTTAATTCCATAGATGACATTCAGACTGTGGATCACCCGATGGCCGATGTACTGATGCAACAGATAGAGACTGTACGAGATTTTTCCTAAAAACAGCAACGGCGGCCACACCAGAAACGTAAGCCTACCCAATACAAACAGAAAAAAGAGCACGTGGTAGAGGACGAGAATGACGTTGTGTTCGATCCAGGTGACGTGATACATCGACCGCCCACCTTTATCGTGCAAATAAAATGCCGCCATCAGGCATAGAAATATTAACCCCACGTACCGCCAGGCGAAGCCCTGGTATTTGAGTTTATAGAAAAGGATTCCTGAGAAAAATAACGGAAAATGGTTAAGCAGCTGGACTTTCCAGGAGATAAATTCGTAAAAATCAAGGTAGAACGCTTTTCCCAAATGAAAAGCAACGACCCCCACGGTGCAGACGACACTAATGGTCATGATTTTGTCCAAACCTTTGGCCAGATAAATTACGAGAATCCAGAGGTAGAATACCATTTCTACGAGTAAAGTCCAGTAGACACCGTCCAGATTTTCAATCCCAAAATACACCGGAACCATGGTGAGGTTGGCCAGAAGCATTGGCCAGCTCAGGTTTTCGGGCTGATAGGCGTACATGAAAGCCGCTGTAATGAACACACACGCCCAGAAGGTAGGATACAGGCGGGAAAGGCGCGAAACAGCGAAATCCTGCCATTTTCTGACTTTTTGGATGGTGAGAAAAATGACGAACCCACTGATGATGAAGAAAATATCGACGCCCGTCACGCCGTAGCGGAATTCCCAACCCAGTTTTTCGGCATTTTCGTTGATGGTAAAGTGAAACACCACCACGCTTAATGCGGCAAGGCCGCGCAGCGCATCCAGTTCAAGGAGTCTATTTGTTTGAGTCTTCGGCAATTTTCAATGGATAATGGTAGGAGTACAAAGCGTTAGCCGGACAAAGGTACATATTTTGAAAAGCTACCGCCGAACAACCTCCCTTTCAATTAATGAACATTTCATCCACTAGCAGTAGGGCTTTCTTACCATTGCTTCGGTGCCAGGCCGGGATACTGGCTAGGGGCTTGGCAATAATTTTCAGGCATTTCACGGAGGCAGGCTTGAAGGTTCCGGTTACGGATTTGAGGGTGGGCGTGTCGCCTTTGGCAGGAAGAGATGCCTTGAATGTAGTTAGAAGCTTCAAGGAATTTCGATCGGCCCCGCCCCATACCTCCACGATTTCGGGAGGGAAGATTCCCGTATCCTCCTCGATCATATAGTGCAGGCCGACCGAACTGATCAGCGTTGGCTGTTTGAATTCGGCCACCAGCGCCATGTCATTATTGCGTACACCCGCCCAATAATTGGCCCAGGCAGGATTATTGGCTCCCAGGACGCCGAGTTTTTGGTTGAAAAACGTTTTCGCACCTTCCGCTAGGTGCACCCGATTGAGCGGAAAAAGCAGCTCGACACTGTCGGGTTGGTAAGTATTTTTGAAAAAATCAAAGGTAGCTACGTCGCTGCCGTACCATCCTTTTTTGAAGGCCTGCGCTTTGATGGTCGCGCTTTCAGTCAACACCGTTTTGGCGTCGAAAATGGGAGAACTGATGCTGTCGGGTAATGTTCCATCGGTGGTAAAGCGAATTTCCACACCTTTGATCGGATGCTTCAATTGTACCGGCACCGAGCCCGCGAAGACCGTCGTAGGGTTGTCTACCTGGGGCGTGTTGAGTTTCAAAGGGTTTTTACCATCATCCACAAAGCCGCCAATGACCGTGAGGCGCGGCAATGCTTTCTGCAACTGGGTAATTTCGGCGGGCGACAAACCCGTTTCCCATACCGTGACGGTTTCCAGGCTTTTAAAGGTAGGTAGCTGGGCCCGGAGGTCTTTGAGGTTCTGTTGGGTACCAGAGAGAGTTAGGGTTTTGAGATACTTCAACGAACTCAGCGCTTTCAGACCCTGACTGGTAATATTGGTAAAATTCAGATCGAGTTTTCGGAGATTTTCCAGGGTCCCTATCTGCTTCAAATCCGTATCCTCCACGGGCATCTTGTTCAAATTAAGCGATACGATTTGGTTTTTAATCGTACTCAATTCACTCAGTTGGGCGGCGCTAAAGGCATTTTTGTTATAGATCGTCACCGCCAGCGCGGGCGATTCTCGGGCCAGAGAAGCCACGGTGCGATAGTCGTTGTTGAGCTTTGCAATAGTTTTCTCGTCGGTAGCGGCAAAATTATACCGTTCTTCGATCACGGTGGTAGGTTTTAAGCGCGCGGCTGCCAGAATACGCAGTGAATCAGACACAGGCAGGTCAATTACTTTTTTATCGAAGCTGGGATGATCCTTTACCCAAAGCGTCAACAGGCTGATTTCTTCCGGGCTGAGTTGCGTTTTCCCCGAAGGGGGCATGTGTTTCTTGGCATCCATCGGTAAGTGCACCCTTTCCAATAACAGGCTGATTTGGGGATTGCCGGGTACAAAGAGTTTACCCGTTTTCCCTCCTTTCTGAACCGACTCGGCATCGGTCAGTTTTAGCTGGCCTTTGAGCTTGTCGGCGTTGTGACAGCTCACGCATTTCTGTTCAAAGATGGGCTGGATTACATCCGTAAAAAGGACAGCTTGTTCGAGGGGTACCTGCGCTTTTTCGGCGGTACCTTCCCAGGGTTCCAACAGAAAATTATCGCCGTGGGTGAGCGAAGCACCGTAATGTCCCGCCAAAATCAGGGTTACCAGCATCACACCCCCGCCCGCCCAGGCCACCGGAGCATTGTACCAGCGGGCATTCCGAACAAAATACAGCAGAGTGGCCAGGAAAAAAATTCCGGCTCCGGTCCATTTGTGCCACAATAAAGTATCCCCCGTATAGCCCTCTTCCCGCGAAAGAAAAAGCCCCATAACCACCGTCACTGCCGCCAACAGCGCCCCGGATAACAGGAGATTTTGGGAGAAAGTGGAGTAAAACCTATTCTCTGAATTCTCGGGCTTGAAGCGAAAAAACTCCATCAGCATGGCCAACAGCAGCAGCACGATGGGAAAATGCAGCAATAGCGGGTGCATCCGCCCAATACTTTGTAGCCATACCGGGACGACCAGTTTGCTTTCAAAAACAAGCAGAAAAGCAATGGTGAGGGTTAGCCCCAGTAAACTATTCTCGGCAAATTGTCTAATTTTCATGCTATCATTCACTCAATCACTCATCGCACGGGCTACCGCCACGGGGCGCCCAGCCGTTAAAATTAAGAAAGTATGTCCCTTACTACTTTACCCGACACATCGGTGAGGCGGTAGCGGCGGCCTAAATGTTTGAAAATCAATTTTTCGTGATCCAGTCCCAGCTGATGCAGGACGGTAGCTTGAAAATCATGGACGTGCACCGGATTCCTGGCGATGTTGTAGCCTAGTTCGTCGGTTTCGCCGTATACCATACCGGGTTTGATGCCGCCCCCGGCCATCCAGACCGTGAAGCAGCGCGGGTGGTGATCGCGGCCGTAGTTATCGGCGGTAAGTTTTCCCTGCGTATAGCTGGTGCGCCCAAATTCCCCGCCCCAAATCACCAGCGTTTCGTCCAGCATTCCCCGCTGTTTCAAATCCATGACCAGCGCCGCCGAGGCCTGATCCACGTCTTTGGCCTGCTGGGTAATTTCGTAGGGCAAGTTGCCATGCTGATCCCAACCCTGATGGTAAAGCTGCACGAACCGCACCCCGTTTTCGGATAGCTTACGGGCTAGCAGGCAGTTGGCGGCGTAGGTACCCGGCACCAGACAATCGGGGCCATAGAGTTTGACGATGTCATCCGATTCTTTGGACAAATCCATCACCTCCGGCACGGCGGTCTGCATCCGGTAGGCCATTTCGTACTGTTTTACCTTAGCCGCAATTTCGGGGTCGCCAAATTCCTGGTAGGATATTTCATTCAGCTGGGAAAGATTGTCCAGCATTTCCCGGCGATCTTTTCGGTTCAAGCCATCCGGGTCGCGCAGGTACAGCACAGGGTCTTCACCCTTACTAAATTGTACGCCCTGATGCACGGAATCCAGAAAACCGTTGGACCAGAGCTTGGAATAAACCCCCTGCCCGTTGCCTACCCCGCGGGAGAGCAACACCGTGAAGGCGGGTAGGTTCTGATTTTCATTACCCAGTCCATAGCTCAGCCACGAACCCATACTGGGCCGGTTGCCCTGCTGCGAACCCGTTTGCAGGAATGTAAGCGCAGGATCGTGGTTGATAGCTTCGGTATACATGGACTTCACGAAGCAAAGCTCATCCACAATTTTAGACGTGTAAGGCATCAGACTGCTCACCCAAGCCCGCGAATGGCCGTATTGCTGGAAATCTACGAACGATCCTACCAGCGGAAACGAGGCCTGGCCGGCGGTCATTCCCGTAAGGCGCTGGTCGCCCCGCACCGAAGGCGGAATTTCCTC
>JBBRDE010000211.1:0-9970 GCA_038204185.1 Cytophagales bacterium
TTTTCTTAACCTTTTTAACTTTTTCTGTTTTTGCCCAGGAGATTACCGTCACGGGTAAGGTGACTGATGCGACAGGCAGCAGCCTGCCGGGCGTGACAGTGCAGGTGAAGGGTACTGCCACGGGTACTACTTCTGACGTTAACGGAAGCTACAGCATTGCCAGTGTACCTTCCAATGGCACGCTGGTATTTAGTTTTGTGGGACTGAAAGCCCAGGAGGCAGCCGTCGGGGGCCGCACGACGATCAACATGATGTTGCTGGAAGATGCCAGCGCTTTGGATGAAGTGGTTGTGATCGGCTACGGTACCGTTAAAAAGAGGGACGCGACCGGCGCGGTAGCGGCCATTGGTTCCAAAGATTTCAATAAGGGCGTTATCACCTCGACCGAGCAATTACTACAAGGCCGTGTAGCCGGGGTGGCCGTCACCCAGAGTAATGGCGAACCCGGTAGCGGCATCAACGTCCGTATCAGGGGCACATCCTCGGTGCGCGGTGGTAATGGCCCACTCTTCGTGGTAGACGGCGTGCCTCTGGCGGGCAACGACGTTTCGGGGGGCGGCGACAACGGTGGTTTGGGTAGTTCCTCAGCGCGCAATCCGCTTAACTTCCTCAATCCCGACGACATCGCCAGCATGGACATCCTGAAAGACGCTTCGGCCACGGCCATCTACGGCGCGCGGGGAGCCAACGGAGTGGTGCTGATTACGACCAAGAAAGGCAAGGGCAAAGGCTCAATGGATTATTCTTACTCCTTAGGCCTTAGCAAAATATCCAAAAGATACGACCTGCTGGGGCCCGAAGCGTTCGTGGCGGCGGGCGGTACCAACGGCGGAGCTAAAACCGACTGGCAGGAGGAGGTTTTCCGTACGGCCAAGACCAACCAGCACAACCTGTCGTTCAGTGGTGGGGAAAATGGCAGCAACTACCGTTTTTCACTGGGCTACTTCGATCAGGAAGGAATTATAAAAAACTCCGGTCTAAAACGATTTTCCGGCTCGTTCAGTGGCGGCAAAAAGTTTATTAAAGATAAACTGACTGTCGGTGCCAGCGTGAACTTTGCCAATACCACCGACAAAGCGGTACCGGTAACTGACAACGCCGGGTTTACGGGTGATTTGCTGGGTGGAATTCTGAAATCGAACCCTACCAACAAGGTCTATAATGATGACGGAACCCCATTTCAGCTTTCTTCGCTAGAACCCAGCCCGGTTGCAATTCTGAACTATACCAAGGATTTTACCAACACCCTGCGTGTGCTGGGCAATTTTAACGTCGAATACGAAATATTCAACGGCTTGAAATTCAAGACGGTTCTCGGCATCGATCAATCTATGTCGGCTCGTAAGTCAGCCTTTTCACCACTACTAGTGGTGAACAACATTGATAAGAATGGCCAGCTTTACCTGAAAGATATTGAGATCGAAAACCGTTTGATGGAGAACTACTTTACTTATAACAAGCAGTTTGGTAAGGTATCGTTCGACGGTTTGCTGGGCTACTCCTACCAGAGTTTTAACTATTTCTCCAAGAATGCGCAGGCCACCAATTTTCGGGTCAACGATCTGGATCTGATGATCAATAACCTTTCTGCGGCGGACAATTTGAATGGAAAAGGAAGTATTCTACAGAGTTCCGGCTCTACTTTCGACGAGCTGCAATCCTACTTCGGACGGCTGAATGTTGGCATTAACGACCGATACCTATTTACCGCCACCCTGCGGGCCGACGGTTCGACCCGCTTTGGTTCGGGTAACAAGTACGGTTACTTTCCCTCGTTTGCCGCCAAGTGGCGGCTCATCGAGGAGGACTTCGTTCCCAAGAGCGTGTTCTCCGACTTGGGTTTACGGGTTGGTTATGGTATCACGGGAAACCAGGAAATTCCGCATAACCTTTACACCGAGCGACAGCGGTATGGCGGGGCCAGCATCGGAAATAATGGTACGAGCATCAGCAACGGTGGTCTGGGAACGGTGGCTTTCCCCAACCCTAACTTGAAATGGGAGTCCACTGCCCAGTTGAACGTGGGACTCGACTACGCTTTCCTCAATAACCGGGTGTCGGGTTCATTAGAGTATTACATCAAGAATACGAACGACCTGCTGATTCAGATCACTTCCGCCCAACCCGCCATTTCGCCTTTCGTATGGGCTAATCTGGATGCCGATGTGATCAACACCGGTGCTGAAATTACTTTGAATGGCATCGTGGTGGACAAGACTGACTTCGGTTTTGAGGTGAATGTCAATGCTGCTTTTAACAAGAATACCGTAAAAAACCTGCTCGGGGTTTATAACACGGGTGCGATTAGCGGCCAGGGACTGTCCGGTGCCTTTGCCCAGCGGATCGCCAGCGACCAGCCGCTTTATGCCTACTTCCTGCGGGAGTTCAGCGGCTATGATGAGTCGGGTAACTCGATCTATCCCGGTGGAGATTTCCAGCGTTTCTTGGACGGCAAAAGCCCGATCCCCACTGTAACGGGCGGCTTAACGCTTAATTTTCGATACAAACGCTTTGATTTAAGTACCTTTTTCAATGGGGTGTTTGGCAACTACGTTTACAACAATACGGCCAACGCGTATTTCACCAAAGGTTCGTTATCCAACGGTCGCAATGTCACGACCAATGTGGTCGGTAGCAAAGAAGGCCCGTTGAATGCGCCTGACGTGTCCACCCGCTTCCTCGAAAAAGGAGACTTCGTTCGCTTGCAGAACCTGAACCTGAGTTACCGCTTGAACACAGGTGAAAGTGCCTTCCGTAATGTTCGTCTCTTCATCACGGGCCAGAACTTACTTCTATTCACCAAATATACTGGCCAGGATCCCGAAGTGAATACCAATAAGGCCATTAGTGGTGTTCCTTCCCTGGGTATCGACTACACGGCCTATCCGCGCGCACGCACCGTTACGTTTGGAGCCAGCCTGTCATTTTAAAATAGCTTTAACAGATCAAAAAGATGAAACAATCGTATTTGAAAATAATCCTGAGCGGATTGGTTGGGTCCTGTGTCTTGCCTTCCTGCACCGATCTCGAAGTAAAAGAGCAAGACTCCATCATAGTCCAGTCAACCGGGGGCGTCTTCACAGCCGGAAACCCCACGCAATTGCTCAATTCACTTTACAGCGGACTGAGCTTCTACACCGGTACGGGCAATTTGTACTCACTCGGTGAACATACGTCAGGCGAGATGATTCCGCCAACGCGGGGTGTGGACTGGGGTGACAACGGCGTATGGCGGACTTTGCACGCCCATACCTGGGATGCCACCCATCCCCAAATCCTGAATGCCTGGAACTCGCTTAATAGCAATAGTTATCTCTGTGAGCAGTTGCTGGCTTCCAATCCCAGCCCCGTACAGGCTGCCGAAGCCAAGGCCATGCGGGCCCTGAACATGCACCACGTGATGGATCTTTGGGGTCAGGTCCCCCGCCGCACGACCGATCAGGGCTTGGAATCCCTTCCAAACGTAATGAACCGCTCGGAAGCCTTCGACTTCATCATCAAGGATCTGGAGGCGGCGCTACCCGACCTGCCCAAACTTGGCCCGGCCCCGATCAATGCCCGCGCTTCCAAAGCAATGGCCAATACGTTATTGGCCCGGCTTTATCTTAATAAAGCCGTGTATAAGTCAGCCAAACCAGAAGGCCCCTACACCTTTGACAAAGCCGACATGGACAAGGTGGTAAAGTATTGCGACGCCGTGGCGGCAGACGGCTTTGCGCTGGATCCGGACTTTTTCAATCCGTTCACGGCGGCACTTTCCACGGACAAGATCCTCACCGACTTGCAGGGCACGGCCCGGAGCCGCTGGACGATGACCCTCCACTACAATCAGGGTGGTTTCCCCGCCGAGCAATCGAGTCCTAACAACGGCTTCGCGACCTTGGCGGAGTTTTACGAAAAATTCGAGACAAACGACGATCGCCGTTTCAGGGCGGTTGGCTTCAATAAAGGCTATGGTGGGGTGAATAAAGGTTTCCTGATCGGACAACAGTACCGGGAGGACAAGTCGGAAATTATCGACACACGTACCAAGAAGCTACTTGCTTTTACCAAAGAAGTTCCTCTAGCGGGAGCAGCTACCAATCAGGGCATTCGGGTAATCAAGTATCACCCAACTGACTTCGGCAAGTACCTGATCCTGCGCTACTCCGATGTGTACCTCATGAAGGCCGAGGCCATGATGCGCGGGGGCGATGCCGCTGGTGCGCTGAAAATGGTCAACGACCTGCGCAAGATGCGGAAGGCTACTGCCCTGGCCTCCCTCACGGACGAAGCGATGTGGAAAGAACGGGGCTACGAGTTGTACTGGGAGGGTGTTGCCCGTACCGATGAAATTCGCTTCGGTAAGTTTAATCGTAAATACCAGGATATGGTGAATACAGAACCCTATACACTGCTGTTTCCAATTCCGGCGGCGGCTATCGCCTCCAATACCAATTTGAAGCAGAACCCCGGGTATTGATTGTTTTATTTAAAATTTGGGGAATGCCCGAGCGTTTGTTTCGGGCATTCCCTTTTTCTTAGCCAGCGACTTTTAATGAAATTACAATTGAGTTGGATGACTGTATGCCTCGTGTTTATCATTTCGTGTACTGATTCGGGAAATACGGAGCAGAATGAAATGGACGTATTAAAGGAGAAATTACCCATGCTCAAACCTAATCAGGCACTGATAAAGGTTATGGTTGATAATGAGGATTTTTACGCTAAACAACAGATCTTCAACGCCGATGTGCTGCTCTTGCCCCAATTGTTCAAAGCGGGCTTTATGAACGAGGAAGGAAGTAACGTGGAAATGGAAATGATCCGCCACGACTGGTTTGAGCAGAAGCCCATTACGTTCACCATGACCAACGGTACCTTAGGCGAGAGCGGTGGAGATCAGGTGATCCTGATGATAGGGAAAATGATCGATAAATTGACTTTGCGGGGTGAAGGCTATTTCCTGGTGACCGGAAAAATCATCGTACCAGAGTTGAGCCACCAATTGATTTCCATCGTGTTTGAGGGCAACCTAGTCAAACCCAGCCAAGCCAGCACTGTGGAAAACTACATTCCAGTCAAAGGTTGGATCGTAGTGAAAGAGCCTGCGTTCTCCAACCAGAGTTCGGCTGAACTCTTGGAGAAAATCGATACTGATTTTCCTGACAAATAGTCGAAAGCCAGGCGTGTTTTTTAATAATAAACTACTCCAATGAAATCCTGGCTGAACTATGTTTCGTGGCTGCTTTTAGGCGGGGTGTTCGCCTGCCATTCCTCGCCAGAACCGATGTTCCGGCTGCTGGACGGCAAAAAAACGGGCGTGGACTTTGTGAATAGCGTGAAACCGACCCCCGGGTTTAACATTTTCACATACATGTATTTTTACAATGGCGGTGGCGTTGGCACGGGCGACTTTAATAACGACGGTCTGGTGGACCTCGTCTTCACCGCCAACCAAACCGCCGACCGTTTGTACCTGAACCAGGGTGGAATGAGGTTTACAGACGTGACTGAAGCGGCTGGCCTGGGTGCGGTCAAAGGCTGGCATACGGGCGTATCGGTGGTGGATATCAACCAGGACGGACTGCTTGATTTGTACATAAGCTGCGTGGCAAAGTACAGCGGGCCGGGTAGTCATAACCTGTTGTATATCTGTCAAAGTATTGACGAAAAAGGTATTCCGCACTTTGCTGAAAAATCGCGTGAGTACGGCCTTGATTTAGTAGGGTACGGTACGCAGGCCACTTTTTTTGATTATGATTTGGATGGTGATCTAGACTTTTTTCAACTCAACCATTCTGTTCACCAAAACGGCACCTTCGGCAAGCGGGGGCAATTCGTGGGTACGGTTCATCCAATGGCGGGCGATCGTCTTTTTAAGAATCAGGCGGGAGTGTACGTGGAAGTGACCACCAAGGTCGGGATCAATTCCACTGCCCTCGGCTACGGCTTGGGGCTGGCGCTAGGCGACGTGAACCTGGACGGCTATCCCGATTTTTACGTCGGCAACGACTTTCACGAAAACGACTACCTCTACATCAACCAGCAAAACGGCACCTTCCGCGACGAGATCGACGCCCGCACCCGCCACACCAGCCGTTTTACGATGGGCGTAGACATCGCCGACCTGAACAATGACATTTTTCCCGAAATCTTTTCGCTTGACATGATGCCCTATGATCCGCAGATCCTGAAAAGGTCCGAGGGCGAGGATGCCTACTACAACTTTAAATTCAAGTTGGATCAGGGCTATAATGTACAGTTTTCCCGCAACAATCTGCAACTCAACACCAGGCAGGGCGTATTTTCGGAGGTTGGGATGTACGCGGGCGTTCATGCCACCGACTGGTCGTGGTCGGTCCTGTTGTTAGATTTCGAGAATGATGGGCGCAAGGATGCGTTCATTTCCAACGGTATCAATAAGCGGATGAACGACATGGACTACATCAGCTTCGTGGCTTCGGACGACATTCAGCGACGCATCAATGAGCAGCAATTCGACGAGTCCGACGCTTCGCTGACCGATTTGCTGCCGGAGGTAAAAATTCCAAACAAATTCTTCTCTAACACGCCTTCCCTACTTTTTAAGGATCAGTCGAATCTCATCGCAAGTAACATTGATTCCTACTCCAATGGCGCTACCTACGCTGACCTTGACAACGACGGCGACCTGGACATCATCACCAACAATATTAACGAAGCGGCCTTCATTTACGAAAACCTGACCGAAACCTACGCCCCCATGAACCGGAGCTTGTCGGTAAACTTGAAAGGCCCGGCAGGTAACCGCAATGCCATCGGAGCTAAATGTATGGTATACGGCAAGGGCGAGGTGCAGTTTCAGGAAAAATTCCCGGTTCGGGGTTTTCAAAGCAGTACGGAGATTCCGCTATTGTTCGGTCTGGGGGATTCGGCCCGGATAGACTCAGTTGTGGTCATTTGGCCGGACAATGGCTTTGCAACAATTAAAAAACCATCTTCGGAAAAAGTTCTGACGGTTAGTTACAATAAAAATTTACCCCAATTCGACTATGAAAAATTAAAAAATCAGCGGGGTGAATTCGAGGACATCGCTCCCCAGCTTGGTCTGGACTTGCGACACGAGGAAAACCGCTTCAACGAATTCGACCGTGAAGCACTAATTCCAAATATGATGTCTACCGAAGGCCCCGCCGTGGCCGTGGGCGATGTCGATGGCGACGGCCGCGAAGACGTGTTCATAGGTGCTTCTCGGGGTTTTGCACCAAAGATTTACGTCCAGCAAGCCAACGGAAAATTTATTAACCTTCCCCAGACCGCCTTAGACGCCGACGCGGATTTTGAGGACATTGCTGCCGCCTGGGCCGATGTCAACGGCGATGGTGCGCAGGATTTGGTCGTGGGTTCGGGAGGAAACGAATATTTCGGCAAGTCAGAGTTCCTGCGTCCGCGTCTGTATCTAAACGATGGTCAGGGAGTCCTTTATAAGGACACGGCCGCCTTTTCCGGAATTTACGTCAACGCCCAGGTTGTCTGCTTGGCAGATGTGAACCAGGATGGCTTCCCTGATCTTTTTCTGGGGGCAAGGTCAGTGCCCTTTGCTTACGGTAGAACACCCGATTCCTATCTTTTCGTAAATGACAGGAAAGGGCATTTTGTTGAAAAAACCGACGCCCTCGCGCCTGGACTCCGCCGGGGCGGTTTGGTCAAGGACGCGCTCTGGGTGGATTTGGACGCTGATAAGGACGAAGATCTGGTGGTGGCCTACGAATGGGGTAACGTCGTTATGATTGAAAACCATGCCGGAAAATTATCCGGGAAGCCGCTGACCGATAGAAAGGGCTGGTGGAACTTTGTTAAAGCAGTCGACCTGGACCAGGATGGGGATTTGGATTTGGTCTGCGGCAACATGGGCCTAAACAGCCGTCTGCATGCTTCCGAAAAGGAACCCGTCCGTATGTACGTCAACGACTTTGACGACAATGGCCGCCCTGACCAAATCCTGACTTACTACTTGCAGGGAAAAGAAACGATTTTTGCCGATAAGCGTGAGGTAGAGAGGCAGTTGCCCTACGTCAAAAAGTCGATTCTGCGCGCCAGGGATTTCTCCGAGGCAACTCTGCCGCAAATATTTGGCAGCGAAAAAATGGCGCAATCGCAGGTTTTAGAAGCCGATTATTTTGAGAATGCCTTTCTGGAGAACGAGGGCAATGGCCATTTTGCGTTGAAAAGCCTTGGCGGTTCGGCGCAGTTTACTTCCTACCACGCCGCCGAACTCGTCCGAAAAGTTTCTGCCGTATCACCCGCGTTGCTGATGCTCGGAAATTTCTTTGATGCCAATATCCAACTCGGATTATACGATGCCGACAACGGAAGCCTTTTCGGTTTAGATAAAAAATATCCTTTCGCGCCCCGGCCTTTGCTGGACGAGCGGCTGGAAGGGCAAGTGCGGAGTATCAGGAAAATTCAGATTGGGAATCGTGACGTATATTTGGTAGTGCGGAACAATGACAAGCTGCTGGCTTTGACTTTGAAAAAGTAGCGGGATTTGGCCACTTAGGGATTTGGTATTCATATAATTAAAATTTCATTAAACTAGGTGTGTGCCTTCCCCGGACACGGGCGGTTAGATGAATGGGGTAATAAAAGTCGTGAAGGAAGATGTGGCGAAAACTGCCAAGTCATAAAGTGAAAACGCAAAAGGCTATTTTGACCATAAAAATAGGTATCAAGGTACCTCGATGCCAGAAAGGTATCCCTAAAAGCGGATGGTATCCTGGACGAGGTACTGTTTACAAATGGACTACCTCCGAATGCACAAAGGTACCTAAGGTTGAGTGGAGCGGGGGCAGGTAGTTTATTTGGATGGAATGGGGTACATTTAGGGTCTGAATGGAAAGCGCTGTGCGATCCTACAAACAATCACTTTCGTTGCGGATACTGTGTGTGGAAGGTAGCTTTACCAATAAATACGACTGCACGGCGTCCGCATCCAGAATACCATGAAAAAAAAGTAAAGTGCAATACATATTAGATTTGTTGCGGTGTTATAAATCAGTTAGTTAAATAGAAGTTCCAGAGGCCAGCACACACTTCCAATGCATCGTCATATTTCGTAAAATCATGCATTCTTAATCGATCTGACATAATTCTGTATCTTTTTAATCTCCCTATACTATGCTCAATACCAACACGTTGAGTGGATAACTGCCGATTGGATAGTCTCTGTTGTTCACTCAAAGGCTGTTTCTTTCGAGCTTTGGTCGGAAGGTAGGCATTCCGGCATTTGTAATCTTTGGCAAAACCCTGGTAGCCAGAATCCAGACGCATGTTGAAGTTTTTGAACCAATCCCCATCAGGTGGAAAGTCTTCTTTGAGCATAGTGTAATCATGTGTCTTTCCAACGAAACAATAGCTCAAAAAAAGAATTTTTTTATTGTTTTCTGAACCATTTATACCTGTTATAACAGTTGTCTTCAAAGTATGTCCTTTTTTTTGCCTGAGTAGTTATCCTTCTGTGAATCTTCATCAGAAGGGCGTTGAATTCGTTGTTCGGTACCGTCGATGATAAGGGTATCATATTTACGGAAGTATTCCTCAAATTCAACTACGCTGTCGAATGATCGAACAGGCGCATAGCCTTGGGATAATAGCATTGACTGTAAGATACTTATCCCTAAATCCTGGTTGCGTTTCGCGTTAGACGCGTCCATTCCCGTCACGAAACCAAGCAGGTCGTATGTCAGGCCACTTTTAAGGCTGAACAGGGTAAACAGCAGCAAGTCCTCGGCAGATTTTATGACGGACTCTTTGGGGCCATCAGCTTTTCTTTCGAGAATTGTTTTGCCAAATTTTTCGTAGTATGCGCCCTCAAAGATCAACAGTAGCTTTTTGAACCGTTTTTCATCATAACCAGTTGCAGAGCGCCATCTTCTTTCAGTTGTTAAACTCGTAGTTGAAATATTCATAGAATCAAAAATACAATTATATTTTCATCGCAACAAGTCTA
>JBBRDE010000212.1:0-9932 GCA_038204185.1 Cytophagales bacterium
CTCGGGTGTGAAAGATTTGCGCGAAATACTTTCCAAACCAATGGGATTATTTTCGCCCATTCTGTTCATAGATGAAATTCATCGCTACAACAAAAGTCAACAAGATGCTCTGCTGGGTGCCGTCGAAAAAGGACAAGTCACCCTCATCGGTGCTACGACAGAAAATCCATCCTTTGAAGTAAATTCCGCCTTATTATCGCGCTGTCAAGTTTATATTCTGGAAGCGCTGGGCGAGAGCGAATTAATGGAAATGGTGCAGCGTGCGCTGGAAAAAGATCCCTGGCTAAAAACAAAAACCATTAATTTCGAGTCATATCAGGCCCTGTTCCGCCTGTCGGGAGGCGATGGACGTAAGTTGCTGAATCTGCTGGAATTAGTAATACTGGGTGAAGGTACCCTGAAAGAAATCACGATTACCGACGAGCTAGTCACGCAGATAGCCCAGCAAAGCCTCGCCCGCTACGACAAATCGGGCGAACAGCACTATGATATTATCTCGGCCTTTATCAAATCTCTGCGCGGCAGCGATCCCAACGCCTCACTTTACTGGATGGCGCGGATGATCGTGGCCGGCGAAGATCCCATTTTCATCGCCCGCCGGATGCTCATCATGGCCTCGGAGGACATTGGCAATGCTAACCCGACCGCCATGATTATGGCCAACGCCTGTATTCAGGCAGTGAAGGTCATTGGTTACCCTGAGTGCCGGATTATACTCTCGCAGGTAGCCGTGTATTTGGCTACTTCTCCTAAAAGCAACGCCAGTTATATGGCCATCAATGAAGCCATCGCGTTAGCCGAAAAGACCGCTCACCTACCCGTGCCACTGGCTTTACGCAACGCGCCCACCAAACTGTTGAAAGAAATTGGCTACGGCAAAGAATATAAATATTCGCACAGCTACGAGGGAAACTTTGTGCAGCAGAATTTTATGCCGGATGAATTGAAAGGTATCCCCCTATACACCCCTGGTAAAAATGCGCGGGAAGCGGAAATCAAGCGCAGTCTGCAGCAATGGTGGGGTGAGTGGTATGGGTATTAAATCTTACCCTTAAAAACAAAAATCTGCTAACTGATTAACAGCTAGCAGATCAAAATAAAAATGGTGCACCCGAAGGGATTCGAACCCCTATCGTCGGTACCGGAAACCGAAATTCTATCCATTGAACTACGGGTGCTTGGTATCGGGCTGCAAATATAGACGTATTTTTAAAATAGTGCCAATAGTACTCTGACGGTTTTACCAATTATTTTGATCCCCTTCGGAGAGTGCCTGACTTACAACTGTTTCATCGTTTCCCAATCCCCCACCTCTTTCAAATAAAGATAGTCTAGCAATATTCCGTTGGTATTGGTAATGAGCCCGTGGCCTTCCACAAACGGGGCGACGTAGGTCGTAATGCGCTCATGATCCGATTCCACGCCCATTACCCTATTATGGTACGCATTAATTTCATTGAGCGTCAGTTCTATCTCACAGAAGAAAAAATACATCGACTCGTCACTGGTTCCCGTGGAAGGGTAGCAGGGATGATTCAAGAGTCGCGTCAATTCTTCTTTGGTTAATTCAATCCCCGTTTCTTCGTGGACTTCGCGGGCGGCTACAGCGGCGGGATCGCTTTCGCTGTCGAGCATACCCGCCGGATGTTCATAGGTGTGAGATCCGTCGCAAATGCGCCGCTGTTTGACCAGCAGAAGATACTTTTCGCGCGTTTTCTTTTCGATGAAACAGACCAGCACGCAAACTACTTCGCCTTTCAAAAAGCAAATCGGCGGAATCTTATCACCTTCGGGCGTGGTGGCGTCGGTCATCAGTAGCGAAAACAGGATTTCTCCGTCACTTTTCCGCCGGGAATAGATTTCCTCAATCGAATGAATATCCAAGCCACTGTTTTCCAATTTTCCGCGCCAAAGCTTGTATTTATGCGATTCTGAAAGATTTTCCATAAAATAGGCTATCCCGGGAAAATGGAAGGCTAGTTATACAAGGGCATGGTGATGGCAACAAAGGGCATTTGGTAACGGGTAGAAAATCGTTTCTGCCCATTATTCAGCTTCACATCGGTTCGATAGGTAGCCTGACCCCACACATACCCGGCCTTTATTCCGATCTGCGGACTCACCCACACGCGCACGAAAGCCTCGGCCAGACCGTTATTATTCTTTTTACGGAATGGAATCACGTTGAGGTTAGCGGGCGCTATCCCAACATCTTCTCCATTCAGCACCAGGCTTAAGCTATCTTTAACCGATTCGGGCGAAGCCAGGCGGTAGATGGCATTTCTGCGTTTGCCGAAAGCAAATCCCAGCAAGTCGGCATTCACTCCCAGATCAATGATTTTGGCTAGCTTGAAATTGGCTCCCATTACAAAGCTGACCCCCGTAGCCGTGACGCGACTTAGCTGCATTATATCACTTTTAGCATTGCCAGCGGGAGCCTTCAGGTAGGTATCATTGGCAAAATAATTCCATATCCTAAAACCACCGTTTAATTCTATCCAGGGGGCATTGGTAGGGTGCAAAGCCTGATAGTAAAGCAGGGAGGGGGTAAATTGCCCGGCCGCAAAACCAGTTCCCAGGTCCAGGCCGCTTACTACACGGGATATACGCTGCCCGTAACCTGAAAGTACACTTACCAGCATCAGTAGTGTAACAACACACATTTTTTTCATTTGCTCTTTTATCTTTTACAGGGCGCAAAGGTACGCAAAAGCTTAAAAATAAGAAGGGCCGATCCTGAGGATCGGCCCTTCTTATGCATGTTACTCTGCTTTTTTCAAGATTAGCGCTCCCAAAGGCGGCAAATTTAATCGAACCGACTGTGGCTTACCATGCCATTGTTTGTTATCGGTGACGACCTCCTGCGGATTGCCTACACCGCTGCCGCCAAATTCTGATGCATCACTATTGAAAATCTCCATCCAACTGCCCTCAGAAAGCACGCCCACCCTATAGTCGGGGCGAGGAACAGGTGTCAAATTCAATACCACCACTACGTTTTCGGCGGCTTTGAGGCCTTTCCGGGCGTAAATCACTACTGAATTCTCCCGATCCTGTGTATCGATCCACTCAAAGCCTTCGGGTGAAAAACTGTGCTCATAGAGCGCAGGTTCTTTTTTGTAGATTTCATTGAGCGCTTTGAAGCAATTCTTGATGCCCTGATGGGGAGCATGGTCCAACAGATGCCAGTCCAGACTTTTTCCGAAAGCCCATTCGGAAGTCTGGCCAAATTCACTACCCATAAATACCAGCTTGGTGCCCGGATGCGTAAACATGTAGCTGAACAACAGCCGCAGGTTGGCGCAGCGTTGCCACTCATCACCAGGCATCTTGTTCACCATCGAACCTTTTCCGTACACTACCTCATCATGGGAGAAAGGGAGCATATAATTTTCCGAAAAAGCATATACCAGGCTGAACGTGAGTTGATCCTGATGCCACTTACGGAAGGAAGTATCTTTCTCGAAATATTTAAGCGTATCGTTCATCCAGCCCATCATCCATTTCATGCCAAAGCCCAGGCCGCCCACAAACACGGGTCGCGATACGCCGGGAAAAGCGGTGGACTCTTCGGCGATAGTCTGGATATCAGGAAATTCCTTATAGGCCGCCATATTCATTTCACGCAGCAGCGAAACAGCTTCCAGATTCTCACGTCCTCCGAATTCGTTTGGAATCCATTCGCCGTGTTTACGCGAATAATCCAGATACAGCATCGAAGCCACGGCGTCCACTCGCAGGCCGTCGGTATGGTAGCGATCCAGCCAGAATAAGGCGTTACTGATCAAAAATGAGCGTACTTCATTCCGACCATAGTTGAAGATATAGCTCTTCCAGTCGGGATGGTACCCCTTGCGGGGATCTTCATGCTCATAGAGTGCCGAGCCGTCAAAGCGGTAAAGTCCGTGCGCATCTCCGGGGAAGTGTGAAGGTACCCAGTCGAGATAGACGCCGATTCCGGCCTGGTGCAGTTTGTCCACGAGGTACATCAGTTCCTGAGGATTGCCCATCCGGGATGCAACCGAGAAGTAGCCCGTGATCTGATACCCCCACGAGGGTGGGTAGGGATGCTCCATAATGGGCATGAACTCTACGTGGGTAAAACCCATTTCCTGAACGTAAGGTACCAGGGCATCGGCGATTTCGTGGTAGGTCAGGTAACGTTCGGGATCTGACGGATCGCGGCGCCACGATCCAAGGTGTATTTCATAGACCGATATAGGAGCATTGAGTTGGTTCTTCTCTTTACGTACCTCCATCCAATCGGCATCGTTCCACTCGTACCAGGTATCCCACACGATGGAGGCCGTTTTGGGAGCCACCTCGCACCATAAGGCAAAAGGATCGGCTTTTTCGAGATGCTGTCCGTTGTTTGATTTGATAAAGTACTTATACACCTCGCCCCGGCCAATATTGGGAATCCAGCCTTCCCAGATACCCGATTCGTCCCAGCGTGGATACAGCGCGTGGCCTTCCCGGTTCCAGCCATTGAAGTTGCCGATAATAGAAATAGCAGCCGCGTTGGGTGCCCAGACGGCAAAGTAGGTACCCACTACCCCCTCATGCTCCATTACATGCGATCCCAGCTTCTCATACAGCTTGAAGTGCTTGCCTGCTTTAAAAAGAAAAATATCGAATTCGGAAAAACGACTGACACCTTCCACAGGTTTAAAATCATGCGTCCCGCTGGTATCCCGGTCCAGGATATTTTCAGTTTGCACTTCCTGTTTTGCGTCAGGCGTTTCTTTACCGGAAGCTGCTACTTTTTTATTCGTCGCAACCGCTTTTACCTCTTTGGCAGGTTTCTTAGCCGTTGAGGGTGTCTTCTTTCCTGCTGCGGCAGTCGTTTTTCCGTCCGTATCTTTATCGTGCTTTTTTGCCATTTTGTATTTCTGGAATAAGAAATTATATTAAATCTATTGCCAAAGTAGTCATCTTTTTGGGCTAAGTCAATTTTGTTGGTTTATCCGTGCATTTTTTCGACCTCCCTTATTACGTCCACAATTCCTTTCAGCGGAATCTTTACCCAATCGGGTCGATAATTCAATTCATAGCCTAACTCATACACCGCTTTTTCTAAAAGGTAATACAGCATGAGCGAGTTTATTTCGTTCTGATCTTTGAATAAGGGATGCGGCCAGCCGATGGCTTCCATATACCCGTCGAGGTAGGTATCTTTCATGAGTCGGTACCACCGATCGGTTACTTTCAGCAATCGGTCGGTATCTACATGTTCCGTTTCAACGCTGTTAAATACCTTGGACGAAACGGCGTAATGGTAGCTTCGTACCATGCCCGCCACGTCTTTCAGGGGCGAATGCTTGATCTTTCGGTCGCTGATACTAGCCTCAGGTTCCCCCTCGAAATCAATGACAATGAAATCGTTGTGCACGTTGAGTACCTGTCCCAGATGGTAGTCGCCATGGATGCGAATCCGCAGTGAATCAAGGTTCTGATTGAGTAACTTTTTAGAAAATTCGTCGATCAGTTCCTTGGACTCCATGAACTTCCAGGCCAGGACTTTGGTTGGCTCATCGAGCGTCAGGTACTTATCAATCAAAAGCGTATAGCGTGCTTCCAACAGGTGGTTCAATCTTCGCCGCAGAAATTCACGGTAGTCGTCGGTGAAAGGTTCGGGTGAAAAAGCAGCATTGGAGCGGGGATTATACAAGGCCCGGTGCATTTCGCCCGTGCGCCTCCCCAGCAGCCCTACCCGCTCGAACACTTCCTCCTGAATAGAGAAAACCCGATTGGGAACTGCATACAGGAAGTCGTTCAGATAGTCGCCCGTCCGGACCCAGTTATCTTTGTCGGCCTCCACCATCCGCTGCATCATACCCAGCGTAATATCAGAAAATCCGGTACTTTTCCAGGTCACGCTGCCGCAGAAAGCAGGAATCTGGGTGAAGTCAGAGTTTTCCGTAATAAACTCCACCATCTCTACCTCAGGATTAGTTTCACGAAACAGTTTCCGGTAAAGTTTGAAGAAGTACTTTTCCCCAAAAACCAAAGCCGAGTTACTGGAATCGACCGGCAGCACGCGGGTGGCGATGTGGTCAGGCGAATCCTCCGCGGTCAATCCCTTTCCCCGGATGAAAGTAAGGGTAGAAGTCTCCTGGTTGATAGCTTCCTCGTTAAAAATACGGGTGTACAGCGCCCTGCGAAAGGATTCAGTATAAATCGCGTCCACCAGGTACCGGCCTTCCGTTTCCATCACCAATGTCTGCTCGGTACTGAAATCGGGCATTTCCGTTACCATAGCCACGGGCAACTGGTATTGTTCCGTATCGCCCTCTGCATAGCCCACATCCACAATCCAAATAAAGACATCGTCAAAGGGTACCTGTTGGCTCACCGCGCAGTAGCTAACCTGCCGCGCCTTACCCGCAAACCAGCGGCACCTTTTTAAAAAGTCGAGTAATTGATCAGATGATATAGGCATTGCTTATTGAGTTTATAGTTTATGAGTACATGAGTTTATGAGCAAAGGTCTATCCGTTTTAAGTACATGAGATCTCTTACTCATAAACTCATGTACTCAACGACTCCTTGCCACCTTCTCGGTTGCCGCTAATACGCGCAACACGTTACCGCCCCAGATTTTTTCAATATCCCTGGCCGAATAGCCCCGGCGAACCAGTTCTTCGGTGATGCTACCAATTTCGGATACATCACGGCAACCGATCACTTGACCGCCCCCATCCATGTCCATGCCGATACCCACGTGGTCCACACCCACGAGTTTGATAACATGTTCCATGTGATTGACGGCATCGGACACGGTAGGCATATCGCTGGCGTATTTCTCGCGCATGGCCTTCATTTCGGCGTAAAGGTTTTTTTTATCCTCATCTGACAGATCGACCTGCCGCATTTTCAAGCGGATGGCCTTCATGGATAATTCCTGTTGCTGGCTAGCTTTTCTAAGAAAATCCGGCACGAAATTGATCTGAATTACCCCACCATTTTTAGCCAGGGCTTTGATCATATCGTCGGTCATGTTGCGGGGGTGATCGCATAGGGCACGACACGAAGAATGCGAGGCAATGGCAGGGGCTTTGGTAAGTTTCATTACGTCGTAGAAGGTCGAGTCCGACACGTGCGAGATGTCCACCATGATCCCCAAACGGTTCATTTCCTGCACCACTTTTTCACCAAATAAACTCAGGCCATTGAACTCCGGACCGTCGGGATCGGTGGAAGAATCGCAGATGTCGTTGTTGGCCGAGTGCGACAGCGTGATGTACCGCAGGCCCAGATCATAGTACTGTTTCAAATTGGCCAGGTCATTGCCCACGGGCCAGCCGTTCTCCATGCCGAAGTACACCGCCCGCTTGCCCTGCTTCTGTAATTCGTAGGCATCCTGAGGCGAGGTAGCAATACCCGCTGCGTCAGGATTGGCGGCCACGGCTTTGTGAATTTTGTCAAAAATCGCCAGCGCCTTTTCCTTCGCTTCGGCGTTAGCCTCGGGCGAGCGCTTGCCCTGACCCAGGTACACCGCAAAAAACATGGCATCCATACCCCCTTCCTTCATGCGCGGAAAGTCGATTTGAGAGCCATCTTTTTCAAAATCGTGCTTTTGTGCTACATCAAAGCCGTCCTTCATCATCATGATGGGTACGTCGGCGTGGGTGTCGATGGTCAGCGCCTGAGCGTGAATTTTGGCCGCTTTCTCCTTTTGTTTTTCGGTGATTGGCTTCGGCTGCGCCACGACTGATCCCATCGTGAGGCCCATGAAAACCAGGGCCGCTACATACTGTTTTTTCATTCTTAGTTGGTTTAAACCTACTTATCCACGTTCACTAGAAAGTGGCAATCGGAGGCATGGTAAACACTGCGCGGCCAAAATTTTTAATTTTAATTCAAATCTTCTACCCTGAACAAATGGAAGGGTAGGATATGAGGGTTTAATTCGACAAAATTCCATTCGCCCTGCCAAATATGCCTGGCTCCCGTCACCAAATCGTGGACACGGAATGATTCGTGCTCGTTCTTACCCAGCAATCGTAAAGGCAGCTGCACCCAACCCGACTGCGTGTTGTAGCCATCTAGATTGACCACGCACAGCAGGCGGTTGCCGTTGGCGTGAATTTTGGTGTAGGCGATAATATTCTCATTGTCGATCTGGCAGAATTGCAGGTTATTGGTAAACTGCAAGGCCGTGTTTTCGTGGCGCAACCGATTAATGATACGAATCAGGTAGGTCAGTTTGGTTTCGCGTTTCCAGTCCCAGTGCTTCACTTCGTACTTCTCGGAGTTAAGGTACTCTTCCTTTCCGGGATAAGCCTCATGGATCATGTACTCGAAGGTAGGGCCAAAGATGCCATAATTGGACGACATCGTAGCCGCCATAAAGTACCTAATAAGAAAGTAGGGCTCGTGCCCGCCCTGCAACTGGTACGGGTTAATGTCGTGAGTATTGGGCCAAAAGTTGGGGCGGTAGTAGTGTTTCATGTCCGACTGCGTAAGCTCGGTCAAATACTCTTCCAATTCCCACTTTTCGGTGCGCCAGGTGTAGTAGGTGTACGATTGCGAGAAACCTACCTTGGCCAGTTGCCGCATCACTTTGGGGCGGGTAAAGGCCTCCGAAAGGAAAATCATATCGGGGTACTGCGCCTTTACCTCGGCAATGACCCACTCCCAGAAGCTAAACGCTTTGGTATGGGGATTGTCCACCCGAATGATGCGGATACCCCACTCGGCCCAGAGCAACAGAATCCGGCGCATTTCCAGCCACAGTCCTTGCCAGTCAGCACTTTCAAAATTGATGGGATAGATATCCTGATACTTTTTGGGCGGATTCTCAGCGTACTGAATGGTACCATTGGGCCGAATCGTGAACCAGTCGGGATGAGCCTTTACCCAAGGATGGTCGGGCGAGCACTGAATCGCCAGATCCATCGCTACCTCCATACCGTACTCCTTAGCCTTGGCAATTAGTTGTTTGTAATCGTCCAGGGTACCCAGGTCGGGATTGATGGCATCATGGCCGCCCAGCTCGCTGCCGATGGCGTAGGGTACCCCCGGTTCACCCGGTTCGGCGGTCACGACGTTGTTCCTACCCTTACGAAACTGATGGCCAATGGGATGAATGGGGGGTAAATACAGCACATCGAAACCCAGGTCGGCTACCCGTGGCAAAAGTTTGATCTGATCCTGAAAGGTACCATGCTTACCCGGTTCCAGTGCCGATGAGCGCGGAAACATGGAGTACCAGGCGCTGAACCCGGCCTTGGTGCGGTCCACGTACAGAGGTAGTTCGCGGTAGCGGGTGGTAAATTTGCGCTCGGGGTACCTTTGGAGCCATTCGGTTAAGCGGAAGCTCATGGCCAGCTGGCGGGCATCTTCGTTTCGGTGCTCGTTGCGCATGATTTCGATAGCCTCCTCGATGAGCGGCTTATCCTCGGCGGTAGCTTTGTCAAACATCCCTTCCAGAAAATTGGCCCCCATGAGCAGTTCGAGCGGTACACGTTGCCCGGCTTTAATTTTCAGCTCAGTATCGTGCTGCCAGGTATCGATATGATCCACCCAGCCTTCAATGGTGTAAACGTGATGTCCCTGCTTTTCGACGGTAAAATCCGCCTCGTACCGATCATTATTAATAAGCGTCATGCCCAATTCCGACCAATCAGTATCGTCCATATGCTTGTACATGAGCCGGACCATCACATGGTCGTGGCCGTCACAGAAAACGTCGGCCTCGACATGGATACTCTCGCCGGGGATAGCTTTAATAGCAAACTTACCTTCGTTGATTTCGGGGATGACGTGTTCGATGACCACGCGGGTGCGGCCTTCTATATTTTCAGGAATTAGGGAGTTTTTTGTCTTCGCCATGAAAGCGGATTTTGGTTTTATGAATTTGTCTTCGTTCTGGCAAATTAATAAAAATATACCTTTTTTAGGCGTAGTAGCTTTTTCAATTATAAAAT
>JBBRDE010000213.1:0-9878 GCA_038204185.1 Cytophagales bacterium
GTCGTGGGTCAGGTCGGCGAAATGGTCGGCCAGATTCGTGCAGGTGTAATTGACCTGGCTCGAGAGAAGGTATTGGCAGTATAGTTCGCGGGTTGTTTTCATCCCATAAGTTAATAAAATATCAGTTTTGCGAAAGTCCTAGAATAGCACTATACTGCTGATTGAAGACAATCCGGATCATCTATCTCTAATCAAGACTGCTTTACAGGAGTGCATGCCCGGTATCAACGCAGTGGGGGTGTCTCACCGAAAGGTAGCTTTAGATTACCTGGCTTCGGAATGGCAGAAAAAAGGAAAAAATATCCCCAAATTGATTCTACTCGACCTGTATATGCCTACGCGTGCCGATGGCCTGCGGGGGCTGGAAGAGCTTAAAGCCTACTTTAAGTCTATAAGCGAGCCCTCCATTCCCGTCGTAGTATTCAGCTATTCTGACCAGGCGGAAGATATCAATGACTGCTACGCCAAGGGGGCTAATGCCTATATGGTTAAGTCATCCAACTACCAGGCATGGAAGGAATACTTCGAAGGCATCCGGGACTTCTGGATGGAGACCGTAAGCTTGCCCGTACACCAGGCATAGAAAGAGGCTGGTATATTGGGCATGGTTCGATACCCGATTCTCCTACCTCAAATCAATCGATATATCGCTGAGTAATGGGTTGGTACGAATCTACCCTGCGGTCGCGGAGGTAAGGCCAGGTGGTACGATAATGGTCGATATTGGCCAAATCAATTTCCTGCGTATGCACCACTTCCTCATCGTGCGGAGCCAGGTACAGTAGCCTTCCGTGTGGATTGGCCACGAAAGAACCTCCCCAAAACTGCTGCTCGCCTTCGCGCCCCACGCGGTTGACTGCCACCACAAACACCCCATTGGCCACGGCATGGCTGCGCTGGATGGTTTGCCAGGCGCCGTACTGTTCCTCATTAATTATAGGATCGGTTTCGTTCGTGTCCCAGCCGATGGCCGTGGGATAGAACAGGATTTCGGCCCCCATGAGACTTGTAATGCGAGCCGCCTCGGGGTACCACTGATCCCAGCAAATCAACACGCCAATTTTGGCAAATTTGGTATCGAAAACCCGATAACCTGTTTCATCCGAAGCATGGGTACCCTGGACGGGCGCGTCGCCGGGGGTAAAGTAGAATTTTTCGTAGTAGCCCGGATCGTCAGGAATGTGCATTTTGCGGTACTTGCCCAGGTAGCGGCCGTCGGCATCCAGGACAGCCGTAGTATTGTGATAAAGGCCGTGAGTGCGTTTTTCGAACAACGAAGCAATAATCACCACCCCCAATTCGGCAGCCAGTGCGCTAAGTGATTCAGTAGAAGGGCCGGGAATTGCTTCGGCCAGACTGAAATTGGCATGGTCCTCTACATCGCAGAAATATAGCGATTTGAACAATTCCTGCAAACATACTATCTGCGCGCCCTGCGCCGCAGCCTCCCGAATTTTTGTAGTAGCTTTCTGAAAATTGGCATCCAGATCAGCCGTACAGCTCATCTGTACAAGGCCTATGTTTATCTTCTTAGTCATTATTTTTAGTTTATGCCGTAGGCGATATGCAGTAAGCAAGTGTCAACAACCGCTCGAACGTCAAACGTCCAAAATCAAACATCCATTTAACCCTATCTCCGCGCGCTTAGTTCTTTGATCTCAAATTGAAACGAAAGCTCATTCATGCATTTGAAGTGCCCTTTCGGACATTTTTCATAACCTATTTTAGAACAGGGACGACAGGAAAGGCTGTTGTTTTCGAGTACGACGTGCGAGGTTTGATAGGGGTACATGCCAAATAGCGGCGTGGTGTTGCCCCAGATCGAATAGACTTTCTTTTTGAATGCCGCCGCGATGTGCATGAGGCCCGTATCGTGCGAAAACACGATCCCCGCCTGCTTGACCAGCGAGGCTGATTGGTTAAGATTGCATTTACCGCAGGCATTAAAAATCAAGGTGTCACCCAGGGCCAGCCGGACGAATTCCCCCGTCTCAAAATCTTCTTTTCCTCCGAGCAGAATGGTAGGATAATTGATTTTTCGGCAAAGTTCTACCATCCTTTCTACGGGCAGCCGCTTGGTGGCGTGTTGGCCGCCGATCGCGTAGGCTACGTACCCGGCACGGTGCGTCAGGGGGAGCCAGTCGCGCTCCACTTCGTCACGATATGGAATAAAGTAATCAAGTCCCTGATCATCATTAGAAACGCCCAGCGGGGCCACAGTAGCCATGTAGCGGTCGACGATGTGCAAAGGCGGCATGACATTGAACCTAAACTGGGTCAGTAGCCATTTTTGCACGTTGAGTTTGGGGAAACTGTACGACCGCACCCCCAGCACCAGTTTGATGCGCAGCGTTCGGACATTGGTATGCAGATCGAGTATATAGTCAAATTTCTCGCGTCGGAGCTCTTTTAATAGGGTACCTATCTTACCATCTAGACACCATATTTTATCAATGTAGGGGTTTTCTTCCAAAAGCGCTTTGTGCCGGATTTTAGTAAAATAATGGATTTGTGCCTCAGGATACTGCTGTTTCAAACATCGGACGACGGGCGTGGTAAGTACGATATCACCAATGGACGAGAAGCGCAAAATCAGAAACTTAACGGGGTTGTGACTCACAGTGAGGTTTTTTTTCTAGTACTTGTCAAGGTTCTAAATGCGCGGGTCGGTGGTGTTTCCACTACGTATGCCTTCAAAGCAAATTGGCGGGCTGTAGACGGATGTCAGCTTCGAGCAGCCGGTCCTTTTTTTTGAGAATTCCGTTAGGTGGCATCTCGCTGGGATTGTCCGCAATGAGGTATTTGGTTTTCCAGGAAAGCCTTGAGATTGCGTTGAAAAGTGAGACAAGAAGGTGGCCGGGCAAATTCTTCATGACTTACTTTTTACAAAAATAAAGGAAATCCGACATCGTTAAAGCATTGTTGGAGATGTTTCCAAAGATTACTACCTTCACTTGCCAAAATAAATATACCTGAGGTATGTTGGAAGGAATTTTTAACATAAAAAATGACCGTCGGCTGAGCATGTACCTATATCGGATGGGCTTCGGGCTGTGGCTGATATACTTGGGATTGGGAGCTCCGGCCTTACACACTTACGGTCACTTTCGCCAGAATGCGGGCGTGGGGTGTATTCTGCTGATGGTGGTCGGGTTTTCGGCTTCCATGGTGTACGATTATGTTCATCACCACGAAGCCTACGAACAAAAGAAAAAATGGCTATTTATTTCCTACCTCTTCCTCGCGGGAATCGTTTACCTGCTGGAGTTTCAGCAAAAAGGTATCCGTTTGAACTGGTCGTGGCTGGTACGTTGGTTTTCTTGAAAAGGAATTACATCCGTATAAAAAATAAAAGCGAAGGGCCTCTTATGTGAGGCCCTTCGCTTTTAGTAAAAGACAATTTCGGATAGTTTGTAATGTAGGGCGGAAACATCCGACACCATAAGCTACGACATCAGATCCGATTTGCTGGTTACCTGTCGCACACACGCAGCGGCCGTATCGGGCAGAGCTGCGGCCTGACCGATCACAATGATGGCCGGAGAGCTGATGCCGCTGATTTGAGCTAAGGGCAGAATATTGCTAATCTTGCCCGTTACCATTTTTTGGTTGGGCAGCGTGCCGTTCTGTATAATGGCAATCGGTTGGTTCAATTTTCCGAGTTTGGAGTAAATTTCCACGATTTCGGGTAGTTTATGAACCCCCATCAGCACCACCACCGTGGCCGACGACTGAGCCGCCAAAGCCAGGTCGCCCGATATGTGGTGCGATTTGGTGGTACCCGTTACCACCCAGAAACTTTCACTGACTCCCCTTGATGTGAGCGGGATTCCCGCCAGGGCGGGCACGGCGTAGCTGCTGGAAATACCGGGAATCACTGCGGACTCGATACCGTGACGGGCGGCAAACTCCACTTCCTCATAGCCCCGACCAAATACGTAGGAATCGCCGCCTTTGAGGCGTACTACCTCTCCGTACTGGTAGGCGTACTCCATAATCATATAATTAATGACATCCTGGCTGCAGCTGTGCTTTCCAAACCGCTTCCCTACGTGGACTTTCACACAGGATTCTGCGCAGTGATCCAGCAAATCAGGATGAATGAGCGCGTCATACAGTACCACCTTCGCTTTCTGCAAGGCTTTTACCCCTTTCAGGGTAATCAGGTCGGGATCGCCGGGACCGGCGCCAATCAAAGTCAGTTTCATTCTTTTGCATTTTTTAGGAGACAGTGTTCTACAAACTCTACTTCGAGTTTTTCAGAACGAGCATTATCCACTATTAACCGCTAGGCGGCCCTGTCTCCATTATCCATTAATTAACTGTCTTGTCCAAATACCAATTCCTGCAAGGCGGGTAAGGGATTATCCGAAAGCTGGTGCTCACGATACGCCTTAACCTGATTAAGAAAGAGCGCGGCTTTGTCCACAAAATCGCGGGCAAATTCTTCGGTCGGCTCGTTTTTATTGATGCTGAACACTACTTGTGAAAAGGGTTTTTCTCCTTCGGCGGCATCGGGATAAAACAGGGTAGCAAAGTTTTCATCGAATTCTTTCGCCATGCCGTATTGGGTATTGGTAGCTATTCCTTCACCGATCAGCAGCGCTTTGGCCCCGGTAATGAAGGTGTTATAGGCATGATAAATGCCATCGGACCACACGCCTTCAGACAGCATTTCGTGCGCCAGCGCCAGTTTTTCGTTGGCCTCTATTAAGGTTGTACCTACCAGGTCGATCATCACGCCCGCACATTCACCTACCCCTACCTCGGTCTTGAACAATTCGTCGTGGTCCCAGTCGCGGTACTCATCATCCTGCACGGTCGACAAATCAGCGATTGGTTTGAGGAGTTGGTAAAAATAATTTTTGGTCTGGCGAGCGTAGTACTGATTGAAGTATTCGCCTTCATAAGCGTTGGTCTGATAGTCGTCCAGCAGTACCCGCATGGCCTCAGGGCCACGCTTAGAGGGTAGCTTGATCACTTTATCGCCAATCAGACCGATGCCATCGCCCGTAAAACCTCCGCCGAGCAATACCTGCAAAGCCGGAAGTACCAGCTTGCCATTTTTGATCGAGCTGCCGTGGAATCCGATGTTGGAAGCGCTATGCTGTCCGCAGCCGTTCATGCAGCCGCTGATTTTGATCTTGATATCGTTGTTATAGATCAGATCGGGGTACTCCTCTTTCATCATGACTTCAAGCACCCGCGTGATGCCGTAGCTGCTCGAAATCGCCAGATTACAGGTATCAGTACCAGGACAGGTGGTGATGTCGGCGGTACTGTCGAAACCCGGCTCGGCCAGGCCGAGCTGATTGAGTTGTTGGAAAAGGGTAGGTAGGTCTTCGGCTTTTATAAAGCGCAGAAGGTACCCCTGATTCACCGTCACCCGGATATCGTCGGCAGCGTACTGACGTACGAGGTCGGCCAGTTTGCGGGCGGTGTCCGAGTGCATATCGCCTAGCAGTACGCGCAGGTACACACCGTACCAGCCTTTTTGTTTTTGTTCAAAAACGTTAGTGTCCAGCCATTTCGGGAAAATTTCTTTTTCTGAAAATTCCAGCTGCCCCTCTGACAAAGAAAGAATTTCTTCCCGGCTCATTGGGGTACCTTCTGGTAAATTCTGCCAATCAAATGCTAATTCTTCTACCTCGAAGGTTTTATTTTTTAATGCCGTCCATTCTTCCTGCACTTTTTCCAGCATGGTTTCCAGGCCTAGCTCATTGAGCAGAAATTTCATGCGGGCCTTATGGCGGCGCGTTCGCTCGCCGTAGCGGTCAAACACCCGAATCAGAGCCTCAGTAAACGGAATCACCTGATCGACGGGCATAAACTCGTAGGCGGTTTGCGCCGAAAACGGCTGCGCACCCAAGCCACCCCCGATCAGTACCTTGAAGCCTTTGATCGTTTCGCCTTGCTCATTTACCCCTAATTTTGGGATAAGACCCACATCGTGCATGAAGGCAAAGGCTGAATCTTTATCCGAAGAAGACACGGCTATTTTGAACTTGCGGCCCATTTCCTGCGAAATAGGATTGCGAAGGAAGTATTCAAAGAAAGCCTGTGCGTAGGCCGTTACATCGAAGGGTTCATCGGGATCGATACCCGCCGTAGAAGAGGCCGTGACATTACGAACAGTATTGCCACACGCCTCGCGTAGCGTGATGTTGGCGTCTTCCAGGTCGGCCCACAATTGGGGCGAATCGGCCAATTTGACAAAGTGAAGTTGAATGTCCTGACGAGTCGTGGCGTGCAGATTTCCGGTCGCATACTTGTCGGAAGAATCTGCAATGCGTACCAATTGGCCGGCAGTTAGGTGGCCATAAGGTAATTTGATGCGAATCATCTGTACGCCCGGCTGTCGTTGCCCGTATACTCCGCGCGCCAGGCGGTATTTACGAAAAGCTTCCTCGGGCCCGTCGCCCTGGGTGAATGCCCCGATTTTAGCTTGCAGTTCATGAATATCCCGCTGGGCAGCGGTTGATACGTTTTCGGTAATCGTCAGGTCTTTCATATTATTTATTTTTATATCTTATAGTCTATCGGAATAGTAGTGTTAATTATTTTAGATGTTGGACGATGGATACTGGAACTTGAATAGAGCTACCTTTAAGTAGGAACGGTACTAAGTTTCAAATCAATAACCTCTAAAATTCAGTATTCCAGTATCTACTCTATCATGCAGGCACCCACGGTCACGTTTGAGGTTTCGTCAATCAGGATTGCTGCTCCGTTCGTACGGTTTTTCAGGTAGGGATCGTAGGCAATGGGACTGGCCGTACGCAACACAACCCGAGCCACATCGTTCAGTTTCAGGCTTTCGATATCTTCTATCTCTTCGTAGGTGTTAATGTCCACACGATATTCTATACTACGAACCGAACAACGTGTGCGGCTGGTTCCATGTTGCAGCGCAAATTTGCTCCCCACTTTCAACTCCTTGCGGTCATCCATCCAGCAAACCAATGTTTCCAGATCCTGACTTAAAATAGGCTGTGCCTGATCGGCAGTAACCAATAAATCACCCCTACTGATGTCGATATCGTCATCCAGAATCAGCGTGACCGACTGCGGCGCGTGGGCTACTTCCACTTCCTGACCCGCTACTTCTACCCGGGCAATGGTGGAGCTTACTTCCGAGGGTAGTACCGTAATTCGGTCGCCCTTGCGGAAGGTACCACTCTTGATACGCCCAGCATACCCCCGGTAATCGTGCAACTCGGCGGTTTGCGGACGAATGACATACTGTACCGGGAAACGCCCGTCGGTTAGGTTTAAGTCATTTAGTACATTGACGTTTTCAAGCACTGACACCAGTGTTTCACCTTCGTACCAAGGCATCATGACTGATCGGTTCACTATATTATCGCCGTTCAGGGCACTGACAGGGATAATCGTAAGGTCTTTAATTTTCAACTTCGTAGCCAGATCTTTATAGGCCTGGGCAATTTCCAGAAACCGATCCTCCAAATAGTCAACCAAATCCATTTTATTGATAGCGACCACAACGTGGGGAATTCCCAGCAGCGAAGCAATCAACGAATGGCGGCGGGTCTGTTCAACCACCCCTTGGCGGGCGTCTACCAGAATTATCGCTAAATCAGCATTGGAAGCGCCCGTTACCATGTTACGGGTGTACTGAATGTGTCCCGGCGCGTCGATGCTGATGAACTTGCGCTTTGGCGTTTGGAAATATTTATAGGCTACATCGATGGTAATGCCCTGCTCGCGTTCGGAGCGCAGTCCGTCGGTAAGGAGCGCCAGATCGATCTCGCCATCATTACGGCTTTTACTAGCCTTTTCGATAGCCTCCATCTGATCAGCCAGAATGTTTTTGGTATCAAAAAGTAGTCGTCCGATGAGGGTGCTTTTGCCATCGTCCACGGAGCCTGCGGTAATAAATCGTAGTATGTCCACTTGGTTAATTTTGAATGATAGAATGAGTGACTGGGTTGCCGGTACGATGAGTGAATAATTAGGCTGATAACCAAACCCTCCTACATTTTCCACTGTTCACTAACCATTAATTTAAAAGTACCCCCCCTTCTTCCGGTCTTCCATGGCGGCTTCGGTTTGCTGGTCGTCGATGCGGGTTTCGCCGCGTTCGCTAATGCGCGATATCGTGATTTCGGCTACAACTTCATCGAGGGTAGCGGCTTCGGATTCTACGGCAGCTGTGCAGGTCATATCACCTACAGTACGGAAGCGCACCCGCCGCGTTACAATCTGATCGTTCTCATCGTGTTGAATGACGGGTGTATTGTTCAGCAACCGACCATCCCGCAGGATGCATTCACGCTCGTGGGCGAAGTAAATACTGGGTAGGTCGATGTTCTCGCGCTTGATGTACGACCACACGTCGAGCTCTGTCCAGTTGGAAATAGGGAAGACCCGAACGTTCTCACCTTTGTGAATCCGGCCGTTGAACAGGTTCCACAGCTCGGGCCGCTGCCGCTTGGGATCCCACTGACCAAACTCATCGCGGAATGAGAAAATACGTTCCTTGGCGCGGGCTTTCTCCTCGTCGCGACGGGCTCCACCGATGCAGGCGTCAAACTCAAATTCCTCGATGGTATCCAGCAGGGTGTAGGTTTGCAACCAGTTCCGGCTGGCGTTTTTACCCGTGGGTTCCTGTAAGCTCTTGGCCTTGATGGTATCTTCGACGTAGCGAACCACTAATTTCGCTCCGATTTTCTCCACCAGTTCATCCCGGTACCTTATCGCCTCCTCAAAGTTGTGGCCCGTATCCACGTGGACAAGCGTGAAGGGTATCTTGGCGGGTGCAAAAGCCTTCTGCGCCAGGCGCACCAGTGTAATGGAGTCTTTTCCCCCCGAAAATAGTAATGAGGGCCGTTCAAACTGTCCGGCTACCTCACGCATGATGTAAATCGCCTCGGCTTCGAGTTGATCGAGGTAGTCGAGCTTAATGAAGCTTGATGCGGCGGACTGGATAGGTTGTTCTTTAATCAATGACATAATTCACCAAAATTTAATAGCAATTGTAAACTCACCTTGCATGTAGCCCGCATTCTTTCTTACTCTCATCCTCCCACCACCAGCGACCGGCCCGGAAGTCTTCCCCTTCCTGGATCGCCCGGGTGCAAGGTGCGCAGCCGATGCTGACGAAGCCCTTATCATGCAACAGGTTATAGGGTACGTTGTTGCTTTTTACGTATGCCTTCACTTCTTCAAAACTCCATGACAGAATCGGGTGAAACTTAAATAGATCATGGGCATCGTCCCGCTCAATTTGCTGCATTTCCTGCCGGTTGCCCGACTGCTCGGCCCGGATGCCCGTCACCCAGATTTTTACACCCTGCAAGGCACGATTTAGCGGCTCCACTTTGCGAATAAAGCAACATTCCTTCCGGTTCTCGACCGAATCGTAAAAGCTGTAAGGGCCTTTTTCGCTGAGTAGTGTTTCCACGGCTTCGTGTTTTGGAAACACGACTTCGAGCTTGGTTTCGTAGCGGCGATTGGTGCGTTGGAGCGTCTTGTAGCTTTCCTCAAACAACCGCCCCGTGTCCAAAGTAAAAATGCGGATGGGTAAGTTGTTGTTCAGAATCAATTCCGTAATAACCTGATCTTCGTAGCCCAGGCTGCTGGAAAAGGCTACCTGTCCGGGATACAGTTCCGTAAGGAGATACAGGGCTTCTACTTCCGTTTTGCCGGAAACTAGTTCAAGAAGAGATTCCGTTGTGATGGTTTGAGTAGGTAACATAGTTTTTGTTGCTCAAGCTAAATTTATCTGATTGAGTACTGCCTCCGCACTCACCCTGGCCGCTTGTGTAAAATCCTCGATCAAATCCTCTACCGCTTCCAGTCCTACCGAAATACGAATAAGACCCTCGGTGATACCCAAAGATGCTTTCTCCCCGGGT
>JBBRDE010000214.1:0-9857 GCA_038204185.1 Cytophagales bacterium
TGTGTAGGAGATGTCTTTCAGGACTTCGGCTGCCTGCTGAAACGAGTACGACTGACTTTTGTCGATCTTCGATTGGGCCTCCTTTTGTTTTTTCGTCAATTTTCCCATGATCTTTGTTGCTTAGGCGTTCGTTGACGCTTCGATGTTTTCTTCCCACGGGGCCTTGCCAGCAATGGTAATACCCATACTACGCGCAGTACCAGCTATCATTTTCATGCCTGAGTCAACCGTGAAGCAATTTAGGTCAGGCATCTTGGTTTCAGCGATCTGACGAATCTGATCCCACGATACTGATCCTACCTTGAGACGGTTCGGTTGAGCCGAACCCTTCTTCAACTTGGCTGCTTCCATGAGCAGAATAGCGGCAGGAGGCGTTTTGATGACAAAGTCGAACGACTTGTCCTTGTAGTATGTAATGACTACCGGCAACACCATACCCATTTTGTCTTGGGTACGGCCATTGAACTGCTTGCAAAACTCCATGATATTCAATCCCTTGGATCCCAGCGCGGGACCAATGGGGGGGGAAGGATTGGCCTGGCCACCCTTCACTTGGAGTTTAACGTATCCGCCTATTTCTTTTGCCATTGTTTTGGATTTTGTTGGTTCGTTTATAATCCCGTTGGCTCACGTGCAGGTGAAGCAATCCTGCCCATCGGGGTCATTAACTTTCCTTTTCTACTTGTGCGTAACTGAGTTCCACGGGAGTACTGCGCCCGAATATTTTTACAACTACATTGAGTTTTTTCTTTTCGTCAAATACTTCCTCCACGGTTCCAATAAACCCACTGAACGGTCCATCGACTACCTTTACGCTTTCGCCTTTGATAAACGACATGGAGGGAGTTTCTTCCTGCTGAGCGGCTTCATCCACACGACCCAGTATTCGGTTGATCTCGGACTGCCGTAGGGCAACAGGCACCTTTGAATTACCTTCTGAATTGCCCAAGAATCCTATTACACCGGGCATGCTGGTAATTACGTGCAACACCTCCCCTTTGGTCAAATCCGCAGATATGATGATATAGCCTGGAAAAAAGTTCTTTTCACGAACTCTTTTCTTACCATTCCGCATTTCATAGATTTTTTCCGTAGGAATTAGTATTTCAGGCACAAACTCATTTAGACTCTGCCGAGCCAGTTCATTTTCAATATAAGTCTTGATTTTTTTCTCTTGACCAGATATTGCCCTTAATACGTACCAATTTACACCGGTCATGCCGTTCTGAATTATTCGTGCATCCAACTGGATGTCTTAGAAAGTCTGATAAAATAGATTGAGTGCATTCTCGAAAACGAAGTCCATGATTCCAACCACAAAGGCAAAGATCAGGGATCCTACCAATACGAGTGTAGTATTGGACTGCAACTCACCGAAAGGAGGCCAAGTCACGTGTTGCGTGATCTCTTCCCAGGAAGCCTTAAAAAATGAGGTAAGTTTTTCCATTTTCTATACTAATAACTTAATGCACGGGTGGAGAGATTCGAACTCCCATCAACGGTTTTGGAGACCGCTATTCTACCCTTGAACTACACCCGTAATCACTCCAAACTTAATTTTCAGATGTTTGGGGCTGCAAAGATAGCTTTTTTTTATAAAAAACAAGTGCATCTCGTGAAGAAATGCACTTGTTTTTTAGAGTTTTATTTTCTCTTAGTCAAGAATCTCAGTTACTTGGCCAGCACCTACCGTACGACCACCCTCGCGGATAGCGAAACGGAGACCTTTTTCCATGGCAATCTTGCTGATCAATTTAACATCGATCGTGATATTGTCACCAGGCATTACCATTTCTACACCTTCTGGTAATGTGATTTCGCCCGTTACATCCGTGGTACGGAAGTAGAATTGAGGGCGGTATTTATTAAAGAAAGGAGTGTGGCGTCCACCTTCTTCTTTCGACAGAACATATACTTCAGCCTTGAAGTGAGCGTGGGGCTTCACCGAACCGGGCTTACAGATTACCATTCCGCGACGGATATCCTCTTTGTCAATACCCCGAAGTAGCAAACCAACGTTGTCGCCAGCTTCACCACGATCCAGAATTTTACGGAACATCTCAACACCTGTAATGGTTGATTTCAAGTTCTCAGCACCCATTCCTAAAATGTCAACGGGATCGCCTGAGTTAATCACACCACGCTCGATACGACCAGTAGCTACTGTACCACGACCCGTAATTGAAAATACGTCTTCAACGGGCATCAAGAAAGGCAGTTCCGTCATACGGGGAGGAATGGGGATGTAGCTATCTACAGCATCCATCAGGTCTTCAACAGTCTTTACCCATTTCTCTTCACCATTCAATGCACCAAGTGCTGAGCCCTGGATAACAGGAATGTTATCGCCATCATAATCATAGAAGCTCAAGAGCTCCCGGATTTCCATTTCAACGAGTTCCAGCAGTTCGGGATCGTCTACCATGTCCACTTTGTTCATGAATACGACTAACTGGGGTACCCCCACCTGGCGAGCCAGTAGAATGTGCTCACGAGTTTGAGGCATTGGACCATCCGTAGAAGCTACCACGATAATGGCACCATCCATCTGTGCAGCACCCGTTACCATGTTCTTCACGTAGTCAGCGTGACCTGGGCAGTCAACGTGTGCATAGTGTCGGCTGGCTGTTTGGTATTCAACGTGAGACGTATTGATAGTAATACCGCGCTCTTTTTCCTCGGGCGCGTTGTCAATTGATGAGAAATCGCGAATTGCGGATAGACCCTTACCCGCCAATACGGTGGTGATGGCCGCGGTCAGCGTAGTTTTGCCGTGGTCAACGTGTCCGATGGTACCGATATTTACGTGCGGTTTGGAGCGGTCAAACTTATCTTTTGCCATGTTTTCTAGGTATGCTTAAATTAAAAGTTAATACGAAATAGTTACTGATTGTCGATTATTTGCGCGCGTACGTTTTACGTTTATTGTACGCCTGATACTTGTGCTTGGTAATCAACTTCTTTGAATGAGCTATTGAGCCGGGCTGCCGGGGCCGGGATTTGAATCCCGACGGTTAACCGCCCTGACCTCTTCCTCACCAAGGAAGCTTACTCTCGTGAGCCGTTGGGGGGATTTGAACCCCCGACCTCTTCCTTACCAAGGAAGTGCTCTACCCCTGAGCTACAACGGCATTATTGTTTATAAAATTCAATATGCCCTTTGAATTCAATTAAACACTAAAGCGACCATCGAAAAAATTTCCTAAGGATAGTTTCGGTGATCGCTTCGGGGCTTTTAACGTTCAGAGCGGGAGACGAGGTTCGAACTCGCGACCTATAGCTTGGAAGGCTATCGCTCTACCAACTGAGCTACTCCCGCAAATAATTTTGGTGGGGGCGGATGGATTCGAACCACCGAAGGTATAAACCAGCAGATTTACAGTCTGCCCCATTTGGCCACTCTGGTACACCCCCTCTCATTGTTTCAAAGCCTCCGAATCCTTCTACGATTCGCTTTGGAGTCGCAAAATTATAGTCTTTTCTATTATTGTCAAAATTCTTTTTGAATTTTTCCTGATAATAAAACGGAGCACAGCCGTAATAGGCTCTATGTCTGACCTTACCAACTTTTTTTTATAGTCAGAATCGTATTCCAAAATTAATCATGCGCACATCTGGTCCCCTGTCAGTCTGAAAAAGTGGGTTTATGTCATAGTGCACAAAAAAATTGGGGAAATTCCGGATTCCTAATTCAAATGCTGCCCCGTAACGAAAATCGCTCAGGTAATAATTGCTGCGCACCCGGTCTTTTTTTCCATCAGCCAGTTTGGTCTTGGTATATCCCCCCAGACGATATCCTACGTAACCTCCGGCGCTAATGTATGAGATGAAAGCATTAGGAAAGCTGACGGTAGGCATTAGGGAAAAATTCACGTAAGGAATCGTTAGTTTGCTTTTCCGAAGATCTAGTTCCCGTCCTTCACTACTGAGTACAAGCGGAAACGAAACGGCTGTGTTTCCTTTCTCTACTGTGTTGTTCCCTTCGAACTTCAGATTATTCCATGCTGCATCCAAACCAAAATCCAAGTGTAGGCCGGCTGCCTTTCCACGAACCAGTGTAGCACTTTTCACAAAACCCAGGCTAATGTAACGCGACCCAAAGGGACGTAGGTCATAGTCATCGGGATTATAGGCTTGTGGTTGATTTCGGGCGTAAGTATTTAAACCCAGCGCTGCATTAAACCCGCGTCGCGGACTGGAATAACGGCGCACACGACGGATCGTCATCACTTTATCGTCGTCATCGTCATAATCCCGATCCCTACTTTGATCCCCATCACGCGCAGTTGTATCTATTTCAGAGCCATCACGCCTACCACCAATACGTACCCGATCGTCCCCATCTCTAATGTCCACGCCCCGGGTTGTTATAGTCACCTCTGTATCTCCGTCTTTAATCCGTATTCCTTTTAGACTGATGCGTACGTAATTTTTGTCTTTGCCCACACTCGTTGTGTCTTTCAGATATTTCCTGCCATCGAGATCCTCGAAGTAAATTTTGGTTTCACCCTGCATTGTGTCCAAGCGAGCACCCAGGTCTTTCAGCAATGAATTCAAGTCGTATTTCATAAGCTTTTCCAGCTCTTTACGATCATCGCTGTAAATGATGATCCGCGACTTATCGCCGAAGGTGACGATAATAGAGTCTTTTTGAATTGGATTGGCGTGTGAGGCCGCAAGGCTAAGCAGGCTAAATACGCTCAGGATGATGGTTATCAAGGCACTTTTCATGATACTGGTCTTTTATAGTTTGGTCTTGTCTTTTAATTCCTGGTATTTTTTCGATACTTTTTCTTCTTCGTTTCTAAGCCGCTCATCGGCGCGAGCCACCATTTTTTTTGGATTAAATCCTATTTCATCCCATTCTATGTCTTCGCCCTGCTTTGCATTTTTGAGTTGGCGCAGAATTCGGATAAGTTTTGATGATTTATGGTCTTCCTGATTCACATCATCTGTTTCGATATGCACAATGATCACGCGTCCCTTAGCGTGGTCAGTTAAACTCTCATCTTTGATTTCAGGGCGGACGGCCAGAGGTTGAAGCGGTGTTTTTAATTTGCTGTCCGGAATCAACGATTCAGGGCTCGTTTCATTCCTCTGGATTGTGGCTACTTCTATGCGATCCATAACCGGATTAAGCGCTTGTACTTGCGGCTGCACAACAGTCTTCGTCTTATCTACTGTTAGCATTTTTTGGTTAGGTAGGCCTATTTCCCCCGTTAACACTTTACTTTCATTCCTTTTTACTTCTGCGATGGTTGGGAGGCTTGATGTATTTTGAGAGGTACTCCCAACATGTGGAGTATCTCCCTTTGATCTATGTATTTGGTCCCCCGTAGCAAGTTCCCCTTTTGTGCCTGTTGCTACTTTTGACTGATTTTGCCATACTATATATCCTGCCATCAACGCCATTGCCACGCTGGCTGCCGCATACCAGTACCATCCCGCTAGGCGTCGTACTTTACCTTCTTGTCGGTTTTCAATTCGCTTCCACAGATCCGGCGATGGTTTTGGCTCCCAATCGCCCAGCTTTTGAGCGAAGAGGTCGTCAATTGGATGCTTTTTCATAGGTTTCCTTTTTTTTTATTTCGTTTTCCCAATTTTTCACGAGTTGCTGCAACAAAGCGCGTGCCCGATGCAATTGCGATTTTGATGTACTGTCGGTAATGCCCAGCATCTCGGCTATTTCAGAGTGAGTATATCCTTCGATCGCATAAAGGTTAAAAACGGTTCGATAGCCCACTGGTAACGTTTCGATCATTTGCATCATTTCATTTGTTTCGAGCCACTGATCGGCTAGAATATTGGTATCTGCTACACCGTGAGCTTCATCCAGAATAGCGTCCTCCTGAAGCCGCTTGCGTTGCCGCAAGTACCCCAATGATTCATTTACCACAATCCGCCTGATCCATCCCTCAAAACTGCCCTCGCTTTTGAATTGCTCTATCTTGTCAAACACTTTAATGAACCCCTCTACCAGTATATCCTCAGCCGTCATCCGATCTCCAACATACCGCATACACACTCCCAGCATCCGCGAAGCGTACTTTTCATATAGATGTCGCTGCGCTTTTGGATCAGCCCTTTTGAGAGCTTTGATCAACTGAGCTTCCTGGTTATATAGAGGTGGTATTCTGACCATTCCTTGGGGTACTTCATTAATAAGATGTAAATTCGGGTCTGTCAGGTTGCATAGGGTTATGATTTTCTTTTGCGTTTCCTTTTCCCAACCTACATCTCATCTATTAAGTAATTGATTTTCAGATAATATGATCTTCCAGAATTTCGCTTAAAATGACCGTTATTAACCGGAAATAAAAAAAAGGAGAAACTCACCGTCTGGATTGTTTCCCCTTTTTTTTATTTCCATTACCCGCTCCTAACGATCCATGGCGTGTCGAACGCGCGCCGCCATCATACGTTGTTCTTCACGGGCTTTTTTGCTATTCCTGTACCATAGGAATGCAATGACTGCAACAATGATATATGGCATTATAAATAAGTACATAATCCCTGTATTTAGGCCAATCCCTACATTGTTTCGCCCATTTCCCATAGTACTTTCTACACTTCCACGACACATGGCGCACTGCGCCCAGCCTTGACTCATTTCTATAATAAGGAAAAACAGTATCGACAGGCTTCTGTTAATTATCTTTTTCATGAATAATAAGGACTAATCAATAAATATACGATAACCCCGGTAATGCTCACATATAACCAAATAGGGAAGGCCCATCTAACTGCTTTTTTATGTTCAGCAATCTGATTGCTGTAAGCAAAATAAACAGCCCGTAACACGAACCATACGACTACGACTGACAAAATGATATGGCTGATTAACAAGAAATAGTAAATGGGCCGTATCAGCCCCCCCCCCCCAAAAGCAGTGGATTCGTTGCTTAAATGGTACAGTACATAGCTTACTAAGAAAATAGATCCCAGCAAAAAAGCGGTAGTCATAATCCGGCGGTGAGCCACAATATTTTTCTGCTGAATAAAATGCAGTCCGACAACAAGAAGCACAGCAGTGAGTGTATTAATCACGGCATTGACGTGAGGCAGCATCTTGGTCCAGTCACCCAGATCTACCTTTTGCCGTATGCCCAGCAACACAGCTACCACCAATGGAATAGCAACAGCCACTGTATTGATCAAGCGATTGTACTTAGGACTCTTATCAAGCAGGAGCGTTTCCATTTTCTACCTTTGTTCCATTTTTGTATTATATTCAAGCACCCGTATTTCAGCCAGCAAACGTTCTATTTCTTCATCTTCACGAACATTGTAATATCCTCGAATGTAACCTTTACGGTCTATCAAGCTAAACGGTTTGTATCCTGAAATAGTTTGTGTATTATCTGAGATATCCAAGTGAAAAACGTTTTGTAGTACCTGTTTATAAACATCTTCCGGTAGAAAAGCTACCAGCCAGCCTCCCTGCGGACGATCGGCTATTTTTTTTAACAATGTAGTGTCTTGGGTTCTCAGGATTGTAAGGACAGCAAGTGAGGGGAAAGACTCATGGAGTGCGCGAATGCGGGTTAACTTGCTAATTACCTTTTCGCATTCCTCTCCGCATGGCCCCTTAATGGTGCTGATGACCGTTATCTTACCTCTTAACTGTGCCGCAGTGATGATAGATTGGCTATCGAATGTAGCTAACGAAAAATTTTCTAGCTGATAAAATGTCGTATCTCCATTTTTTACGATTACCTCATTTGTTACCGAGTCCCGAAGGGGCACATAATATGGTAGGTCAAAATGATTGGTGGTGTATCCTTGGAGGAATAAAAAAATCAAAACCGGGACTACCAATACAATGATCAGTAACCCGGTTTTTATGTATTTCTGCATGAACTTACCTTAGTTGAAAAATAGAACCACCCTCGAGCATTAGCGCGAGGAGTAGCCACACCACAAAAATGCAAGGAATAAGGATAGCCCAAATAAGACTTTTTGCCTCATGCTTTAAGTGCATAAACTCCCCAACAATATAAAAAGCCTTAATAATGGTCATACCTACGAAGATCGCGACCTTCAAGGTACCTGACGGTAGGGTAAAAGCAATGAGAAACTCGAAAGCAGTTAGAATGGACAGGATAATAAACACCTTCCATATTTGCTTGCGTTGGGCCGCCCCGCCGTCCGAGCTGTGTTCGTTTGCGTGTGAATCGCTCATAATGTTGAAAATTTATCCTAGTTAAACCAGATAGAAGAAAGTAAAAACGAACACCCAAACCAGATCCACGAAGTGCCAGTAGAGCCCAACTTTTTCTACCATTTCGTAATGACCACGACGATCATAGAAGCCTGTAGCTGAGCGGTAGAAAATCAAGATGTTTAATATAACCCCACTGAAAACGTGTGTACCGTGAAATCCGGTGATAAAAAAGAAAAAGTCCGCAAAAGCAGGTGGCCCATATTGGTTTTCGGTTAGGTTGGCACCATAGATAGTTTTTTCAATCCAGGCGCCATTCACAATCTCCCGCACTACAGAGCCACTTTCCGTTCCATGAATAAAGTGAGCCCATTCCCAAGCCTGACATCCCAAAAAAGTAAATCCACCCAATATAGTCCACAGCATATATTTTTCTACACTATTCTGATCCATCCGGTGACCCGCTTCTACCGCGAGCACCATTGTAACACTACTAAAAATGAGGATGAAGGTCATGATTCCCACAAATACCAGTGGTAGCTCGATACCATGTAGGAATGGAACAGCCTCATATACCTTTTCAGGAATAGGCCAATAGGCTGGTGAAAAGACAAACTCTTTGGCCGTTCCAACAAACGAAGGAAAACTAAAGCGCACCAGCCCGTAGGAAACCAGCAATGCAGAAAAAGTGAATGTGTCGGATATAAGGAAAAACCACATCATGAGTTTTCCGTAACTAGCCTTCATGGGCTCAATCCCGCCCATCCACATTCTGGGTTTTACAGTGCCGGTTGTCGTAGTAGTCGCAGCCATCGTTAAATTATCAATTAAAAGTCAATAAAAAGAAAAATAGGTATATCCAGAGGATGTCCAGGAAATGCCAATAGGTAGCACAAATCTCTATTCGTCGTAGGCTTTTAGCATGTACCTTGAAACGATATGCCGATACCAATGCAAAAAGCAGAACCAGCAAACCACTTATCAAATGGAAGGCATGCAGACCCGTAAATACGTACAAAAATGACCCGGAAGGATTCCCAACGAAATACACCTTCATGTCTACCATCTCCCGCCAGCCCTGGAATTGCATGTAGAGGAAGGTCAGCCCAAGCACAAAAGTAACAGAAATTGCAATTTTCAGATTGTTAAAATCATCTTTTTTTGCAGAATAATAAGCCCAATGCATACTTAGGCTGCTTAAAACCAAAACTACTGTACTATACCAGAAAACCACTGGCAGTTCAAACTCAAGCCAGTTTCCCTCTGCCCGCCGCACCAGGTAGGCACTTGTCTGGGAGGCAAAGAGCATCACAATACTGACAATGAAAAGCCATAAAATAAATTTTTTCGGGTCAACAGAAAGCGTGGCTTCTGGTTCCCTCTGTACCTGTATTTGATGAAGTGTTTCCATACCTATATCCTATATGTAGGTTTTAAATTTTGTCAAGTAGAAAAGCAATCTGAACGATGGGAAGGTAGATGAATGAACCAAACATCAGTTGTAAGGCCGTTTTATCTGTGCATTTTCGCATTAGGTGAAATGTCTGCGCCAGAAACAGTACTCCGAAGAGGGTAGCTACAAAAGCCGAATTGATTCCCGTCATACCCAACTTAAAAGGTAGCCATCCAAAAGGAAGCAAAAACAACGTCCAAATCATGATTTGAATAGTAGTATTCAAGTCTTTACCCCCCCGCG
>JBBRDE010000215.1:0-9847 GCA_038204185.1 Cytophagales bacterium
GAGTAAAGAGCTAAACTTTGGCCTTGATTTTGGCTTTTTCAACAACCGGATTTCCAGCTCCCTCGAAATATATAATCGGAAAACCGATGATTTGATTCTGAATCAGAAATTGCCAACGGCCTCGGGTTTTGCCCAGGTAACTTCTAACGTAGGTCAGATTGAGAATAAGGGTATTGAGCTAACCTTGAACACGGTCAATATGGCAAGAAATGACTTCACATGGAGTACGGCCATGACGTTTACCCGCAACAGAAATCAAATTCTGGAACTCTATGGCGACGGTCAAACCGTCGATAAGGGGAACGGCCTGTTCGTTGGCTACCCGGTAAGGTCGAATTTTGACTTCCAGTTCGATGGTATCTGGCAAACGTCTCAAAAGGACGAAGCTGCTAAGTACAAGCAGGTACCCGGTTCGGTACGGGTGGTTGATCAGAATAACGACGGTAAAATATCATCAACTGATGCTATTGACGACCGTGTTGTGCTGGGATCGCAGCTACCTAACTTCCTGGTAGGATTGACCAACCGTTTAAAGTACAAAAACTTCGATTTGTCCTTCTTATTCTACTATCGTAATGGTACTCAATACCGCAACGGAACACTTTCCGGTACTTTCGGTGATATAGGCGGGACTCGTTACAACAAGTTGGCTGAGCTGGATTATTGGAGAAGTGACAACCCATCCAACACTTTCTACGGGCTAGTACCAAATCCTTATCGTGGTGCTATTTACTACCAGGACGCTAGTTTTTTGCGACTATCGGATGTGACGATGGGCTTCACTTTGCCTCGGGCAGTGATGGATAAGTGGAAGCTTTCAGCAGCCCGTGTATATGCCCAGGTGATGAACCCGCTCATATTCACCAAATACACCGGATTTGACCCGGAGTTCAACTCGAACATTTATCAGGACGATGTGCCTTCGATGACGGTTTCGCTTGGTGTCAATATTAGTTTCTAACGAATTAAATCGGATACAGATGAAAAAGATACACATAAAACGATACAGTTTTTGGATTGCCGCAGTACTCTTGCTGAGTCAAAGTAGCTGCAAAGACGATTTTTTGGTTGAAAAACCTGTTACATCGCTCACTACCGATACTTACTATAAAACTGCTGCGGGTTTTGAAGACCTGGTAAGATCGTGCTACCCACTCCTGCGCAATATTCACCAGAATCGGGTGCTGGTACTGAACGGTACGGATATATTTACTTCTCAGGTAGGATGGAACCCCGACGCGAAAGGTACTGTGAATCAGCCTAGCCATTACGACGCATACGATGCCCGTTTTAACGCAGCCATGCCAGAGCTTCAAAGCTTATGGCAATTGTTGTACGCAGAAATTGCCAGGACAAACACCGCAGTGTCGAGAGCGCCCGGAATTACAAACATGGCGGCAGCCTTGAAGGATACCCGGGTGTCTGAGGCCAAATTCCTTCGTGCCCTTGCGTTGTTTTACGCCGTGCAGCAGTGGGGTGATATCCCCATGCCTTTGCAAGAAGTTACCACCCCGAGCAAGGACTTCCCACGGGTAGCCTCGGCGGAGGTTTACAAGCAAATTATTGCTGATTTGCTCGAATGTGAGGCCAAACTACCCGTTACGGCTTCTAACTACGGCCGGGCCACCAAAGGGGCGGCGCAGTTCTTACTGGCACGGGTGTACCTGACTCGCGGATGGAATTTTAAGAATGCCCTGGGAGGTACCAACGCTGATTTTGACGCGGCTGTTCAGTATGCTGATAAGGTGATTAGTGCCTATCCGCTCGCGGCAAACTATAAGGACTTATTTCCGACTCGTAATAATAACCCATTGAACCAATACAAGGGCTCGCAGAACGACAAGAATGCTGAGGTTGTGTTTGCCGTTCAGTATAGTGGGGATGTATTGACCAATAAAACAGATGCCGCCTTTTCTCAGGCACAGGGAGGAAATGATTTGCACTCTAAATTTGGATCAAGCGGTGAAGGCTTACCGGGCACCAAAGGAAGGACCACTGATTATAACCGCTGCCTAAGTGTTCATAACCCAACGGCAGCGGTTTACCGTTTGTTTGATCCGGCCAATGATACCCGCTATGCGCATAATTTCAATGTTGTTGGATATGCCCTCCAAGCGGTTAATAATTTCAGACCGTTACCGCTTACCAACCCAACCCTGACCATCAATATTGCGCAGGGTGATACCGTATTGTACTGCCGTCCCTGGAACAGCCCTGCTTTGACTCAGGCAGACAGAGGGGTAGATTTGGGTGGAACCAAGAAATATGCCGTGGTAAACACCAGTGAGTTTGGTGGTGGGTATCCAATTGTTAATTCTGGTTTTCAGGTATCACAACCCATGATGTGGAAGTTTTGGGAGCCCAATATTCCCTATGGCGATAGCTTCGGTACGTTTAACGAAGTGCTTTTCCGTTCTGCGGAGGCCTACCTTATCGCTGCGGAGGCCCTTGTAAAGAGTGGCAAGAGTGGTAGCCTCGGTGGGGCTGATGTGTATTACAACCGGGTTCTGGATCGTGCCTTGGGTACCAAGAAAGGTACTGTACCTCTTCGCGCCGCAGCTCCCGAAAATCAGACGTCACTCGAAACGGCTCCTTACCGGGCTGTAGCCGGAAGTCTTACCATTGACATGGTTCTTGATGAAAAAGCCCGTGAATTCATGGGTGAATACAGCCGGTGGTTTGATTTGAAGAGAACCGGTACATTAGTTGACCGGGTAAAGAAGTATAACCCGTGGAAAACCGGACAGTCTATTTCGGATATTCATTACCTGAGACCTATTCCTCAGAGTGAAATTGACCTTTCTTTCCCGAAAATGAGTCAAAATCCCGGATACTAACCGGTCCAACACTTCAAAGGTCCACTCATGTAACATAAGTGGACCTTTTTTTATAAATCTATTTCCTGAATCCTACCTATCAGCATGATGCTTTACAAGAAAGCCTACGTATTCTCCATTGTCTCCCTTCTATTCGTATCGGCCTCTTTTAAGGAAAGGAAGGGGTCCGGCCTGGCTTATCCAGCCGATCTGGTAGCGCCCTGGGTCGATTCGGCTAACTCGGGTACTTCCGGCCAGCCCTTTTACGAAATTACCCGCCCGCTTTTTCCCAAAATTACCCTGCACCTGAATCCCCGCTACTATCCGGGCGGGACGTTTACTATTTCCAGCGAAGGAAAGGGACGGTACATCCAATCAGCGAAGTTGAATCGGGACGTACTTGAACAACCCCGGGTGTTGCACGAAACGGTGGTAAAGGGCGGAAACCTGACCTTGCAAATGGGCGAAAATCCTAACAAATGCTGGGGAGCCCGTCCGCAGGATGCCCCGCCTTCGATGTCAAACTAACTGAGATTATGAAACGTAGAGAATTTGTAAAATACGGAGCAGCGGGCCTTTGTACCGTATCGGTTTTGAGTTCGATGGCTTTTCGCTCGTCGGTGAAAGCCGCTCTAAAGCCCGAATGGTTGTTGACCTTGATCAAAGCCAACGATAATCAGCTGGATAGACTCCGCGAATACAGGGTGTCGGAACCAGAAAATCCAGCCTATGGCGGCTATGTGGATGGGGCCGAAATACCCAACCCGCATTCTACCGTAGGCTATATCCGTGCAGCGGGCTGTGCATTGGCAAGTCCTGAAAGCCGATACTATAATTCGGAGACTATCGCCAAAGAACTTGATCAGGCTTTGCAGTACCTCCTAAAAATCCAGCATGCCGACGGTACCATTGACCTACTTTCCACTAATTTTCACTCCACGCCCGATACGGGCTTTATTGTAAAATGGCTGGTTCCGGTGTATTCAATAGTCCAACAGGCCACTAAGTCTGACTATTCCTCTCAGCTAGAATTACTAAAAACTTTTCTGCAACGTGCGGGGGAAGCCCTGACGGTCGGTGGCATCCACACGCCCAACCACCGCTGGGTGGTGTCGGCAGCTTTGACCAAGCTGAACGAAGTATGGCCCAATCCGCGCTACGTAGCCCGGATCGACGAATGGCTGGCCGAACACATCGACATGGATGCCGACGGTCAGTACAACGAGAAAAGTACGCTGATCTATTCTCCGCTCACCAATCGGGTACTCATCACCATAGCCAAAGGAATGAAAAAGCCAGAGCTATACGAGTTTGTTCGGCGCAACCTGATGATGACTACCTACTACGTCCATCCCAACGGCGAGGTAGCTACCGACGCCTCGGGACGGCAGGACAAAGCCGCCGTAGGTACCCTGGAAAGCTATTACTATCCCTATCGGTACATGGCGTTGAAGGATCAGAATGGTGCTTTTGCCGCTATGGCTAAAAAGATTGAAGACACGGTACTGGAAAAGACTGCCTCTCAACTGTCGTATTTTCTGGAAGATCCCACTCTTTGGCAGGACCTTCCCACACCGGCGTCATTGCCCACGAGCTACGTAAAAGCTTTCCCGTACTCCGGCCTGGTGCGCATTCGCCGGGGTAATTGGGACGCCACGATAATCTCTGAAAACCCTACCTGGCTTACCTTCCACAAAGGCAATGCGGTGTTGCAGGGAATTCGCTTTTCGGCTTCTTTTTTCGGTAAAGGGCAGTTTCAGGGAATGGAAATCCGGCAGGACGGAAAAGACTACGTCATGGAGCAACAGCTCGAAGGCCCCTACTACCAGCCCTACCCCAAAGGTTCCATTCCCCCGGATGGTGATTGGAACAAAATGCCAAGAAGCAACCGAAAGCAAAGCGAAGTACAGCAGCTAACCTCCATGGTACGGGTACGGGAAACCGAAAACGGGCTAGCATGTGACATCGAGATTTCGGGTACCGCTGGTGTTCCGGTTTCTGTGGAGCTCATTTTCCGGGAAGGCGGCGCGTTCAAAAATGTAGTGCCCGTGACTTCCGATCAGGGCACCTATCTGCTCAAAACGTCAGAGACAGGTACCTATACGCTGCAGAACGACACGCTAATTTTTGGGCCGGGACGCGCCGAACATAAAGGCATCCAACTGCGCGGAGCTTTACCCCGTATGAGTGCGCCTACCGTGTACCTGACAGGTTTTACTCCCTTTAAACATACCCTCTTCCTTTCCTGATAGTCCCAACTATATGATGGACAGTTATCCCAAACTGATATGTTTTCTGATCGTACTTTTAGTCCTGTTTATTTATAAAGAGGCGTATAGTCAGACTACCGCGTCAGGCTACCCCAAAGGAAAGCTTATCTATGAAAATACCTTTTCGTCACCCGAATCAGTAAATGGCTGGGTCATGGAAGGGCCGGGTACCGTCCGGGTGCAGGACAGCTGGATGGAAATCTATTCTAAAGACAAAGAGTACCATCACGTGTACTGGTGCCCGGAAGATTTCCCGGCCAATTTCGTAGCCGAATGGGACGCTCAGAATCTGGACAAAGATGGTGGGTTAATAATCATGTTCTTCTCCGCCAAAGGGATAAACGACGAGGATATTTTTGACCCATCCCTACCAAAGCGCGACGGTACTTTTGCCCATTATACCAAGTCGGCGCTCAACTGCTACCATACGTCCTACTACACGGATAATCCCGAAACGCCCGAACGCGAAATTGCCCATCTGCGCAAGAATAAAGGTTTTCACCTCGTCTACCAGGGCCCCGAAGGCATCCCCAAAGATTCCGAAGCCATTCACCATTTGACTTTGGTCAAAAACGAAGGTCACATCCAACTCTTCATCGACGACCGCAAAGTCATAGACTGGACAGACGATGGCCAAAAGTACGGCAAAGTCCTGCAAGGAGGAAAAATGGGCTTCCGCCAGATGAAATGGTCGCATTTTCGGTATAAAAATTTTAGGGTGTGGGAGTTGTGGAAGGAGTGAAAGCAGTGAAGAAGTTAAAGAGCAAAATGAGTAGCACTATTTCAGCTCTCTCATAAGCCGAAAAGGATATGATTAAATTAGCTGCCTTGGTTACTGTGCTACTCCTCTTGGGTACACTACCCCTACACGCCCAACAACTCCCTGCCCCCTTCCACCGCCACCAAACCTACCCCATCCCTTCCGGTGGAGTAGCCGCTGACTTCGACCCAACTGCCTTACGCTGGCCTTTTGAAAAAGGCAAAAACGTTCAGTATGACGTCCGCCTGTCGCAGGATTCGACCTTTCGGAAAGAACCCGTGTATGGGCAAGAAAAAACTGAATGGGCCATGTATAATCCCCACCAGAAGCTAGGCACTGGTACCTGGTACTGGCAATACCGAAAAACGGGGGGTACCTGGTCGAAACTAATCCATTTCAACGTTACGACTCAGGCGCTACCGCTGGTTTCACCACCGCCAGCCACCTTGCTGGCAGCGGTGCCAAAAGACCATCCCCGCTTGCTGGCGCACGGGGCTGAAATAGCGGCGCTGAGAAACCGTCCGAAAAATGAGGATATGAGAGCTATCCTGGCCGAAGCGGAGGAAGCCCTGAAACAACCTTTACCCAAAGAAGACGAAGGCATAGCCGACAAACAGATTGATGACGAATTGAAAAACAAACAGGTCATCAAACTGGCAAGCCTGTTTCTGGGCAATCGGGTATATTATAATGTAGCAAGTTTATGCCAGGCATATACCCTGACGGGCGACGAACGCTTTGCCGAAAAAGCACTGGCCATTGGAAGAGAAGTAGTTCCCTGGGACCCGGACAAGGTAACGCGCCTGAGCGACTTCGGCGATTCGCGCTTTATGATGGCGTTAGCCCTGATCTACGATACTTTTTACGACCGACTGACTCCGGCCGAACGGGAAACTTTTCGAAACAGCATACGGATACGACTCGAAGAGTTCTATCATGATTGGAAAAACAATATAGAAGTACGGGTACTGAGTGCCCACGTTTGGCAGCATATTCTGCATTACTTTTTCCAAAGTGCGCTGGTTTTGCAGGGCGATGAGCCGGAAGCTTCCTTATGGTTGAGTTATGCCTATGAACTTTTCCTGACACGCTCACCGATTCTGGGTGGAAATGATGGGGGCTGGGTCAATGGAGCATCCTACTTCCGCATGAACATGGAGACGCTGCTGGATATCCCGATGTTTATCAAAAAATACACTGGGTTCGACTTCGTAAACGCCCACCCCTGGTACAAAAACCAGATCGACTGGATGGTATATGGGATGTCTCCCGGCTCGGCGGCTGATGGTTTTGGGGATAATAATGAAACCATTAAAAAACCGGGGATCGAGTACGTTGCCTTTGCCGAAGAAATAGCCAAACTAACCCGCTATCCCATGGCAGCCTGGTATGCCGATCGGCCCGTCAACTGGTCGTGGCTGATTCACAGCATGAAGAAAATAAACCTGGATGCAGTCCAGAATCAATTCACGGCCCGGTTTGACAACTCAACGGGTCAGGGTGGGTTATGGAGTACCCTTCCGATAGAATGGGCTGCTGCCGATACCTTCGAAATACCGGCCGTCAACGTCATTGGCCGCGTAAACGAAGATGGGGAGGTTATTGAATATGACGATAACCAATGGCATCTAAAAGCGACCAATAAGGTAAAATCAAGTCAGATGCGGTTTTTATCTGTGGTGCAGGTAGGGGCTCCGGGAGGAGGTAAGCCATCAATAGAATCATCGGTAGCTGGTGAGAAGGTAACCGTAGGGGTAGGAGATTGGCAGGTTTCTGCCCAACTAGGGCTAGGTAGTCCGGCGGAGCTAAAAATATCGGATGCCCAAACCTCCTTCTCGACCGGAGGATCGGTTCAGTTAGCGGGAAAAACCTATCAGGGAACAACTCCGGGTAGTACTAAGCTCGTGGAATTACGCAAAGACAAAACTCACTTTCAGGAGGTTATAGATGAGCTCCCCTTGTCAGTTCAACGAGTACTACTTTCTAAAAAATCAGAGTGTAAGAAGTGAAGAAATTCGCGCAAGAACCCTATAACCCGGCCTACCCAAAGTAGATCGTAAATGACCTGATGACCCAAAAATTATTGACAATATTTAGACGAGGACTATGATGAAGAATTATTATAAAAGTAGCCTGTTGGTGCTGGTATCAGGCATTGGCTTGCTGGTTGGAGGCGGTAGCAAACCAACCCAATCGCCATTGGCTACGCCTCCCAACATTATTTTTATCCTGACCGATGATCAGGGATGGACCTCCTTATCGTCACGGATGCAAAACGACGTACCCGAATCTGCCAGTGACTACTACGAAACGCCCAACATAGACCGATTGGCCAGGGCGGGCATGAGGTTTACACGCGGGTACGCCCCGGCTTCGATTTGTTCACCTACGCGTCGCAGTATTCAGTTTGGACAAACGCCCATTCGTCAGGGGGATGAGGAGTTTCCCGACCGTTACAAGCCCGGAAGCAACGCGCTGCGTTCTCTACCGCAGGTATTGAAAGGCATCGACAACCGGTACTAGGCCGCTCATTTGGGCAAGTGGGATTTTAGGGCCGAGATGGTACCTGAAAAGTTTGGCTATGACCTGAGTGATGGAGATACCCGCAACGCAAACGGAAATCTGGTGCAGGTAAAAGGCGATAAGTGGGACGACCACTACCTTACCGAAGACCCTAAAAAAATTAACACCCTGACGGAAAGAGCCATTGGATTCATGCAGAAACAAACCTCCAGGCAGATTCCGTTCTACCTACAAATATCGCACTACGCTACCCACGTCAATATGGAAACCAAGCAGTCTACGCTCGATTACTTTACCAAAAAGAAGGAGGGGAAACGGCATAGCAACCCGGCCTGGGCGGGAATGCTTTTTGATCTCGATACGGGTATTGGGGCTATCCTCGATGAGGTAGAAAAGCTGGGGATTGCTGATAATACCTACATTTTCCTGATGGCCGACAACGGGGCCACCGAGTTCCTGCCTCCGGTACGCAATCGTCTGGACCACCCTACGAAATTTGACCAGCCCATGCGTAACTACCCCCTCCGAGGAGGGAAATGGGTACTTTACGAAGGGGGAATCCGGGTTCCCTTTATCGTGATGGGGCCAGGTATTAAGGCCGGAAGCCAGAGTGATGTACCCGTCATTGGCTGGGATTTGCTGCCCACCTTTGCCGAGCTGGCGGGAGGTACGGCCCGGCCTGAAAAAGATCGGGATGGAGGTAGTTTTCTGTCAGTGTTGAAAAATAATGGAAAAGGAGTAGTAAACCGTACTACGAAAGACTTCTATTTTCACCGCTACAACAATGGTTATCCACATTCGGCCATTATTTCGGGGAATGATAAGCTAGTGCGTTTCTGGAAAACGGGAAAACGGGAATTGTACGACCTTAGTAAAGATCAGGGCGAGCTCAGGGATCTGGCAGCGAAGAATCCCACCAAAGTAAAGGAACTAGACGCCCGTCTTTTGAGCTATATCAAAGTACATAATCCCGTCCTGCTCACCGCTTATCGGGGGGAGGCTAAAAAAGATAAGCCGGAGGATTGAGTTTAGCCGAAAGCCGTGCTACATAGGAGAAGGAATCGGAGAAAGAAAAAGAATTGACCGGTCTTCTGAAAATGATTCGGGGGAGTAAGACCAAAATTACGACGCCCTATGCGAAGTATAACGGGCTATATTTTAACTGAATTGATGATCCCAACTAAGGCACACCGACTTGCCATACTGGCGATACTAGGTATCGTTTACCCGGTTTGTATCACTTTTGCCCAAACCCAACCCTGGCCTCGCCATACCATTGATTCTTCCTCTACCGGGGCCGATGGAGTTAAGATGGCGGATATCAATGGGGATGGACTACCCGATGTCGTGACGGGCTGGGAGGAAGGATTCCGCACCCGGCTGTACCTTCATCCGGGGTTGGACAAGGTTAAGGTACTCTGGCCGGCCGTTACGGTGGGGGCTACTCCCAAAGTGGAGGATGCAGTATTTGCTGATTT
>JBBRDE010000216.1:0-9774 GCA_038204185.1 Cytophagales bacterium
TCCCATAAAAAAACTCACCTTATCTTGCGGTTTCGTTACTAATCAACGTAAACCATGCGAATTGGCATTTTTTTTGGCGGTCCCTCCCGCGAGCGTGAGATTTCCTTTGCCGGCGGCAAAACCGCTTTCGAGCATCTGGACCAAACAATTTTTGAGCCCGTTCCCATTTTCGTGGATAGCTTCGGACGTTTCATTAAGGTTCAGCAAGCGGTTCTATACACCAATGAAATTCGTGATTTCTTTCCGAAATTAGAAAGTCAGCAGGGTAAATATCGTCTGTACGCAGAATCTTTTCCCGAATTAGCCACGGCGGACCTATCCCCGGAGATCGGCCAACTTCTCACCCCACAGGAATTCAAGCAGCATTTCGATTTTGCTTTTCTGGCCATGCATGGCCCTGACTGTGAGGATGGGGCCATTCAGGGACTACTGGAATGGTACCGTATTCCGTATAGTGGTCCGGGATTGATGGGCTCGGCGGTGGGCATTGATAAAATACTGCAAAACGAGATGATCACCCTCGCCAACGGCCAACAGAAGAAAACGGGCGTGCTAACCTACTCTGACTGGCAGAGCCGCAACCGGGAAGTGTTATTTAAAGAAATAAAAAGCGAATTGGGTATCCCAATTGTGGTGAAAGCCCCGCACCAAGGGTCGAGCATCGGGGTGGCTATCGTGCAGAAGAACGATTTTCCCACCTTTGTGCAAGCGATCAATCAGTGCTTTTTCCAATTGGAACTCGGTGCTGAGGAATGGGCATCCTTTTCCGACGCCGACAAGCAGCAATGGGCGCAGCGCATGGCCAATCTGGATGAGGGAATCGGCTTTCCGGTAGTCGTTGATGGAAAGGAAATCTTCCATCCCGATGCCCTGATCTCGCTGCTTGATCAAAGGTTTTCTTTCGACAAATCCCCAATTACGTTGTCAAGCAGTAACGCCGAGGATCAGGTATTGCTGGAAACGTTCGTGCGTGGGCAGGAGTTTTCCTGCGGCTGTTTGCAGCTCGACGATGGTACCCCGCTGGCCCTGCCGCCGACGGAAGTGGTCAAGGTTGTGGAAGTGTTTGACTTTAATTCCAAATACAAGCCTGGGGCCACGCGCAAGCGCATTCCGGTCGATACGACTTACGAAAATAATCAAAAAATCCGGGAGAATATTGCTACGGTTTTCGAGCGTTTAGGTATCAACGTTTGCGCCCGGATCGATGGTTTTCTGACTTCCGAGGGGACTGTGTTGCTACACGACCCGAACACCATTCCGGGGATGTCGCCCACGTCACTCATTTTCAAACAAATGGGCGAAATCGGCCTGAATGTGACACAGGCGCTGACGTATTTTATTCGCCAATCCATCCGGGAGCGCATCCGGACGGGTAAGGATACCTGGACCCTGCGGAAACAGCTGGCCGCTTTGGACGAAAAAATTGAATTTGGTGTCAAAAGGGTTTTACCCCGGCGGGGCCTGCTGATCAAAGCCAGTGATGTCGCTTATAAGCAGGCGCAGCGTGAATTCGGTCTGATTGGCGCAAGAGGTACCCACGAAGCGATACCTGTATTAGAAATCAATTCGGGGGAATATTATCGGTTGCCGGTACAGTTGATGTTTAAAGAGTACGTAGAAGACGTGATTCACGAGTGTCGAAGGGAACGGGACCCGGTGCTTGTCCAAACCGCTCAGGAAGCCCATTCGCTCACAGCCTTTTACGCAGGGATGGTCGATTTTACCGCGAATCGCATTGATTCGATGGATAGTATAGAAAACATAGAAAGCTGGATAATTTTAGGCGAATAATTTTTGCGCGCTTTATTTTACCAATTCATTAACAATCAGTTCGCAAAACCACTTTATTTGTGGACTTCAAAAGTTTACAAGGTTTGTCTCGTTTTTAAAAAATAAATAGCCGGTTGACTCAATAAAAGCATCAAACAAACTTCCCGGGATCAATTTACCGATACGATATGGCTAATAGCGCAGAAAAAGTAAGACTTACCCTCCAGAAAGACAACAAGGGTTGGAAGAAGTGGGGGCCCTATCTATCGGAACGACAGTGGGGTACCGTACGGGAGGATTACAGTCGGAATGGCGACGCCTGGAACTATATCACTCACGAAATGGCCCGTTCCAAAGCCTACCGCTGGGGCGAGGAGGGCATCGGCGGTTTTTCGGATAGCAAGCAGCATATTTGCCTCTCTTTTGCTTTCTGGAATCACAAAGACAAAATGCTGAAGGAACGCATCTTTGGGTTGACCAATACGGAAGCCAACCATGGCGAGGACGTGAAGGAAATGTACTATTATCTGGATAGTACCCCCACACACTCGTACATGAAGATGCTGTATAAGTACCCCCAGAATCTGTTTCCTTACGAGAAAATTCGGCAGGAAAACGCCCGGCGTGGGAAAAACGAGCCGGAATTCGAGATCATGGATACGGGCATCTTTGACAAAGACGAGTACTTCGATATTTTTATGGAGTATGCCAAGGCCGATGAGGAAGATATTTACATTAGGGTGACCGTTCATAACCGGAGCCATAAGGACGCCCCGATTACGATTCTGCCCACCATTGCTTTTCGGAACACCTGGTCGTGGGGGTACCCTGCATTCGATTACAAGCCCATCATGAATGGCATGGCCAACCGGATCATCGAGGTCAATCACCGCAAGCATGGCAAATACAACTTATACCTGGACAAAACGGACGAGTTGTTATTTTGTGAAAATGAAACCAACTTCAAGAAACTATACGGAACCGCGAATACTACGGCCTACCCGAAGGATGGCATCAACGATTATGTAATCAGCGGGCGGAAGAGCAACACGGTCAATCCCAACCATATTGGAACCAAAGCTGCCGGGCGTTTCTCACGAATCATAAAAGGGGGTGAAAGTGTTACGATTCGCATGAGGCTGGTCAATCATACTATTTCGGAGCCTTTTGGGGGTTTCGATGACATGTTTAATAAGCGTATCCGGGAGGCCAATGAATTCTACGCCGAAATCCAGAAGGATGTTAAAGATCCCGAATTGCTTTCCATTCAGCGGCAGGCCTACGCGGGTATGCTGTGGAGCAAGCAGTTTTATTATTATAACGTGTACGAATGGCTCAAAGGGGATCCATCCCACCCTGAGCCTGCCTACGGGCGTAAGTGGGGGCGGAATTCGGGCTGGAAGCACCTCTACGCGGCCAACCTTATCTCCATGCCCGACAAGTGGGAGTACCCCTGGTTTGCGGCCTGGGATTTGGCCTTTCACTGCATTCCTCTGGCGCGGGTCGATGCTGACTTTGCAAAGCGGCAGCTGGAAATCCTGCTCCGCGAGTACTACATGCACCCCAACGGGCAGATTCCGGCTTACGAATGGAATTTTTCGGATGTAAACCCGCCGGTACACGCCTGGGCCACCTGGAAAGTATACGAGATCGACCGGGAACAAAATGATGGGGTAGGGGATATCGCGTTTTTGGAAAAAATATTTCATAAACTCCTGCTCAACTTTACCTGGTGGGTCAACCAGAAAGACGAAACCGGCAACAATATTTTCAGCGGCGGCTTCCTGGGCCTGGATAACATTGGGGTGTTCGACCGTTCGACGCCCATGCCCTTTGGCGGCAAGCTCGAACAGGCCGATGCGACGGGCTGGATGGCCATGTATACGCTGAACATGCTGCGCATTTCGGTGGAAATATCGCTGAAACAGCCTGTGTATCAGGATATGGCCTCTAAATTTTTTGAGCACTTCCTATACATTGCTGGGGCGATGGAGGCGATGGGCGATCGGAATTCTACCATCAGTCTGTGGGACGAGGACGATCAGTTCTACTACGATGTCATCCACATTCCCAACGGGCAGAGTATTCTGTTAAAGGTACGATCCATCGTGGGCCTCATTCCGCTTTTTGCGGTTGAAATTCTCGACCCGCAGATGCTGGACAAAATGCCGATCTTCAAGCGCCGTGTAGAGTGGGTGCTGGCCAACCGGCCCGATCTGGCCCGCCTGATTTCGCGCTGGTTTGAGTCGGGTAAAGGCGAAAACAGACTTATGGCCATCTTGCGGGGTCACCGGATGAAAATGATCCTGAAACGGATGCTGGACGAGAAGGAATTCCTGTCGGAATTCGGAATTCGAGCCATGTCAAAGTACCATGAGGAAAATCCCTACAAGTTCTACATCAATGGCGAGGTGCTTCAGGTAGGGTACACCCCCGCCGAAGCCCTGACCGACATCATGGGTGGAAATTCCAACTGGCGGGGGCCGATCTGGTTTCCGCTTAACTACCTGATCTTCGACTCCCTGATGAAGTTCCATGCCTACTACGGCGACGATTACGAAGTAGAGTACCCTACGAACTCGGGGAATACCACCACGATCGACGAGGTAGCCATGGGTATGGCCAACCGCCTGATCGGCATCTTTAAAAAAGATGGGAACGACCGCCGGGCCGCGTTTGGGGACAATGAGAAACTACAAACCGATCCGCATTTCCGGGATTACATTCTATTTTATGAATACTTCCACGGCGATAATGGACGGGGCTGCGGGGCCGGTCACCAAACTGGGTGGACGGGCCTGGTGGCGGAACTAATTCTGAAAACGGCTCAGGCTCAGGCCAAATCGGCGGCTTCATTAAAAGACGATGCACGGCTGGAAATGGAGAAATTAGTGGTAGACAAGGGATGAGAATTGTCCGGCCGGGTACTTTAAGTACGAAGCACGATAAGCGGGTGAAGAAAAACGCTAAGAATCAAAGTGCCACTGTCAATTGTCCACTTTCAACTTTCAACTAAAAAAATGGCCGTACAACTGGAAGCAAACGTAGAAAACAAAGTGAATGCCTGGCTGGAAGGAAATTATGATCAGGAAACTAAATCCGCAATACAGAAACTCATCGACGACGGAAGCACTACCGAACTGACCGATGCTTTCTATAAAGACCTCGAATTTGGAACCGGGGGATTGCGGGGCCTGATCGGCATCGGCTCCAACCGCATGAACCGTTACACCGTAGGGGCAGCCACGCAGGGGCTGGCTAATTACCTCAACAAAACATTTCCTAACGAAACGATCAAGGCGGCAATTGCCTACGATTCACGTATCAAGTCCGACGAATTTTCCCAAATCATCGCCGATATTTTCTCGGCCAATGGCATCACGGTGTACCTCTTTGAGTCGTTGCGTCCTACGCCCGAGCTATCCTTTACCATTCGCGAACTCAATTGCCACAGCGGAGTGGTGGTCACGGCGTCGCATAACCCCAAGGAGTACAATGGCTATAAAGCCTACTGGGTGGATGGCTCGCAGGTAGTGGCGCCGCACGACAGCAACATCATCGAAGAAGTCAAGGCCATTACTTCCGTGGATCAAATCAAGTTCGAGGGGAATCCCGAATTGATCCATAGCATTGGCGAAGAAATCGATAAAAAATACGTCGATCATATTCTGTCGCTTTCCATCTCGAAAGATGCGATCAAGCGGCAGAAGGATACTAAAATCGTGTACACGCCGATTCATGGTACGGGCGTGAGCCTGGTACCCCGCACCCTGGCCGCGATGGGATTTGAGAATGTGACGATCATCGAAGAGCAGGCCGAACCCAACGGCAACGGCCAGTTTCCGACGGTGGTGTACCCCAATCCCGAGGAAAGCGAGGCCATGAGCCTGGCCATGGAAAAAGCCAAAGAAATCGACGCCGACCTGATTTTGGGTACCGACCCCGACGCCGACCGCGTGGGTATCGGGGCCAAGAATCACCACGGCGAACTGCAATTACTAAATGGAAACCAGACGGCCAGTCTGCTGATCTACTACCTGTTATCGGCTTGGAAGGAAGCCGGAAAACTAACCGGAAACCAATACATCTGTAAAACCATCGTGACCACCGACCTGATCGACAATATGGCCGATGGATTTGGGGTGAAATGCTACAATACCCTGACGGGCTTCAAATACATTGCCCAGGTAATACGTGAAAAGGAAGGACTGGAAGAGTTCATTGGCGGAGGAGAGGAAAGCTACGGGTACCTCATCGGCGACGCCGTGCGCGACAAAGACGCCATCGCTTCCTGTGCTATTATAGCCGAACTTACGGCTTATGCCAGAGATAAGGGTCTGAGCCTGTTTGACATGCTCATGGAGATTTATAAGCAGTATGGCTTCTATTACGAGGGACTTATTTCTATTACCAAAAAAGGCAAGGGCGGGGCTGAGGAGATCCAGCAAATGATGGCCGATTTCCGGGCTAATCCGCCCAAAACCCTGGGCGGTGCGCCCGTTATTCGGATGGACGACTATGAGGCACTCACCAATACCGACATGCGGGAGGGTACCGTGTTCAATATTCCATCGGGCCAAATGGGCATCGAGATGTCCAATGTATTACAATTCTTCACCAACGACGGCACTAAGTTTACTTGTCGCCCCTCGGGAACCGAGCCCAAGATCAAATTCTACGTGGGTGTGCGGGCTAATCTGGAACAAAACGAAGATTTTGACAAAGTGTACGAAAGCCTGAAAGACAAGGTACAGTCGATCGGGAAAGAGCTGGGGTTAGTGTAGGTTGCTTAACGTTCGATCAAAATAACACAAATGGGCTACGCTTTTGGCGTAGCCCATTTGTGTTATGGCGTTTCTAATCGTTAATCCAGAATTAAAAATCCAGCTTCCGGCATCTCCAAACCATCAATAGCTAATAGTCGTCTGTCGCTCGCTGCTTTCGAAGGCCAGGTCGATAACCCGCGTCGTGCGCAGTATTTCCTCGGGCTTTACAGATATTTCCTTGCCGTTCACAATGGCGTCGTATACCGAATCGTAAAACGCCATATAGTCACCTGCTTCGCTGGGGACTATTCCTGTAAAATGATCGCTGTGTAGGGTACCCCAGCGGTCTTCGGGCTCGGCACCCCAGTTCTCAGCGTTGGGAAGCACGTCCCGGCGGAGGGTTTCTTCCTGGGCGTCGAGTCCCCGCTTGACAAAGGTACCCTTAGTGCCGTGAATTACGTACCGCAGGCTGTTTTCGTACACCATTAGGCTGGATTTGATAATGACCATTTTATCCTCGTAGCCCAGGTGAATGTCAAAATAGTCATCGACATCGCTGTTTTCGCGGACACTGCGGATGGTTGCCGTCACGGTCTGGGGGGTACCGAACAGCACGAATGCCTGATCGAGCAGGTGAGGGCCCAGATTATACACATTCCCACTGCCTTCGGCCTGTTTTTCCTTCCAGGTATCGGTGAGCACCACGGGGCGAAAGCGATCGTAGCGGCTCTCGTACTCGACGACTTTCCCCAATTTATTTTCCTGGATTAACTTCTGAATGGTCAGAAAATCCGAATCCCAACGCCGGTTCTGGTAGGCGGTGGCGATCAGCCCGTTGCGTTCCGCGACTTCGAATAGCTGCTTCGCTTCGGCTTCGGTGTTGGCAAAAGGTTTTTCGATCACCACGTGCTTACCATTTTCAAGCGCGTCCATCGCGTACGAAAAGTGCGTGTCGTTGGGGGTACAAACAAACACCAGATCGATGGATTTATCGGCCAGCAGTTCGTCCACCGAGCGGGCATTTTCAATAGCAGAATCAAATTCCTGGGCTTCGTTTTTAGACCGCTCCACGACCGTTTTGAGCTTGAAGCGGGGATTGACCGATAAAAAAGGAGCATGAAAATACCGCCCCGAAAGACCAAAGCCAATGAGGCCGACATTTAAAACACGTTCTGACATAGGAAATTAGAGATGAGTTATGAATGATGAATGATGACCGCGGGGCGTCGAACCCGCGCTCGGGCTGGCGCACCATTTATGAATGGTACAATAAGGCACCCCGGTCGATTATGTACTTTTCGATGGATTCGTTATTCCTGTTAATTTTTTACAGCTCGGGTAAAGATAGGGACGATTTTTTTTATCAAAACAGCTGACTAAAACCCGAATTTTTTAAAATAGTCAAATCGCCCCGAAGTGATGACAGCGCAGGCCGGACTTTTAATACTAAAAATTGCTAATTTTGCGCCATGAAAGCCCAATCCGTCTTTATTCATTGTTCCGGTTTATCCGAGCTCGATCTGGTGGCCCAACAGCTGCTTCAGCTGGGTGGCTCAGAGACTGTCTGGCTTTTCTATGGGGGTATGGGGGCTGGAAAAACCACGCTGATCCAACGGATATGTCAACAACTCGGTGTACAAAAGCCCGTTCAGAGTCCCACATTTTCCATCGTGAATGAGTATGATGCCGGGAAAAACGGCCTGATTTACCACTTCGATTTTTACCGTATCAAAACTGAAACCGAGGCCTACGATCTGGGGGCCGACGAATACCTGGACTCGGGAGCGTACTGCTTCATCGAATGGCCCGATAAAATCGAGTCCCTATGGCCCGAAACATATTTTTCCGTAACTATTCGGGAGGAAGCCGACGGTGGTCGGGGCATTCAGGCCGAAGTTATTGCCAAAACGCTAACGGGTGCGCCAGAATTCTGATAGTCGCTTTCAAATTGTAAGAATCAACCCCAGTCCGTCATTTTCTCCGTCACGAATTTCAACTGAATACCATGGCACAGCCTCAGATTACCGGGTTCGAACAATTGGCCAAGCAATCGGCCCTTTATCCGCAGGAGTCTATGTTGGAGGTGAAAAGAGATGATTATTCGTTACGGATTGGCTTACCCTGTGAGGTCTCGTTACAGGAAAGCCGCATTGCTCTTACCCCCGAGGGGGTGGCTATTCTGGTGCGGAATGGACATGAAGTCCTGGTGGAAAAAAAAGCGGGGATAGGGTCCAAGTACCCCGATCATGAGTATAGCGAAGCCGGCGCCCGCATCGTATACAGCGCCAAGGAGGTCTATCAGGCCGACCTGATTCTGAAAATAGAGCCTTTGGTTGCCAAGGAATTTGAATTGATTAAGGCGGGTTCTGCGCTGATCTCCACGCTCAATCTGCCCGCGCTGGACAAAAGCTACTTCGAAAAGCTGAACCAGAAAAAAATTACCGCCATCGGGTACGAGTTCATCGAAGACCAGGTAGGCGGAATGCCCATCGTTCGAGCTATGGGTGAAATCGCCGGCAGTACGGTACTATTGATTGCCGCCGAATATTTGAGTAATTCCAATGGGGGTAAGGGCATTATTCTGGGTGGGATCACGGGGGTACCCCCTACCAAGGTCGTCATTTTGGGCGCGGGTACGGTGGCTGAGTATGCTACCCGCGCTGCCATGGGGGTAGGTGCCGACATCAAAGTATTCGATAATCATATATACCGCCTACAGCGGTTGAAATACGCTGTGGGTCAAAACCTGTACACCTCGATCATTGATTCGGATACGTTGACCGAAGCCATTGCCCGCGCCGATGTGGTGATCGGCGCCATGCGAGCCGAGGATGGCCTGAGCCCTTGCGTGGTAACGGAGGTAATGGTGAGCCGCATGCGCCCCAATTCGGTGATTGTAGACGTGAGTATCGACCAGGGCGGCTGTTTTGAGACTTCCCGGATGACTACCCACAAGGAACCCATTTTCCGGCACAACGAAATCATCCACTACTGTGTGCCCAATATTGCCTCGCGTGTAGCGCACACGGCCAGTACAGCGCTGAGCAATATTTTTCTGCCTTTTCTGCTGCAAACGGGCACCATTGGGGGAATAGAGGAAATGATTTACGCCAACCGCTGGTTTATGAAAGGCGTGTACAGTCATAACGGGACGCTTACCAACGCCTACATTGCCCGGAAATTTGGTATGCGCTACAAGGATTTGACGCTACTGCTGGCGGCCCGAATGTGATTTTTT
>JBBRDE010000217.1:0-9772 GCA_038204185.1 Cytophagales bacterium
CCGGGCAGTCGATAATTTTTGGGCACTTTGCATCATGCGGCCGTGGGTACGCTCGGTAGCAGCCAGTGACTTAGCCAACTCATCGTCCATATTCAGTACCTTACTCACTTTCTTTTCCAGTGCTGTCTGGATCGCCAGTAACTCCGCTACGGTCCTTACCTGGTGCTTTTGTTGCAGCTGATAAATCAAATCCAGTCGTTCGCGAACCAGTGTACTTCGATCGTCGTCTACTTCCACCAAACTTCCGGCAGCCCCAATTTCGTCCGCCAGATCCCGTAGTTCGATCAGGGTACTCTGCGCGCGGTCACGCAAGGCGGTGTAGTCCTGCACCAGTCGACTGGCCTGGGTGAGGGTACCTATGGCGTTCTTCAACAAATCCAGAATCGACTGCTCCGGATTATCCAGATAGTCGAACGCCAATTGGAGCTTCTCTTTAATCTCTACGGCATTTTCGAGCAGGTTTAACTCCTTTTCCAGCGTTTCCTGCTCATCTGCACTCAGATTAGCTTCGGCTAATTCTTGATAGAGAAAATTATTATAGTCAAACTCCCGGCGTAGGCGATCGGTTTCCTTTTTAAGCGTATCATATTGTTCGCGGGCTTGCCGATAATTACGAAAATCGTTCCGGTATCTTTTCAGCAGGCTTTCGGTTTGGGCGTATACATCAACTACTTCAAGCTGAAATTCATTGTTGCCTAACATGATGGAGTCGTGCTGGGAGTGAATATCCATCAACTGATTGGTAACCCGTCGAAGGGTATCCAAATTCACCGGTGTGTCGTTCACAAAGGCGCGCGACTTTCCACTCGGACTAATTTCCCGACGCACAATACAATGTAGGCCAAAATCGAGTTCTTCCTCTTCGAATACATGTTCTAGCGCGTACCCCACCACATCGTAGGTTCCTTCTATGATGCATTTTTTGGTAGAATCGTACAGGGATTTTGTATCGGCCCGATTTCCCAGCAAAAGGCCAATTGCCCCCAGCATAATGGATTTTCCGGCACCGGTTTCACCCGTGATGATATTAAGCTGAGGATCAGGCGCTAATTCGAGATGCTCAATAAGCGCATAATTTTTTATGAGTAGATTCGTGAGCATACATGGGGACTACCTGGCGTTCGTCGCGAAGGTAGCAACAAATCAACAATTCAAAAACGAAGGGGGTTCGGTGTCGCTGGCAGAAACGAAAGATATTTTCTGAGGTAATTTTTCCGGATCAGGACTAAGGTCATCAAGCCAAGGTTAGGGAGCGTGTGCTTTGGCGATCCAAAATGATTTCCTCAATATCAGTCAGTTTTATTTCATGGATATGGTTGCGCAAGTCGTTGATTAGGAGGCAAAAAGCAGTGAACGATTTCAGACGACCAAAAACCGTATGTCCGTTATAAAGCACCACGTGTAGTTCCTGGTTCAGGAGCTTGGGTAGCGAATCCGTAATGTTGGGCGAAAAGATACGGATCATGCGTTTGCTCATGGTAGGGTACCTTTTACTGGATCAGTTTCCGATATAGTTCGGTTTTGGTGGGGTCCAGCGAAGAGAGCAAGGTAAACACCTGCTGGCGGTCGTCTGGTGAGGCCTCCCGGAACATATTGTACAGTTCTTCCGACTTGGCGTCGAAAAACGAGTTGACTACCACGGCACCAGGGCGAAGTTGCGCCACCTGCTTCATGGTCGTGAGCATTTCCAATCCTTTTTTCCGCGCCAGCCCCGGCGTTTCGGCCACAGCATCGAGACCGAGGCGGTGGTAGTTGTACAAGCCTTCTCGGAATGGCAGGAATTGTTGGCTCATCAGATTTTCCACCAGCCAATACCGGTTGCGTGTATCGCCGTTCGAATTCCATGCTTTCTGAAAGGGCGAGGCGTTGCGGGCAAGATTGGTAAGGTTAAACGCTCGCTGTAAGTAAGGGGTACCTCCCGTCTTGCTGAACGAATCGTAATCGAGGGTAAGGGCAACCAGGGAGTAAAAAGCCAGCGTGAAGGGAAGTTCGTCAGTATAGTTGTTTTCATTAAAAAACATGGGGGTATTGGGAAGAAACGTAAAATTGAAATTACGATCCACGAAAGTAAAAAGCACCGTCTCGTACGTAGCGTTAAAAACCGGACGGGTCACAATGAGCTGGGCATTGGCTTCGTAGCTACCCTGAGTCACCGAACGAATCAAGTTTACATTCAATTTACACTTCACCCGCTCTTCAGGAGCAAACTGGTCATTGGTCCAGCGGGTGTTGTTCATAAAATCGCTCATGTATATCTTGAGCTGATTCATGGTCTGTTCATCCGTTTTTTGCTGGGCAAACAACTGGTCGTAATTAAGATTCACAGTACAGTTTAGCTCTTGAGCCTGGACAGTTGCAACCCCGCCTAGAAGTACACAAAACACTACGCTCCACCTAATCCAGTAGACTTTCATACTTCGCTCCATTTTTCGGTTATAATATCAAGAATATCCTGCGCCACTTCCTCCTTATCTTTGAGTTCAAAATGTCTGATTATGCCCTCCCTGTCAATAACGGTAATTTTATTGGTATCGTATGCAAAGCCGGCCCCCGGATCGTTTAGAGAATTCAGGATAATAAAGTCCAGATTTTTACTTTTTAGTTTGCGCTGGGCATTTTCAAGTTCGTTTTCAGTTTCCAGCGCAAACCCTACCAAAAGTTGATGGTTTTGTTTTTGTTCCCCTAGTGTCAAAGCGATATCCGACGTTTTGGTAAGATTCAAAGGAAAGGTACCACTATGTTTCTTGATCTTTTGTTCAGCTACTTCGATAGGGGTATAATCGGCCACTGCTGCCGCAAAAACCGCCAAATCGCTGGTCGGAAAGTGTTCCTGACTCGCTTCAAGCATCTGCCGGGCCGAACGCACTTTAATCAAATTTACCCCTGCACTGGGCACATCCAGTGCCACAGGACCACTCACCAATGTAACATTCGCTCCGGCCTGAGCAAACGCGCGGGCAATAGCATAGCCCATCTTCCCGGTGGAGTGGTTGCTGATGTAGCGCACCGGATCAAGTGCCTCCTGAGTAGGGCCCGCAGTGATCAATACGCGCTTGCCAGATACTACGGAGCGAAATGCGAAGTGCCGCTGCATCATTTCCACAAGCACTTCCGGTTCTGCCAACCGGCCTTCTCCTACCAAACCACTGGCTAGCTCTCCATATTCGGCTTCGATTATCGTATTTCCGTAGGAGCGCAATCGATGCATATTGTGCAAAGTAGAGCCGTGGCGATACATGTCCAAGTCCATAGCGGGGGCAAAAAATACGGGACACCGGGCCGACAGGTACACCGCCGTGAGCAGATCGTCGCAAATTCCGTTGGCACAGCGCGCCAGGGTATGTGCGGTAGCGGGTGCGATCAGAAAGGCATCGGCCCATAGGCCCAATTCCACATGATTGTTCCACTGGCCTGTTCCGTCATTGCTCATAAACGTCGACAATACCGGATTCTTGGATAGAGTAGACAGTGTGAGGGGCGTAATGAATTCTGTGGCCGCCTGGGTCATAAGCACGCGTACTTCGGCACCGGCCTTAACCAACAAGCGTACCAGTATGGCCGCTTTATAGGCGGAAATGCTCCCGGATATACCTACGAGTATTTTCTTTCCAACCAGATTCACAGAATTCAAAAGATTATGCAGGTCCAAAATCAAGAGGCTGATGTATAAAAAACCAGCCATACGGAATCGTATGGCTGGCCGAAAAAGGGATTCGTGAGAATCCTATTTGTTTTCTTCCAACTGACGATACGCATGGTAGGTTTTACCTTCCATGAACTCGTCGATGGCCATACTACCTGCCTTGGGCATGCGCTCGTAGAATTTCGATATTTCAATCTGCTCGCGATTCTCAAACACCTCTTCCAGGTTGTCGACACCCGACGCAAATTCGGCAAGCTTGTTGTTAAGCTCCTCTTTCATCTTGCTGGAGAGTTGACGGGCGCGCTTGGAAATAATGGATACCGATTCGTATAGATTACCGGTTTTAGCTGCGATCTTGTCGGTATCACGCGTGATGATAGATGGATTTATGGATGCCATAGGATTCTTAATCTAAATTTTATATATTGTCTGAGTTAATTTTCTATGGATGAGGTGGTAACCTTGGCGGGTTTGGTATTTGGATCTGCCCTTTTATCAAGAATTTTCTGTTTTTCTTTATCAAGGGCGGCAATCCGTACCAGCTCCTCTTCACTATTGGAGTATAATTTTTCAGCATCCTTTAAATAGGTGCTTTTGGGATATTTATCTATGAATTCCTGATAGTATTTCACTGCCGACTGGTAACGTTCCTTCTGCTTTTCGGCAAAACTACTTTTAGCCAGCGTATACTGTGCGTCTACTTTCAAATACGAGAGCTCTTCACTATATTGAGAATCCGGAAAGTCCTTTTTAAAATTGTCGATTGAGATTACCGCCGATTTTAGGGAAGCCAGATTAAAATCACTGATTTTGTAATAGAGCTTTGCTTTTTCGTAGGCTTTCAATTCCAGTTTCTTTCGCAACTCCATAATGTACCCCGTACACTCGTTACGGAACGGACTCTCCGGGTAGGCATTGATAAAATCCTGCAAGGCAGAAATGGCAGTCATCGTACTGGTTTGATCCAGCGTGTGCGGAGCGGAGTCCTTATAAAGGGAGTAGGCGTGCATGTACAGGGCTTCCTGTGCATAATCGCTTCGGGCATAAGTGTCGTAAAACTTCTTGAACAGGAACTGGCTCATATTGTACTGCTCCTGCTGATATTGTGTATAGGCGTAGTAAAACTGCGCCATTTCAGATTCTGTGCTACCTTTCAGCAAGGGAATCAGTTCTTCGAAGAGTAGGCCCGCCCGATAGAAATCACCTTTTTGATAATATTCAAGTGCAGCCTTATATTTTTCATCATCCGTACCCGACTTCTGCAATTTTGAGAATTTACTACAGGAAGTAAGCAGTGAGGAGGCAAATACAAACAAGAAGAAAATTAAAATCGTGTTCTTTCGCATAAGGCGACAAAGGTAATAAAAAAGCTACTCCGATCATAACGAACGGGTAGCTACGAAAGTATCTGGATGGGGCTATTGCTGATGGCGTACCAGCATTTTCTTAGTAGCTACTTTCTTACCGTCTACGGCGAGTTGATAAAAATAAACACTCGTAGGCATCTCGCGGGTGTTGATGCGCAGTTTACGATCACTTTTGTCTAGTACATACTCCGCTACGGGAGATCCTAACACGTTATAGATAATTACCTTTGCATCCCGAACTGAGCCTTGAATCGTGTAGTCAAGCTCGGCGAAATCGCTGGCTGGATTGGGATACACGTTCGAAACCGTGATACGGTCACTGGAATACAACTGCTCGTCGGAACTACGAATCTTTTCTTCAAATCCATAAGACCGTCGCTCTGAACGCTCTACGGGTATAACGTTAATTTCCGCATTGTCAACCGCAGTGGAACCGGCAGGTACGGGATTGGCGAAAAGTAATGCCCGATAATAATTATTTAGTGCCTGGGGTTTCTGAAGTCCCAGCGGCTTGAATTCGATCACCGAAGGCTTGGGAATTAACGATGGACGATCCAGGCTCATCGCCTTCTGCTGACTGGGCATATTCAGGCGGCTGCTGTTAGCAGGCACCTGAGCGTATGCCTCCAAGAGCGTTAGCGTGGAAATGATATAAGCAAAAAGTATAGTTTTCTTCATGGCACAACTTAAGAGTATGGAAAACGAAAGTGTCCGTTTGATTTACAAAAATATATAAAAAAATTACTAGTTTCAAAATTTATTGTGCAAGTGGCCATCAAAATTTTATTATAGTGATTCCAACCTTGCTGTTACTATACAGGAAATAACACAAAAATCGTACTAGATGTTTCCAAATCATCGGGCTTTTGCCTGTTCTACCAATTTTTCTTTTATTTTTTTACCATTATCGTTCTCTTTTTTCTTGGGTTCGACAATCTCCTTTTCAGCCCAGATGGTCTGTCGTAAGGTGGGCTTTTCAACGATGCGCCAGTTAAAACCTTCCAATTGACGTTGGGAATTCTTTATGTTCTGAGGGGGAATCAAACTACCTACCGGACGGCCCAAAAAAGCAATGCGTTTTACACGATTTTCTTTGAATTGCAGGTTCATTTTTCCGCACTCGACCCGGTTCAGACCGATCAATTTCTCTTCCTCATCCAGGGCATAGTACGCACTCTGTCCATTTCCATCCACCAGTACCTGTTTCAAATTACTGTCTTGAGTAAAAAAGGCATTGATCGTTCTACCTTTCACCTGGTTGTACTGCTTCACGAGGGTATCTTCCGATATAACAAAAGAGTTGCTTCGGAGCAACATACGATTGACTTTGCTATTGACCAAAAAAGCACTGATCGAATCGGCCTCCATCTGATAGGTGTTCCCCCACAAAATAGGATCCCGGAAGAACAGGATAGTGGAGTCCGTCGTGTTGTACTGCACCGAATCGCACCTACCTTGAAAATCTGATTTATAGATAAAAACCCGTTTGTCACCAATCAACCGACGGGTACTATCCAACTTATTTTCAATAGAATAGAGTGTATCGGCCCGAATGTAGAGCGTATCCTCCGATACGACGCTTTTCACCAGCGCGTGCCCGTACACCTTTGAGAATCCTTCCAACCCCCTGTAAATACCTTCATCTCCCAGTAGAAGCGTTTTATCTTCCTTGGCCAAAATTTCCACGTTGCCTTTGGCAAATCCAAGTTGTTTCTGGCTGTCATAGAAAAGCGTATCACCAGTAAGCGTATACGACTCATTCTCAACCATAGTCCGGTTACTGAAGCTGGATTCCTCAGTTTCTGTGTTATACTGACCACGCTTAGCCAGTAGGGTACCGTCCTTGTTCACTATTTTGGTCGGTCCATTGAAATAAGACCACTTGGTAATCGAGTTATAAATAAGGGTATCCGTGGTGAGCGTATACCTCTGGTTGACCAGTTTGACATTCCGGTAATAGTCGAATACTTTCGAACGCGTGTTATAAATCCCCTCATCGCTGGTTAGTACGTTGGCCGAATCGACCGTTCTGCCCGGCATCCGGTAATAGGCAAGACCATTGGCCATGTCGTACTCAAGTCGCCTGGAAGTCAATGTCCGTTTTTTGTCTGTCAAAACAGCCTTACGACCGCTTACGATCGCCAATCGGCTATCACCGTAGTACAGCAGGGTATCGCCCGTAACTGTAATGGTATCGCCCTGAACCACTTTTACATTCCCATAGGCCTGGATCAGATTACTAGCCACATTCTGTATCGCCAGGTCGCAGTACAAGATCGAACCTTTGTGCCGAAATCGCACATTATTTATCACCCGCCTGATTTCCAAGCCGTTTTCATTGATGATCGTCAGGCTGTCGGCACCGGGAAGGAGCTCCACTTTCTCTTCCCCGCCGCTTGTAGCCTGTCCCGGCCTCCCCTGTCCGAAGGCAGACACTGCACTTATTAACAAACACATGACGACACTAAACCTGATTCTCATGACTACTTTGATAGGAAAGACTCCCAAACGTTTAAAATGGTTGCCTGCCTGAGTTACTTTTTTGTAAGATCCAGGCAATAGCGGTTTGTTGCTACCTTTGATGCGGGCGTTTGAAGCAAAATTACACCTTATTGCACGCATCGACCTATGATGGATTCTTTTTTAACTTTTGTTAACGAACATCGGCTGAACCTTAGCACAACACCGACTTTACTGGCCGTGAGTGGTGGAGTGGACTCCATGGTCATGGCAGAACTTTTTCGGCGCACGGGTTTCCCCTTTGCGGTGGCCCACTGTAATTTCGGTTTGCGAGGGCACGAGTCCGACGCCGACGATCGCTTTGTGCGTCAATGGGCCGAGGATGTAGGGGTACCCTGCCATATTCGACACTTCGACACTCAGCATGAGGCCGACAGCCGGCATATTTCCATTCAGATGGCTGCCCGTGACCTACGTTACGCCTGGTTCGATGAACTTCTCAATGACTTCGGCTACGCCCATCTTGCCCTGGCCCAACACGCCGATGACTCGATTGAAACCGTGCTGCTCAATCTGGTGCGCGGCACCGGACTAGTTGGGCTGCTTGGGATCGCTCCTGTGCGGGGGCCTGTGATCCGGCCTCTCCTATATACGTCAAAGAATGATATTATGGACTTTGCCCTACACCAAAATATTGCCTGGCGGGAAGACAGCTCCAATGCCACCAACCATTACCGGCGAAATGTTATGCGTCATCGGGTGCTTCCCGTATTGCAGGAGCTTAACCCTTCGCTGGAAAGTACTTTTCGGCATACTATCGAACGGCTGCGCTCAGCCAGTACTATAGTAGACACTTATATTAATAACTGGCAAACGCAAGCCGTTCGGCGGGAAGGCGACACGCTATATATTTCTATCGATTTATTATGCCAGGCCCGCGAACCAGTTTACCAACTACATTGGGTGCTGGAATCATTTGGATATAGTTACGCACAAATACAGGATATTGTGGCAGCGCTGGGGGCTACGAGTGGTAAGCGCTTCCATTCATCCAGTCACACACTGGTAAAAGATCGCTTCGAGTTGATTCTCCGTCCCCAGACAAATTCATCGGTTACGCAGCCTGTGCTCATACCTGAAGGTACCACCCGAATTCCCCTTTTCGAAAATGGGGTCCTGGTCTTCACACGCCACACTTATTCCCCGACGCTCATCCCCAATCCCGATCGACATAGTGCGTACTTCGATGAAGCATTATTGCAGTTTCCCCTTACAATACGGCCCTGGGAGCACGGCGACAAGTTCTGCCCTTTCGGGATGAATGGGAAACGTAAGAAAGTAAGCGATCTGCTCGTTGAAAGTAAGGTACCCGTGTCGCATAAGCGGGATTGCCTGGTGCTGCTTAACGGTGACCAGTCGATCCTGTGGGTGGTCGGTCTGCGATCGGATGACCGTTTCCGGCTCCGTTCCCATACACTTAATGTTATACAAGCGGAGTTTACTTCTTAACAAGCCATCTTCAACAACAGGTCTTTCCGCGGGAAGGAAATACCGGTAAAATCAAATGATAGATCCATTTCTTTGTGGTTCAAAAACCATGAATTCAGGTAAAAAGACTACCCTAAATAGTTTATGAATTTATTCACCATTCATATTTTTTAACCTTAAAGTTTAATTTGGCATTTTCTTTGCAACACAGTTTTTAACTATACAACATTATTACATCGTGAAACTACTTTTACTACTGAAAACATGTCAAAACACTTTGCTTTTGGTGGGGGGCTTGTTGCTGCTTTCAGCGGGAGCCCACGCGCAAAGTGCGCGGCTTAAAGCGGCCAATAAGCAGTTCGAAAACATGAGCTACCTCAGTGCGATACGCGAGTACGAAGAATTTCTGAAGCTTGACAAACGCAGCGACCCCATGGAGAACCGCGAGGCGCTCATCCACCTTGGATACAGCTACCGGCGCCTTGAGGATTCTAAAAACGCGGAGCGGATCTACGGCAAACTTCTGGAAAATTACAGTAATCTACCAAGTGAAGTATACCTGTATTACGCTCAGTCGCTAGCTAAGAACCGCAAATATCGTGACTCGCAGAAAATGTACGCCAAGTACGGTGAAATGCAAACCGAGGACCTCCGAGGCCGGAAATTTACGGTGTCGTATATGGACAAGAAGCGGTTCTTTAAAGATTCCTCGTCTTACCGAGTCGAGTACCTCCCCATTAATTCCCGTCAGGCTGACTTCAGCCCCATGTACTTTCAGCAGGGCCTGGTTTTTGTTTCGGCACGAACTGAATCG
>JBBRDE010000218.1:0-9762 GCA_038204185.1 Cytophagales bacterium
CGCGGTACTGCCAGATCTCCCGCCAGTTGATATCGAATATGCCTGATGCGGGGACTATTTCGAGGTCCCAGGGATCGGAGGAGGTGGTTTCCTTCATGCGTTTCTCACGATTTGTTCCACAAATTCCCGCACACAGCCCTCACCCCCTTTTCTGTGTAGTAGTTTAATCCCGGGGACGGCCTTTACGTCATTGACGGCATCGGCCGGGCAGGCAGCCAGGCCCACCTTTTCGAGCAGTCCAATGCAGTTCAGATCATCGCCAATGTAGGCCACTTCGCTGAGTGAGATGCCTTCTTTGGTGCAGATTTCCACTGCCGCCGCCAACTTGCCGCCGTCGCGCTGACCCTGGTAGAGGTAGTCGGCTTTGATTTTGGCGGCGCGGCGCGCCACGATCTGGGTGTTTTCGCTGGTGATGATGCCGGTTTTGATCCCCGCCTTACGCAGCAGCTCGAAGCCCATGCCGTCGCGGGTGTTGAATTTCTTGAATTCATCGCCGTTTTCGGTGTAGTACATACTCCCGTCGGTCAGAACGCCGTCCACATCGGTCAGAAAAAGTTTGATCGTCACCATGCGGTCCATCCTCCATCGACGGTAAGTACCGACCCCGTCATGTAGCTCGATGCGTTAGAGGCCAGAAACGTGAACGGCCCGATGAGTTCTTCGCGGTTGCACATCCGGCCCAGCGGCGAAAGTTTGGCGAAATTGGCCAGAAAAGACTCGTCGTGGTTGTTGAAAATAGCGTGCGGAACAATGGCATTGCAGCGAATGCCGTCACGGGCATAAAAGGTAGCGACGTAGCGCGTAAAATTGGGGATAAAGGATTTGGAGGCGATGTAGTCGATGGGTTTGAATTGTTTCACGCCCTCCCCAAAATCGTACAGGCTCTGGTTGGGGGCTACCTGCGAGTAGGTAGAAGCTACGTTGATAATATTGCCGCTTCCCTGCGTCAGCATCTGGCGGCAGGCATACTGCGTCATCAGCACCGTACCCGTCAGGTTCACTTCTACGGATTGCCGGAGCAAGTCGGCGGGATAGTGCTCGAAGCGACTGGGGTTGATAGTTCCCGTACCTTCTTTATCAAATTTGGCGTCGATGCCCGCGTTGTTGACCAGCACATCCAGTCGGCCGAATTTCTCGACCGTGGCGGCTACGACCTGCTCGCAGCTTTGCTCCTGCGTGATGTCAAGCTCGTAGCAAAGAAACCGATCTTCGGGGTACTGCGCGGCCATTTCAGCGCGTATAGCTTCTTTTTTAGCTTCGTCGCGATCGGCCAACACAACGCAGGCACCCTGTTGCAGGAAAGCGTGCGCCAGGGTTTTTCCGATCAATCCATAGGAGCCCGTCAGCAAAATCACGCGGGCGGCAACGGAAAGGGAGGGGTGAATGGCAGGTTCGTGTGGCATTACTGATTTCTTGGGATGTAGCTCTACGCGCAAATTTTCAGAATCATTCGCGATTCATCTAGAGCCCGCAAAGAAGAATCCGCAAAACTACCGCTATTTATCTTTTGGAAAAAATCTGTGGTCTGATCCTCAAAAAGCTGGTTGCGATCAAAGTTCTCCAACTCATAAGCACTTGTTTCTTTGCCCGGCTGCATTACGGTGTAGGTTGCCTGCAAATAATCTACCTCCACCGACCCCTCCTCAAATACGAAACGGTACCAGCGACGCGGCACACGTTCGTGAAAATTGAGGTGGCAATGAGCGGTCAGGCCGTTTTCGTAGCCCAGCGACACATCCGCGCCGGATTCAACGTTGATTTCCAGCGAAGAACGGTAGTTTTTTAGGGTATTCCAGTGCTTCACAGGACTGCCGGCTAGCCAGTTGACCAGATCGAGGTCATGGCTCAGAGTAAGGGCTACGCCGCCACCGAGCTCCTGCCGGGCGGCGTACGATTGGCGGTAATCTTCCCAGGGGTGCCAGTCGGGCAGATACTCGCCCCAATAGGTTTGCACACTGAGTAGGGTACCTAGTTCCTCATTTTCTATTAGTTTTTTTATTTTTTGAAAAAAAGGGTGATAGCGTAGCATATAAGCAATCTGAATCAGGGTAGGTTGTTGTACCAATTCGACCCCTAGTTCTTCCAAACCTTCCGACGTGTGCGACAGGGGTTTCTCTATCAGAACGGGAATCTGTCGCCGTACGCACCACAGCGTTTGGGGTAGGTGCTGGACGGTGGGCGTACAGATGATAGCCGCTGCGAACGACTGTTGATTAAGCTGGGTGAGGTCAGAGATGACGCGCAGGGTACCTCCATCCACCGTTCGCAGGGGTAGGTTGCGCTGCCGGTACACCCACAGATTGGTGTAGCCTAGTTTCTGCAAAATACCCAAATGACGCTCCCCGATGGAACCGGCCCCGAATACCAGGATAGGACTGTCGAATGGAATCATGACTTGAATTTGATACAATCGTGGGAAGCCAGATAGACTTCGGCGCACTGGAAACTGGCCAGGTCGTCGATATCAATAGCCTGTTCCTGCTCTACTACATACGACAAAATCCGTTCACCCGACATGGATTTTTTTGTCAAAATAGTTTGGGGACGAATGACATCCAGGGTACCGATCTGCCAGTACACCGCCGGTAGCGACTGCCGGGGCTGATTGTACGGATCGGGCGTGTTTTCCAAAGTCAGAAGAGGATTCAGGTAGGTACCCTCTTCGTCCAGCCGCCACATTTTATACGGGGTATGAAAGCACGGAGTCACCACGCGTAGGCTGTCCGCTTCGGGGTGTTGGGCTAGTTTCCGAATGCAGTTTTCAATATCATCCACATAGCGAATAGGTGAGGTGGGCCTTAACTGTACCAACAGGTCAGGAGTGTACCCTTCGTTTTCCTGCAACCACCGCAAAGCATGGACAAACACGTCGATGTCCAGGCTTTGATCCTGGGCGTACTCGTCAGGGCGAATGAAGGGCACCTCCGCGCCAGTATGGCGCGCCACCTCGGCTATTTCCTCTGAATCAGTAGAAACAATCACCCGCGTGATGCCGGGCGAATCCAGAGCCGCTTTGATGCTGTACGCGATGAGCGGATGCCCCGCCAGCGGCAGAATGTTTTTGCCCGGTAACCCCTTGCTCCCGCCCCTCGCCGGAATAATGGCAAGTACGTCTTTCAATGGGTGCGGTATTTGAGTTTGTCGCGCTGTACCTGCTCAATTTCCAGAATTTCGGTGGGCTTGTAGGTCAGCGCTTCGTGGGTATGGGCTAAGTCGCGAACCAGTTTTTGGAGGCCGGGTACCTCCAGTGAGGCCGCGTGGTCAGTGCCGCGCCAGGTACGGTCTTTGGTGAAGTGGCGCTCAATCCAGACGGCTCCCAACGTGTAGGCTGCTATATCGACGGAAATGCCCAAGTGATGACCCGAAAAGCCGATTTCTTTGATCCGGTCGCTGTAGAGCTGCTGAATCCGCCGGATTTCCAGCAGGCAAATGTCCGGGAAGGGTACGGGGTACCCTGATGTACAATTGTACACCACCAACCGGGTACGGGCCTGATCAGTTTCCTCAAAAAGCGTAATAATCCGCTCGATTTCGTCAAGGGTAGTCATGCCCGTAGAAACGTGCACATCGCCTTTATAGGAGTCGCGCAGTAGCCTGAGCATGTCGAAGTGGTTGTTGCAGGCCGAAGGTACCTTGATGAAATCCGGGGCTAATTCGATTATTTCCTGAGCAGAGGTCATATCCCAGACCGAGGTGGCGTAGCCGATACCGACAGATTCCGCGTAGGTTTTTAGCTCAGCATGTTGCTGGTGACTGAATTCCAGGTACTCGCGGTGCTCCCCGTAGGTAGCCCCGTAGGCATTGTAGGGGACGGGGTGCGGCGCTCCGTACTGATCAGGCGTGAGCAGCTCGCGGGAGTTGCGTTTCTGGAACTTGGCATAGTCGGCCCGGCATTCTTTTGAAAGAAGGATCAACTCTTTAGCGATCTCGAACTCTCCCATGTGGTTGCAGCCGATTTCTGATATGACCCGTGGTACTGTATAATCCATTTTGGTAACTATTAGCTTCGTCTGAATTTAAAAAAACTGCCAATCCGCTGTTTCCAGCCGTTTTTGGGGCTTGATAAATACCCATTGTCCTGATATGTATAGCCATACTGATAACTACTGTACCCCGAACTGGCATAACTTCCCGAGGTCAGGCTACTGTACAGGTTATCGGGATAAAAATCATTAATGATGACCTTCACTTCGGGCAATTCGTACTCATCGGCCAGCTGCCCTGCCAAGCGGTAGGACTCCGGATTGGAGTAGAGCCACCGAATAATGAACAGAATATGATCGCTTTTCGGAAGCAGGGGAATGTTATCGGCCACCAGTCCCACCGGAGCCGTGTCCATCAGCACGTAATCATAGTTTGCAAGGCAAAAGTTGAGCAACTCCTCCATCGGAGGCCGCTGAAGCAGTTCACCCGGATTGAAGGGCGGCGCACCAGCGGAGATATAATCCAGGTTCTTTACCTCAGAATGACGGATTACCTTATCGATATCCCCTGGCGACTGTAGGTAATCACTCAATCCCGAGGTTGGGGCGGTATTAAAAAAAAGGTGCATGCGGGACTTTCGCAAATCGGCCCCAATCACAATGACCCGCTTGCCAATCTTGGTGAAAGAAAGGGCCAGGTTGACGGTTACGAACGATTTGCCCTCTCCTGATTGCTCAGAAGTGACCATAATGAGCTTGCCGCCCGTGCCTTCGGGCTGATCCAGGGATGATTTGGCAAAACTCAGACGGGTGCGTAAGGCACTCAATGATTCCGTGAAGACCGTTCTGTCTCCCAGAAATTTGGAAAGATCCTCAGGGGAAGTAGTCACTTTATCTCTGAAATGATGTACCATCCCAAGCAAACTGACCCTGGGATGCTGGGCGACACCACTCAGGTCGGTAAAGGAGTGGTTGAGATACCGGGCCACTAGAACCGACCCGAAACCAAGTGCCAGGCCGGCTACCAGAAACAACAGGATCACCTGGATGGTTTTTGGGGCTACCTTGTCGGTGTAATATTGGGTGATGACGCTGAACGAGGGCAGCATACCCGCCTTGACGATAGAGGATTCGATTTCTTTGTTGACCAGAAGCGAATAGATGTTTTTATTAACCTCAAAATCGCTTTGCAGATAAATGTAGTTTTTCTCCAAAGCCGGAATTCGGCTAAAACGCCCTTTCAGAGCCCCCAAATTGTCATTTAGAATACGGACGGTTCGGGTGTTTTTCTGATTTTGCAGCGCTATGTTATCCAGAATCTGGCTACGGAATTTGAGCAATTGTTCGTCCAGATTTTTTACTGTGGCCGAATTGGGACTGTATTTGAGCAGCAGCTGCTTGCGTTGCGTAATCAAATCATTAAATCCTTGGAGTAAACTCACTAAAATTCCGTCAGTGGCACCATCAAGACCTACCGAGAGGTAGTTGACCGTTTCAAAAGTTTCGCCCATGTTAGCCTGCAGCATATCGATGTAGGCTTTCTGGATTTCAAGTTCGTTCTTTTTTTGTTCCAGTTCCCGCACTTTGGAGGTAATCTCCACGGCCGAAGTACTCACATCCAGTAATTGGTTTTTTTGTTTGAAGAGTTCCAGCTCGCGGGCTGCCTGTTTGAGTTGGGCCGAATAAATACTACCCTGATCCCGGATAAAACCAATGGTTAAATCGGAGGATTGCTGCTTTTGTTTGAGGTCATATTCGCGGTAGGCAATTACCAGATTTTTGAGAAAATCCTTGGTGTACTTCTCGTTATGATGACTGAATGTGAGATCCATGACGGGCATGGCATCCTCAGTTTCTTCCATGTCGATACTCCCCACGTAGCTGTTGACCATACGAGCTGGATCGTTATAGGTAAACTCGAAAACGTAACCCGGCGCGGTGTCAATGCCTTTTATCCGAAACACAAGTCCGGGTAGGGTTATCACAGCCCGTTTGATCAGCTTGATGGATTGAGAGACAGTACCTTCGGTTCGGTAGCTGAGGGATACGTCTTCTTCAATCGTGAAGACTCCATGCTCGTACTGCTCGGGATCATAGCTAAGTACCTCAAGATCCAGGGGTCGGCTGGGATACACATCCACCCGCCGGAGATCCTTCACCCGGTAAAAGGTGAAAGGATTCTTTATCTTAATGAGCGTATTCTGCACTACTTCCGGCGACCTGACGTTGAATTTTTCGGTCAGGTACTCCTGGCTGCCCGCACTGAAAATATAGGTAGGTTTGGCACCACTCAGCCCATCAAACTCCGATTGTTTTTCCAAATATTTGAGCGTAACCGATCCTATGTACTGCGGAGTGACGAATTTGAGATAGAGCAAACAAAGCGTACCCGAAATGGCCAGCGAGATCACAATCCACCACCAGCGACTGGCAAACACCTTAAAGAGTTTTTGAAAATCGAGGGATTCTGAATTGCCCAGTAGCTGTTCAAAGAGGGCGCTATCCGTTTCTCTCTTCATGTGAATGAATGGTATAGTTCAGCAAAGGGAGCTCGCAAAGCCGCCGAAACTCAGAATTTTGCGCGGCATTCTGCAGATAGGGGTACTGGGTAGCCCGGTGCAGGTCGGTGCCCACGGCGCCCGCCCAGCCCTGCCGGATCAGTCCCTCAGCCATATTTTTTTCGGTAGGACCATACTGTCCCCCCAATGACAATAAATTGATCTGAAAGATGACCCCCATTTCCCGCATTTCTGCATACCGCTCGGGCTGTGAATGCCAGGTCCGATAGCGTTCAGGGTGGGCCAGCACGGGCTGCCAGCCTTTATCCAGCAACGCCCGCACAATAGATACAAAGTAGGGCTGTTCGGCGCGCATGGAAGTTTCAATCAGCACGTACCGGTCGAAGAGGGGGAGTAGCTCGTCTTCTTCGAGAAGTACCATCAAATAATCATCGGCGAAATACTCCGCCGCGTAGGTTAGCGACAGATCAGGCCAGCGCGCGATGATCATTTCGTTCAGGGGCGTCCAGGCCTCCTGGATAGTTTGCTTTGTATTAGGAAAAAAGTCGGAGCGGACGTGGGGCGTGGCAATGATATTGCGGTACCCGGCCTTATAATGAGCTTCCACAATAGCCATGCTTTCAGCCAGCGAGGGCGAGCCATCATCTATCCCAGGAAGTACGTGTAGATGCAGGTCGCTCCCTAAATCGGCCAAATAGGCAGAGGAATCGGATTGAGCTGCGTGGGAATGCGATACGGGCATTAGCGAAGGAAATTCAGAATAATGAGTGTCAAATTGAGTGCCGTCAGGACGGGTTGGGCAAAAACGAGGGCACGCTGAAACTTGATTCCCCGGATTGAACCCTCCGAGGGGGGGACGTAAACAATATCATTATCATAAATATTCTGATTCATGATCAGCGGGTTACCCAGATCCGCAAATTCGTACTCAATGACCTGTTGCTGAATACCCTCTCCCCGGATGATCTGAATCGTATTACTAGCTTCCCCGTATTTTATTCCGCCCGATTTTGCCAAAATCTCGCTTAGGGACAGGAAGTCTTTTTCCAAAGGGATTACACCCTGCGCATTGACTGATCCCAGCACTTTTACCTGCAAGTTAGTGACTTGTACTTCAAATAACGGATTCAGAACCACATCCTTGTATAACACCGAAAGTGTATCGGCCAGCTCCTGGCGCGTAAGGCCTTTCACGACCAGCGATCCTGATTCGGGAACGATAATACTACCATCTGATCGCACGTAGACCGTGAACCCTCCACTAGCAGTACCCGTCGTTTGGCTGGGATCGGGGAATAGCTCCGAAGACCAGTTCAGGTTGCGGATTACCAGCTTATCGCCTTCCTTTATCTGATAGGCACCTTTGGTCACGGCGGAAGTAGTCGGTGCCAAGGTCTGGGTGGTAACCGTGGCGGGCAAATTTTGCCTGGCGCAGCCACCAAGCGTCAAGCCCAGTAAAAGTAAAGAAACAAACAGGCCCGGTATTTTCATTCAGCTTTGTTTTCTTCTCCAAAATGTACGCGTACCTTCTTCAACGCTGAACCGATCACCTGATGCATATCGTAGTACCGGTATTCGGCCAGGCGTCCCCCGAAAATAACGTTTTTCTCCTGCTCGGCCAAAGCTTTGTATTGCCGAAGCGTGGCATCGTTTTTAGCATCATTGATCGGATAATAGGGTTCGGATCCCAATGCCCACTCCTGTGGGTACTCACGGGTGGTAACGGTTTTGGGCTGCGTCCCAAACTCAAAATGTTTGTGTTCGATAATCCGGGTAAAGGGCGTTTCGGCGTCGGTATAGTTTACGACGGCATTTCCCTGAAAATTGTCGGTATCCAGCACGTCGTGTTCAAATTTCAGACTCCGGTATTCCAGCGCTCCAAACCGGAAGTCAAAAAACTCATCGATTTTTCCCGTGTACACTACCGTCTCAGCGCGCTTCGTCAGCTCTTCCCGCGCCTGCATAAAATCGACATTGAGTTGGACCTCGACCCCTGCCAACAACCCTTCCGTGAGCTTGTTGTAGCCCCCGATTGGAATACCCTGGTACCGGTCGTTAAAATAATTGTTATCAAAGGTGAACCGGACTGGAAGCCGCTTAATAATGAAGGCCGGTAGGTCGGTTGCCTTACGGCCCCATTGCTTTTCAGTATACTCCTTAATAAGTTTTTGGTACATATCTGTCCCTATCAGTGAAATAGCCTGTTCTTCCAGGTTGGTGGGTTCGGTGATGCCCGCTTCCAGAACCTGCTGGGCTATCTTGGCTTTGGCTTCCTCAGGGGTGCGCACGCCCCATAGCTGGTAGAAAGTATTCATATTGAAAGGAAGGTTATAAAGCTCTCCCTTGTAATTAGCCACCGGCGAATTAGTGTAGCGGTTGAATTCTACGAACGAATTGACGTACTCCCAAATCTCCCTGTCATTGGTATGGAAAATATGGGCGCCATAGACATGGACATTTATCCCCTCTACGGATTCGCAGTAGGTGTTCCCACCGGTATGAGCGCGACGGTCCACCACCAGGCAACGCTTTCCGCGCTTGGTAGCTTCGTGGGCGAACACTGAACCCCATAAGCCCGCGCCCACTATTAGATAATCATATTCCTTCATCGATAAAATAGTCTGGTAGCTTCCTTCGGACTGATAACTGAAAGGTAGCTATTTGCAATTAAAGGTGTGAATGAGTAAGTGAAATCAGTATTGGCTTATTCACCAAGTGTATCGATTACTTGTTGGGGTATTTCTAACCTGATGCAAAACTAATGAATTGGGATGAAAAAAGGCTCCCCCGAAGGAGAGCCTTTTCAAGATTGATATATCGAGCGATTACTTAGGGAAGCAAGCGAAGTTCAACCCGACGGTTCTTCATTAGCCCTTCGCGGGTTGCTCCGTCAGCAATGGGTTTGAACGATCCGAAGTAGTCTATGATAATTTTGCTTTGATCTTTCAGACCAGCCTCGTTCAGCAGGTAGTTACGTACTGCGTCCACCCGGCGACGTGACAGTGCCATATTGTAGCGGTCTGAGGCGCGGCGGTCAGCGTGACCAGCCAATTGCAGGCGGCATCCCGAGCGATTCATAAGGGTAGCCACATTATTCAGCATTTCACGGTACTCAGGCTTAATCTCATTTTTATCCGTAACGAACATGACATTAGCAAAAATTTCGACGCAAAGAGCTCCGTTGGCCAGGGCATTTTTCACATAAGAGTCAAAGTCAATTACACGTCCGCTACCATCCACTACGCTACCGGCCGGTGAATTGGGCTCCTTATCAAAGAAGTCAGAAACACCGTCACCATCCGTATCCAACAACAACTTGG
>JBBRDE010000219.1:0-9661 GCA_038204185.1 Cytophagales bacterium
AATGTAAAATTGATATTAATGCTTTACTTCTGTCAGTTTTGTAAGATTCAGTAGATTGGTTGTATTTTTACTTTCATATGAAACGTACTGATAATTATTTTGTATAGGTACACATGTTTTTATCTATTGTGAGTTTCATAATTATCGCTATATTTATGCTTTCTCACAAAGCGTTATTTCTTATTTAAATTATGGAAACTGACAAAATTACCAGCGTGACCGCCCAAGAGATGCGAACCCAGCTCTCGGATTTGCTCAACCGAGCGGCCTATCTCAAAGAGGCGACCTTGGTCACCCGGCAGGGCAAGGCAGTCGCCGTGCTGGTGTCCGCTGAAGACTGGCAGGATTACCTCCTTTTGAAAAAGGAGGACGGAAGGCGCGAGGCCGAAGCAGTCAGCTTCACCGAGGAGAGTCAGGAGAAAGGTGCCAACGCTGAGAATGGAAGCGAATGAAAGTTCTGGATATCGACTTCAAATTCAGACCGTACGCTTTCACGGCTAGCGTAGCCCGATCTATGTCGCTAAGGACGCACGTTCAAAAGCTTTTTAGAAGACATTTGACTCGCTCTGAGTGAAAGTATTAGAAGAAGACCCACTCAACGAAATCATTAGATTGATTACTGGTGGGGTCAATGTGTGTGGTATTACCGGACGGACATGAGTATTCTTATACGCACCCAATTATCGGCATTTTCTATTATATTTGCCGATAATTGGACACAATTTAACCGTGCAGAACAATCTTCTTACTGACCAATTTAGTGTTAAAGACACCATTCATAAAGCGGAATTGGTGTCGCTTCTCCGTGGGCAATACCCTGATGCAAAGCCTTCGACGCTGGACTGGCGCATTTACGATTTAGTCCAGCGGGGCCTGCTGGCACGTTCAGGGCGTGGTCGCTATCGGATCGTTGCTGACGACACTCGCTCTGCAACGTTCGCCCCCAGCGTACCCGAAGAGCTTGGACGTTGGGCAGCAAAGTTGGCCGAAGTCTTCCCCCTGCTGACAATCTGCCTGTGGAGTACGCGGGTCGTGCGGCCCTACCTCATGCACGTCCCTTCTGTTGAATACTGGCTCCTCGAAGTGGATCGCGATGCCGTCGACAGTGTACTCGCCTTCGTACAGTCAGTTTACGGCAGTGAACAAAATCAGGTTACGATGCCCGTCGTCCGAGCCGACGACCTCACAACCATGGAACTCTACCTGACGGATGCCACCCAAATTCTGCTCATTAAACCATTGGTTAGCGAAGCTCCGCTTCAACACGTCGATAGTGTACCGACCATCACGGCCGAAAAGTTGCTGGTTGACCTGATCGCAGATGATGACTTGTTTTTCATGTACCAGGAGGAACTGCCGCGCATTGTCGGGGGCATCACCACCAGGTACATCATCAATACGGACAAAGCCCAGCGGTACGCACGCCGGCGCAACCAATTACCGGAACTCAACGGGTTGCTGACCCAGGCCAATATCCTGCTTACCCAATGATCTTACCCGAAACTTTCACCCGGGACTGGTTGCAGAATGTGGCCAACCGCTTTGGTAAAAAAACGGACCTTAAGCTACTCGAGAAAGTTGTCTGGGCATTGTACCTGCTCGAGCAACTGCGCCAGCAAGACCTGGATTTTGTATTCAAGGGAGGTACGGCTCTGATTCTGCACTTCGAGAACCCGCAGCGGTTGTCCATCGATATCGACATTGTAATGCCCCGGCAACCCGAGAATCTTCCAGATATCTTCGATACCGTCGTAGCCCGAAGCCAGTTTAACAATTAGACCGACGATTCCGATCGCAAAAGCCACCAGAACGTACCGGTGGGTCATTACAAGTTCTACTATACGCCCGGCATTGGCGCAACCGAAGATGAACCGATTTTGCTCGATGTGCTCTTTGCCCCCGTCGACTATGCCCGACTTGTTGAAAAGCCAATAACGCACCCCTGGCTTAAAGTTGCCGGGCCAACGTTGACGGTAAATCTGCCGGACATCAACTGTTTACTGGGTGACAAACTCACGGCTTTTGCTCCCAACACGACGGGAATCCTGTACAGTAAAAACCGTCCTCTCGAAGTGGTGAAGCAGCTATTCGACGTGGGGCTGCTGTTCGACCAGGCCACCGACCTGCGCCTGACACGGCTGACGTTTGACAGGCTGGCCGCGCAGGAAATTCGATTCCGGCAGCTTTCCATATCACCATCCGACGTACTCAGCGATATTTTTGAAACAGCCCTACTCTTGACCCGGCGCGACATGAAAGAACCTAAATTCGCGTTCCTACAGGATGGGGTGAAGCGGTTGAACAACTTCATCGTCAGCGATTTTCGCATCGAACAAGCCATCCTGGCTGCGTCCAAAGCCGCTTACCTGAGCCGACTGCTCCAAGCAGGCACCAGGACGATTGACCGTTATAATAACCCGGCGCAAATTGCTGATCTGCAAATTTCTGACCCGACATACAATCGGCTGAACAAGCTCAAAAAGGTACAACCCGAAGCCTTTTTTTATTGGTACTGGGCTATTCATTTAAAACCAGCAGGACAATTAATATCCAAATGACCGAGGAAGAATTCGATCGACTGATCTACGTGAGTCACCCAAAGGAGCGCATCAGGGCGAAACAAAGGGCGCGTTTGGAAAATTGTCCGGCCGATGAAGTTGAGTTCAATCGGTTGTTTTTCACTTACGGAAACGCGGCCTACCGATATTCTGATCTGGCGAGCCGTAGCGTAACACAGGAAGACTATGAGGATTGGCTGGAAGGTCTACCGAAAAAAATAGCGGCCGATTTTCGCAGGAAGGGGTTTGAGAGTTCCAAGAATGCCCTTCCCTTTACTTCGTCACGTAATGGAGCGGCGGGACATGGGCATGGATGAATTCGTGGCGAACCTGGTGAAGCCCGAAGACTTGGTGAAATGGAGGCAGTTCGGCGGCGAGCAGGAGAGCTGATGAAACGCAGGGGCATGCGCAGGTATGCGCCAGCACAGAAGTGCTTCAGCCTGGCTTCGCCGCACACAGCGTAGTTCAACGCCTGTAATACTTAGTGCTTCTGCTCTTTTTCCAAAAATGAGGGCAACTCCAAATCGTTTTCCTTATACCACTGCACGGGGTTTTCCTGCAACTTCTCAATCATCAGAGGGAGCGTACCAAGCAAGTCGTGCTTGGGCTGCCAGTCCAGCAGGTCTTGCGCGTGCGAAATATTCAGCTCGTAGTGGTCGTCGGCCCGATCGATCATCCAGGGCTTGATGAATGAATCCCCCAGGAGGTTCATCCCGAATGCCCCAGCCTTGGCCAGGGGAGCGGGTAGCTCATAGGTCTTCCACTCCTTGCCAAATAGTTGGCAGCCGATGGTTTCCTGCAATTCCTGGTAGCTGGGGGTTTCCGGCTCCCCGATATTGATCGCAATTTCAGCGGGCAAGTCTTTTCTTCTGTCGACTGTCTCAGCAATCGCATCTATCAGATCATCCAAATGGATGAAAACGTTGCCGTGGGTGATGTCGCCGGAGTAGAAATGGCTGGTGAACTGTTTCTCGTAAATGCGCTGAATTTGGTGGGCAATGGGACTGGAGTGGCCACCGTCATCATACACCCCGGCGATGCGCAGCAGAACAGCCTTAATGGGACCCCGACTTTCACTGATTACCTTTTCGGTATCGACTTTCGACTCAGGGTAGTCCCACTTGGGTTCCAGGGGCGAGTCCTCGCTGATTTTCTGGCCGGGTATGGTGGGCTTATAAATCAGGTTCGTGCTTGAAAAGACAAACTGCCCGACTTCAAAATCCTGTAAAGCCCGCAGAAGATTCTCAGTCCCTTCCACGGTGATCTTTTCGTATAGGGGGCTGGGTTTTCCCGAAAAGTCATAGTAGGCGGCCAGGTGTACGACCGAGGCGATCTTTTTCCCGTAGCCGTATTCCACCCGATCCAACGCCGATCCTATACTTTCGGGAGAGGTAATATCGTAGCACACGCATTCCGCTTCCTTAGGTGGGAAAGGGTATCCGGTGTTGTCCAACCCAACGACACGGTACTTGCTGGCCAGTCTTTTGACCAGGGCGGTACCGATCAGGCCGCTGCTTCCCGTGACGATAACGACTTCCCTGTCGATGCTACTTACGTCTATTTCCTTACCGTGTTGCATAGTAACCGTTAATTTTAAATAAAATAGTGATTGAACGAACCTGCTGTGCTGTGAATACTAAAAATTCTATTCCATAGAACCTCATCCAGGCGTCAGACAATAAATATTATAGGTTTTCAGCACAATTGTGTAAGCCTGATGGGGTTATTGATTGGTACTTTTGCGTATTGATATCAGAATTATTCGGCTGCATTGGTCCAATCCAATTCTCCACCTAATCCCCGGCTTATCCAAAATGAAACGAATCGAATTTTTGAGAACCCTAGGTTTTGGGGCTGCTGGCCTATCCGTGGCGGAGGGGCTGCTATCGGGCTGCATGGACATGAGCGAAATGAACGCCGTGGCTCCTGCCATTTCACCGGGAGCGTTTACCACCCCGCTACCACTTCCCGAAACCGCTTTCTCGGGCACACCCCTGAACGCTCACGGTGTGACCGGATCGGTGATGGCGGGCAAAACCGGATCCATGCTGGGATACCGAAACAGTATCCTGGGGCCGACCTTCCGGGTGCAGCGGGGCAGCATGGTGACGATCCCCTTCACCAACGGGCTGACCGAAGACACCAACATCCACTGGCACGGGCTGCTCGTTCCGTCAAACATGGACGGCCACCCCGATCAGATGATCATGGCCGGGCAGTCCTTCAACTACCAATTCAAAATCGACCAGGCCGCCGGCATGTCGTGGTACCACCCGCATCCACACACCAAAACAGGTCGGCAGGTATTCATGGGCCTGGCGGGTGTGTTCATCATCGAAAGCACCGAGGAGCGGGCGCTGAACCTGCCTTCCGGCGATTTTGAAATTCCGATGGTGATCCAGGATAAGCGCGTCGATGCCAAAGGGTCGCTGGTTTACAATCCGTCCATGGGCGAGGTGATGATTGGCTACATGGGCGACACGATAACCGTAAACGGGGCCAACGCTCCTTTCCATAATGTCGCCGCCCGAAATTACCGACTGCGGGTGCTGAACGGCTCCAACAGTCGCATCTACAACCTGGCCCTGAGCAGCGGCGATCCTTTCCACGTAATCGGCTCCGATGGCGGCCTGCTGCCTACCCCCGAATCCGTCACCAGCCTTCTTCTGGCCCCAGGCGAAAGAGCCGACCTGCTGGTTGATTTTGGTAAATTTGCCCCGAATAGCGAGGTGTTTTTGCAAAGCAACCCTTTCTCCGGAGCCGATTCTCAGGGGGGCCAGGAATTCAAAATTTTGAAGTTTGTGGTTAGTCGAGGCGAGGCTGATCCATTCAGAATACCCGCGACACTAAACACGGTGACAGCCATGCCAGCCTCCTCGGCCGCCAAAACCAGAACCTTTGACATCGGTATTTCCATGGGAAGTTCCGGCAAGCACAAGATGGGCAAAATGAAAAGCATGGCGGGCATGCACACGATCAACGGGAAGACGTTTTCGATGGACCGCATCGACGAATCGGTGACGCTGGGCAGTACCGAAATCTGGGAGTTCAACAACACCAGCGGCGACGAGCCTCACCCCATGCACATGCACGGCACCTTCTTTCAGGTACTTAACCGGGCAGGGGGGCGGAACAAAATCGTGCCCCACGAGAAAGGCTGGAAAGACACGGTGCTGGTCATGCCGGGCGAGAGCGTCCGGGTAATCACTAAATTTGAAAGACCCGGAAAGTTTGTCTTTCACTGCCACAACCTCGAACACGAGGACGACGGCATGATGCTCAATTTTCGGGTGAGCTGACGCTTCGCTGTTTTTTGCGTGGTCGTTTTTTACTGGAGACGGTACAGATATACCGGAACAGCAGGTGGCGCATATCCGATTTTAGGCTTGTGGGCCATCGTCTCCGGTCTGTACTCTAAAGCAAGTGAAGAAGGTGATAACGGATAAAGTAATCAGCCGGGCAATCAAATTCAGTTAATTCAAACTTTTATAAAATCACTAAAATTTCAAGAGATATGATGGATAATATGAATGGGAACGGATTTATGGGCATGGGCATGTGGATTGGCGGACTGGTCGTTGTAGTCCTCGTCCTGTTGGCGGTGTGGTTTATCAAAAAAATCAGCCGCAAAGACTAAATGGAAGGTTGGAGCCCAGTCATGTTCCTGGTTCCCAGTGTTGCGCTGACATTGGCAGTCATAGCCTAAAAGTATTTTTCCAAGCGAAATATAAAGTTTATGATAGAATGGGATATAAAAGCATAGCCAGAAGGAAATTTATCCAAATGGGAAGCAAAGGTGCAATAGTGGCTGTCACCTGGCCCTTTATCCCATCATGTGACCGACAATCATCCTCCCGAAAGGCAAGCCACAATTTGAGCAAAGATTTCAAACCTGATGTGGATATTGAATTATCGGCAGTTGAGCGGGAGGTTTCGCTTCTTCCGGGAAAACAAACTAAAGTCTGGATGTTTGAATTCAAATTATTAAAAGGGGATGCAGGTTCATTGCAGCGAATAGGTGAAAGTTATCTGGGGCCTGTGATAAGAGTGCAGAAAGGTCAGAAAATAAGAATCCGCTTTAAGAATAGTTTGCCCGAGGAGAGTATTGTCCACTGGCACGGTATGCACGTTGCTGAGCGATTCGACGGTCACCCAAAAGATGTGATAGGCACCGGAAAAACCTATGTCTATGAATATGAGATTATGAACAGAGCCGGTACCTACTGGTTTCATCCACATCCACATGGGCGTACCGGCCCACAGGTCTACAATGGATTGGCGGGTATGCTCATTGTCACCGACATGGAGGAAGAAAACTTAAACCTGCCCTCGGGTGAATTTGACGTTCCATTGGTGATTCAAGACCGTTCGCTCGATAACAATAATCAACTGGTTTATATGGATCGAGGGCGAATGGATCGGATGATGGGATTTTTGGGTGACCGGATTTTTATAAATGGGAAACCAGAACAGACCCTCGCACTAAAAGCTGGCTGTGCTTACCGACTCCGGCTACTCAATGCCTCAAATTCGCGCTTTTATAAGCTGGCATGGAGCGACGGCACCCCTGTCACAGTAATCGGAAAAGATGGCAGTTTACTGGAAAAACCCAGAGCAATGCCTTATGTAATGCTGGGAGTGGCCGAGAGGATGGACCTATGGCTCGATTTGAAGCAAAAGCCTTCGGATACCGAAATCACCCTGAAAAGTATGCCATTTTCCGCAGGAATGATGAATATGGGCATGATGGGCGGCATGAGCAGTCAAATACCCCTCGGAAGTGAGTACCCTGTCGTGACCATAAAGACCGATGGACAAGGTAAAAACGGATTTGTGTTGCCTGATCAGCTTGTTGCTTTTAACAAAATAGATCCTTCTGAAGCCATCAACAAGGATAATCCGCGAACCTTTAAATTTTTTATGCAGCGCATGCAATGGACCATCAACGGCAGAACCTGGGAGGAGAAAGGGGTAACGAGTGAAGAAACTGTAAAACTCAATACTACCGAAATCTGGGAGTTGAAAAACAGCGGTGGGGGGATGATGCGTGAAAAGAATAAAAATGGAGGCGGAATGATGGGAGGCGGAGGAATGATGGGAGGAGGGGGGATGAAGAATATGATGCAAATGCCACATCCCATCCACTTACATCAGGTACAGTTCAATATTTTGGAGCGGGACACTTCTGAAATGGATGATGATATTTTGAATTCTGTGAAAGACGGTCTGATCAATGACGGATGGCAAGATACGGTCTTGCTTATGCCGGGTATGAAAGTGAAGATTATCATGCGCTTTGAAGACTTTAAGGGACTCTTTTTATATCACTGTCATAACCTGGAACACGAGGATATGGGTATGATGCGTAATTTTCAAATAAGCTGACTTCTTTCTTTCCGTTTCGGTTTCCGCTTTTTTATGAAGAACAGGATGAACTCAGCAAAGTCTATGCAGTGCCTGTTGCGGATCCTGAGTGCCACGATCTCCCGGGCGCCGCCGCCGCGATCAGAGGAAGTAGCCAGGGGCTGACGGCGAGTCGATTAAAGGCATGGTCCTGGAAGCGTCGAGTCATTAATCGTTTATTAGAAAATAAGTATTCATTCTCACCAAATCTTAACATTTCAACTATAATTCAAACCAATGAAAAAGACCATCATTCTTGCCTTTGCCCTTTTGATTTCAACCCTGACCTTTGCCCAGCATGAAGGCCACAATATGGCCAAAACTGACATCGACCCCGTGCTGACCGCGTATTACAAGGTCAAGAACGTGCTCGTTGACTCCGACGCCAAAGCGGTGGCCAGCGAAGCCCGGGAACTGGCCGGATTGCTCGAAAAAACGCAGAAATCCGTGGGCGATGAGGCTTACCAGGCTGCCCAGGCGATGGCCAAATCAACCGACATTGCCGCACAACGCGCCCAACTCGGCTCCCTGACGGCGGGTGTGTATCAGGCGGTGAAGAAAGGGAAGCCGGAGGACCCGGTGTACTACGCCTACTGCCCAATGGCTAACGGCAACAAGGGGGGCTACTGGCTGAGCGAGAAAAAGGAAATTGCCAATCCATACTTCGGCAGCAAAATGCTCAAATGCGGCAGCGTGAAGGAGACGCTCTGATGAAGAAAGCGAATCTTCCTGTTCTGGACGCTGGGTGGGTTATACTTCAGTTGGTCGAACATGGACGAAGTCCACGGCAACCCGCAGAAACGTCCAGCCCCGCTCTTCGACGCCCGGCAGGCCTGGGTTTCGCCCACGACGGCCATCGACGCCCTACAGAATCAGACGCGGGTGGATTCCATCGTGAGTATTCAAATCGCCGAAGTGCTGGGCAATCCCGTCTATCAAATTCATTTCATCAGCCGTGAAGGAAACGCGGGCACGTCCAAACGGGTGCAGTTGGCCGATTGCCCGCACCGGGGCGCTGCGTCCGCCGCTGACCCAGGCTGAGGCCTTGCGGGTGGCGAGCCGCCGCTTCAACGGAGAGCCGACTGTGGCGGAGGTGGAACTGCTGACCGCAACCAATGGCCACCACGAGTACCGCGAACAGCCGCTGCCGGCCTACGCCGTAACGTTCGCCAGCCCCGGTAATACGACCGTCTATGTCTCGACTGAACTGGGAACGGTGTAGAAGTACCGCAATAACAAGTGGCGCGTCTTCGATTTCCTGTGGATGTTGCACACGATGGACTACCAGAGCCGCGACAAGCTCGGCAACTGGCTGCTGCGGGCTTTCTCCATTTTTGGCTTGCTGACGGTGGCCTCGGGATTCGGATTGTACTTTTTGAGCCGGAAAAAGTGCAAAGCGCCACATAAGCGCGTCAGCCGAACCGACTCTTTTTAAGAACCTCGGCCTTCCTCAAAATAACCAAGGACTCTGTAAAAACCACCGACAGTATTTCAAATGGAACTACTCAGCCCCGCTCTTTTCCTGGTGCCTACCCTCGCCCTTACTCTGGCAGTGACAGCCTACTTCTATTTTGCCGGGCGAGTCCAAAACCGCCGCACGTACCGCCTTTACGTGGCTTCCGTGGCCGGAACGGCCTATGTGCTGAATTTTGCCTGGGAGGTTTCACAAGGTTTTTTGTACAAAGGCTACCAATACGATC
>JBBRDE010000220.1:0-9650 GCA_038204185.1 Cytophagales bacterium
CGGCTTCCGAATTGCGCGGCCTGGCCGACTCCCTGGCTGTAACGAATCCGGCTTCGGCTGAAAAGCACAAACTTGTTACCCACGCCGGCTATTCCGATGAGCTGGAAACGGCCATCAAGAAAGAGTTGAAAGTGGCAGAGAAAGATGATATTAAGTTTGTGGGACTCAGTAAGTACCTCAAAGGCGAACGTCCCTCCGAAGATGGTGATTTTAACAAGCGCATCGCTGTAATCGTGGCCGAAGGCGAAATCGTGTCTGGTGAAGGAAGTGACGATAATATTGGCTCCGACAAGTTTGTGAAGGAACTCAAAAAACTACGCGAAAACGATAAGATTAAAGCCGTGGTGCTGCGTATCAACTCGCCCGGTGGAAGTGCCCTGGCTTCGGACGTGATGTGGCGCGAAATACAACTCACCACGAAAAAGAAACCCGTCATTGCTTCCATGTCCGACGTAGCGGCTTCGGGTGGCTATTACATGGCCATGGGTTGCGACAAGATTGTGGCTCAACCCAACACCATTACGGGCTCCATTGGTATTTTCGCCATGCTGTTCAACCTGGAAAATTTCCTGGACAATAAATTGGGCATCACCTTCGACGGGGTAAAAACCAATCCACACGCCGACTGGCCCACATTGACCCGCGAAATGACGGAATTCGAGAAAGCCAAAATCCAAAATAGTGTTAACGAAGGCTATGCCAGTTTCACCACCAAAGCCGCTCAGGGCCGTAAGATGTCAGTCGAAAAACTGCGGAGCCTGGCTTCGGGCCGGGTGTGGTCGGGTGTAGAAGCCAAGGCCAACGGCCTGGTGGATGTGCTCGGTGGACTGGATGAAGCGATTAAGCTGGCTGCTAATGCCGCCAAGTTGAAAGATGGTGATTACCGGGTTCGTTTCTATCCCGAAAAGAAGAATCCGATTCAGGAGTTTGTGACTAAAATGGCCGGAAACTCCGAAGATAAAATCATGGCCCGGCAATTGGGCGAACTGGCTCCCCACGTAAAAATGTACCAGAAGCTACTAAACATGGAAGGCTTGCAGGCACGGATGCCCTTCGGACTGGATATTCGATAGTGGCCAAATTTGCATTATAAAACAAAAAAGACGGGGACGGAAAGCAATTTCCGTCCCCGTCTTTTTCGTGGCTAATAGCTATCAGCCAACGGCCCTCAACTCACCTTCAAATCATTTTACATCAACAATCCAGCAAAGGTAGCGGACATGTAGGAAGCCAGGGTACCGCAGATCAAAGCCCGGAAACCGAGCCGTGCCAAATCGGAACGGCGTGAAGGGGCTAGCTCCCCGATGCCCCCTACCTGAATGGCGATCGAGCTAAAATTGGCAAATCCGCATAAGGCAAAGCTGGTAATTACGAGCGTTTTGGGATCTAAGGCTTCCTTCACTTTCACCAGATCGAGGTACGCCACAAATTCGTTGATGACCATTTTGGTTCCCATCAGCGACCCGGCTACTTCTATATCCTGCGAAGGTACCCCCATCGTCCAGGCAAATACCGAGAAAATTTTTCCCAACAGATAGTTGAAACTGAGCTGCGGGAAGTTAAACGCTCCCCCCACTCTACCGAGCAGAAAATCGAACAAGGCCACCAGCGCAATGAAGCCAATCAGCATGGCGATTACATTGAAACCTACTTTGAGGCCTTCGCTTGCCCCAGCCGCGATGGCATCCAGCAGGTTGGCGTGGGTTTTCTTGATATCCAGCTTGATAGCCCCCTTTGTTTCGGATACCTCTGTTTCGGGGTAGACAATTTTGGAAATCACCAGCGCGCCCGGCGCAGCCATGAGGCTGGCCGCAATCAGGTAGGGTGCGGGAACCCCTAGCGAAATGTAAACGGCCATTACGCCTCCTGCGATGCAGGCAAAGCTCCCCGTCATGGAGGCCATGAGCTCGGAGTTGGTCATGCCTTTGAGGTAGGGTTTGATCATAATCTGTGCCTCCACCTGCCCCACGAAAGTACTGGCTACGTTGGAGAGCGCTTCGGAACCACTGACGCCCATGAGCCAATACACGCCCCGTGCAATGATCGCCACAACGCGCTGCATAATGCCCAGATGATAGAGCATATTGACCAATACTGCTACGAAGATGATGGTAGGAATAACTCTAAAGAAAAAGACAAAGTCATTACCCGGGCCGAAAGCTTTCTGCATGAGGTCACTGCGCACCAGGGTGCCGAATACGAAACTGGCACCCTGATCGGAAAAGGAGAGAAGTTTTTGCACCTTATCGCCCAGCCACTGAAAAACAGCTTGTCCCGTATCGGTACGGAGGATGAATACCGCTAGCCCAAACTGTAATGCCAACCCCACTCCCACCGTGCGGTAATTGATGGCTTTTCGGTTATTCGACAAGGCGTAAGCCGTTCCTAAAATGAGTACGATTCCGATGAGTCCGGTAAATCTTTCCATGAAGCAGGTTAAGAGAAATGTATTTTCTTGAGACCGCGAATTTAGATAAATTCGTCAACAGCCCGCGTATTTTAGTTCATCCCCCTTGTTTTATCCTCATAATTCATCCTAAACCTACTTTATCTAATCATATGGTCCGATGCGATGTGGCTAGTGCAGTAAAATCCATTATTCTATCTAGAAAAGAGAAGCCTCCCGGAACAGTACCCAGTCCGGGAGGCTTCTCTTTTCTAAACAGCTTGATCAGGAACTCTTTTCTTCGCCATCCACTTCCTGAAGCATTGCTGCATCTTTGTTTCCGGTAGCGAGCAAATGGTCCTGCTTTTCAAAAAGCCTTGCCGGCATTACTTCCTCAGGTTTTACTTCGAAGAACGCCTTATGAATATCAAAAGCCTCCGTGCCTTCGCCCACGTGGCATTTTTCGTAGGTTCCGTCCTCCCGCAATTCGTACGAGTTCACATTGTCGCGGAGGTTGTAGTCCAGCATCAAAATCGCTTCCTGCTTGACCCGTTCATCGACTAAAACAAACAGCGATTCGATACGCCGGTCGAAACTACGCACCATCACATCCGCGCTGCCGCCGTACACAATCGGGTCGCCGGCGTTGTGGAAGTAAAAGATGCGGGAATGTTCCAGGAAATTTCCCACAATGGACTTAACCCGGATATTTTCACTAAGTCCGGCCCGGCACGGACGCAGGCAGCAAATACCCCGCACGATAAGGTCGATGGGTACCCCCGCCTGCGACGCTTTGTATAATTCATCCATTACGGCCCGATCTTCCAGCGAATTGATCTTGATGCAAATCCCGCTGGACAATCCCCGGCTGGCGTTTTCGGCCTCCTGCTGAATCATCGCCATCAGGCGGTCGCGCATTTGGCGCGGGGCGGTGATTAGGTTGCGGTAATCGCTGGGCAGGGAATGTCCGGTTATGACATTAAAAAATTCAGAAATATCGTGCGTGTACTCCTCATTGGTAGTCAGCAGACCAATGTCGGTATATAGTCGCGCTGTTTCTTCGTTGTAGTTTCCGGTTGACAAATGCGCGTAGCGAACCACTTTTTCACCCTCTTTCCGTACGATCGACAGCAGCTTGGTGTGGGTTTTGAGTAGGCCGATCCCGTAAATCACGAAACACCCAGCTTTTTGCAAACGTTGGGCTTCGCGAATATTGTTTTCCTCGTCAAAGCGGGCTTTTACCTCAAAAAGCACCGCTACGTGTTTGCCGTTTTCGGCGGCGGTGAGCAGCGCCTCGGTGACCCGTGAGTTCTTCGCGAGGCGGTAAATGGTGAGTTTGATCGAAAGCACATTAGGGTCTTCGGCCGCCTGTTCAAGCAGCTGAAGTACCGGCTCAAAATTATTGTAAGGATGATGCAACAGGATATCGCGCTCCCGCATAACCTCGAAAATATCAGTCATGCGTTCGCGCCCCATACTTAGGGGAATGACGGGCGGATGCAGGGGCGGAATCTGATCCTTGAATTCGCTATGCTTGATAATTTGCCAGAAACAGGTATAATCCAGTAGTTTATCGGCCCGATAGACGTTAAAATCGTCAATTTCCCAGCGTTTTTTCAGCAGGCTGAGCAAATCCTCATCGATGTCGGCTTCTACCTCTACCTTTACTACGCGCCCCAGGCGGCGATTCTTGATTTTCTGTTTGATTTCATCAATAAAATCAACCTCCATGTCGTCATTTTCTTCCAGGGAGAAATCCCCGTTCCGGATGATCCGCAACAGATTGGTCGAAACAATATCCACATTGCGGTAGAGTTTCCTGATATACGCACGCACAATGTTTTCAATGGGCAGGAACAAAATTTCGTGGTCGCGCTCGATGACGTAAAAGCGGGGCAGGTTGAGGGGCAGCTGCACAAAGGAAAGCTTCCGATCTTCCTCACTCGTGGTGCCGGTAGTTTGGGTGATAACCCCCAGAATGAGCACTTTGGCCAGCAGAACCGGAAACACGTGCGTGTAGTCGTACAGCATGGGTGTCAGCATCGGATAGATGGTCCGGTCAAAGTAGTCCGATACTTTGGTCTTTTCCGCCTCCGTCAGATCATTCATGGTCACGATAGCGGCCCGATGCTTTTCAAAAAGTGGTAGCAGTTCCTGCTGGTAGCAGTGGTTTTGCTCGGCTACAAAACCCTGCAGAGCTTTCAGCAGGGTTTTTCGAAAAGGTACCTCCCGCATACCCGAGTAATCAACTCGTTCCTTGCCATAGTCGAGGTAGTTATAGAGGCTACCGACCCGGATCGAGAAAAATTCATCGAGGTTTGACGCAGTAATCGCCAGAAATTTCAGCCGGTCGAACAGACTCCGGTCCGTATCCCGTACCTGGTCCAGTACCCGCTCATTGAATTTGAGCCAACTCAAATCCCGGCTGATGAAATCGCTCTGGATAATCAAATCATTGACTTTCTCATTCGAGCGCATGAATTTACCTTCTTCCACTTTCTCGGTTTTATCGTTGAAGAATGATAACAGATTGGACAACCGGCTTTTTTTGTCATTACCGGAAAGATGGTGTGAATCCTGTGACATGGTGTAAAATTCTGGGTACTGGTATTAAATTCAGAGTGCTTAATCAAGATTAAACACAACTGGGATTTACTACTCCTCTGAAAAACGCATGACTGACCAAAAATAGTCAGTCATGCACCTAAAATTGCTATTTCATCAAATCCTTTAGACGTCGACGCGGGCGTATTTGGCGTTTTTCTCAATAAACTCCCGGCGCGGGGCTACTTCGTCGCCCATCAGCATCGAGAACAGGTGATCGGCCTCAGCCGCTGATTCGATGTTTACCTGCTTGAGACTGCGGAATTCGGGATTCATGGTAGTCTGCCACAATTGTTCGGCGTTCATCTCACCCAGACCCTTGTAACGCTGCGTATTAACCGACTCTTCGCGTCCGTTACCAAGCTCACGCACGGCGGCTTCGCGCTGGGCTTCAGTCCAGCAGTAGCGCTCTTCCTTACCTTTTTTGATCAGGTACAGCGGCGGCTGAGCAATGTAGATATAGCCTTTTTCGATCAGCAACTTCATGTACCGGAAAAAGAACGTCAGGATCAGGGTTCGGATGTGGCTACCGTCGATATCAGCATCGGTCATGATGATGATCTTGTGGTAGCGCAGCTTGTCGATATTCAGTGCTCGCTCGTCGCCCTCCTGGCCGATCTGCACCCCCATCGCGGTGAACATATTCTTGATCTCTTCATTCTCGTAGATCCGGTATTCCTGGGCTTTCTCCACATTCAGGATTTTACCCCGTAGCGGCAGGATAGCCTGGAAGGCCCGGTTGCGCCCCTGCTTGGCCGTACCGCCCGCCGAGTCACCCTCCACAAGGTACAGTTCACATACTTCGGGATCAGTTTCGGAGCAGTCAGCCAGCTTGCCGGGCAGTCCCGTACCCGTCAGGATGTTCTTGCGCTGCACCATTTCGCGGGCCTTGCGGGCGGCGATACGGGCCTTAGCGGCCAGCACTACCTTATCCACAATCGTGCGTGCTTCCTTCGGGTGCTCATTCAGGTAGGTATCCAGCATTTCGGACACCACCTGGCTCACAGCGCCGGCTACATCGGAGTTGCCTAGCTTGGTTTTGGTTTGCCCTTCAAACTGCGGCTCCTGTACCTTCACCGAAATGACGGCGGTCAGTCCCTCCCGGAAGTCATCACCGCTCACCTCGATCTTTTCCTTAGCCAGAATCCCCGACTTATCGGCATAGTTTTTCAAGGTACGCGTCAGCGCGGCCCGGAAACCCGATACGTGGGTACCTCCTTCGATGGTGTTGATGTTGTTGACGTACGAGATGACATTCTCGCTGTACGAGGTATTGTACATCATGGACACTTCCACGGGCATGATACCCTTGTCGCTATCCATGTGGATAGGGGCCGGAATCAGCGGCTGCCGGGTGCTGTCAAGGTAGGTAACGAATTCGACCAGGCCGCCCTGGGAGTAAAACTCCTCGTAGCTGGGCTTTCCATCGTCGTCCAGGTTGCGCATATCCGTCAGCGTCAGGCGCAGGCCTTTGTTGAGGAATGAAAGTTCCCGCAAGCGGTTGGCTACGGTTTCGTACTTGAATTCCGTTACGGTAAAGATCGTCTCGTCGGGCTTGAAGTGAATCATCGTGCCCGTTTGGCTGGATTCGCCGATTGTCCGCACGGGGTACATGGGGAAGCCCTTCTGGTATTCCTGTTCGAAAATCTTGCCCTCGCGTTGTATTACCGCCCGCAAATCGGACAGAGCGTTCACGCAGGATACCCCTACGCCGTGCAAACCGCCCGATACTTTATAGGTGTCTTTGTCAAATTTACCGCCTGCGTGCAGCACCGTCATGACCACTTCCAGCGCCGAGCGTTTTTCCTTTGAGTGAATGCCCGTGGGAATACCCCGACCATTATCCTGAACCGTAATGGATTCGTCTGTTTCAATCGTCACATGGATGGTATCACAATACCCAGCCATGGCCTCGTCAATTGAATTGTCTACTACCTCCCAAATCAGGTGGTGCAGCCCCTTAAAACCGGTATCACCGATGTACATGGCCGGGCGCTTCCGCACGGCCTCCAATCCTTCCAGAACCTGGATGTTCTCAGCTGAATAACTACTTACATCCAGCGTTGCTTCGTTTGCCATAAAGTTTGTTTTACACTACAATAAAAAGCGCCCGCCAACGCGGGGCTTATAATCGTGTAAAGATACAATTTTTTCCTCGCTTTGCCTACCGTTTTTCTGCTATTTGCAGGGTTTTCAAAGGCAGGCCGTTCAGTCCGATCAAAAACTTCATTTCAGAGCCTTTATTAAGCACAGAAAGGCTCCTGACATCGCCTGTTATGAATAGTCCGCTGCGCTGCTGGGATAGGTATTCAAAATCCGAAAGGCTTTTATTCAAAAAAACCTGGACTAAACTGGCATCGTTTCTTCCCAGCCGCACCCTGACTTTGTCCTGATTCCCTCCCAACATAATATCCAATTTTCCATCACCATCGAAATCCGCCACGGCTACTGCGTACACGGGAGCAAATTGCGCCTGCACAGGCAGGGCTCTGAAACGCAGGGTACCCCAGTCATTTTCAAGAATTCCGCTCCCATATTCGTTGATTTTTTTTTGTTGCATAGCCCCCAGCCGATCCGCCGAAAGCAATTCGGAGAGGGTAGCTTTAGCGTAGCCCATATAGTCCGGGTATTTTTTTCTGAGTTCGGGCATCTGACCCGTCAGTTCGTCCCGGCTGGCGTAGGGGTACTCTTTTCCCTGATCCAGCAGTGAAACAATCGGTATCGGCGGCGTGGCCGACGAAACATCCGAATAGAGGTTCATGCCCTGCGGGGCCGTCAGGCGCCACTGCCCGTTGGTCCCCCGGTTGCCCACCACAAAATCAATATCCCCGTCCCCATCCAGATCGGCCGGTTCCAGCGCCGACCAGCTACCCGTCAGGGTAGCAATGCCCCATTTCTCACTAGCGTCCCGGAAAATACCCTGCTTGTCTTTTTCCCACACCCGAATGCCCCCCCAATCACTTGCGGTGATTAGTTCGTTTTTTTTATCATTGTTCAAATCCTGAAAGGTAGCTTTCGTGACCATACCCAACGTGGCGTATTGCGGCAGGAGTTGCGCGGTTTTATAGGTAAAACGTCCCGTACCGTCGTTCACCAGCAGGTACCCTCCGCGGCTCTCGGGAAATCGTCCCGGCGTAACCCGCTCGCCGACGAATACGTCCAAATCCCCATCCTGATCGAGATCCGCCACGGCTACGCAGGAGGCATTGATTTTAAGATCGGGCAAGGTACCCCTGGCCCATCGCCCCTTTTGGTTAATGTATAGGCGGGGCCGGAGTAGGGAATCGTACTTAACCGAACGGGTGGGTACCCCTGCCTCCAAATACGGGATGGGTCCGTAGTAGTCGGTCAATCGGTGGAAAGAAGTGCCTATTTCTATTTCAATTACCTAAATTGTGAAATGCCAATTTGCAGGATGATTTATACAACCAATTAGCTATAAGTACTAAGTCTAAATTACTTTGCATTAAAGGGGCTGAAATTAATGTTCAAACCTTGCCCCACGTTAGCCAGGCACCTGTTGACCGCGTAGGCGAGTGTTTGATCGTCGCAGTAGTCTTGAGGCCTCAGCCATCCCCCCTTCAGATGCCTCCACATCGTCTCGGCGATGTTCAGTTGGGGCGAGTAGGCGGGCAGGTAGAACAGGTGAAGCCCCCTTTGCTGCCAAACCGGAATTCTGGCCTTTATGATCCTGGCGGTGTGTATGCTGGCATTGTCCAAAACGATAAAAGTAGGCTTATGAATATTGAAAGAAAGCATCTCGAGCCTTTCGAGAACGAAGTGGGAGTCGATGCTGTCCTGGGTCGTGTGCCAGTGGCACTGGTTGTCTCGGCTGACCAGGCCCCAGCAGTTGAACCGGTAGCCTTTCTCGCAACAGACGAAGACCTCTTCGCCGGGAAACTGCCACCCGTAGGGCACGTACCCCTCGCTGCAAACGTGCGATTCATCGCCATAAAGCAGCGAGACGACTCCCTGTTCACTGAGCTTTCCCAATTCGCCCAGAACCTCCACCTTGCAGTCGTAGATGTCCTTGTTGGGTTTGCCCCTGGGCCTTTTCCTTATTCGCTTGTATCTGCCGCCAATGCTTTTAAAAACGGCGGAGTGCCTCGCGGCCAACGGGCGTGTTGCCCTCGGGCCGCCGGGCCTCCCACTCGGCCTTGGCCATCGATATGCGCTGGCGGTTGGCCTTGACCGCGTCAAGGATCGCCCCCTGGTCCTGCTCCTTGCGGATGGAGGCCTTGCGGCCCCGGCCCGCCCTGGTCAACGGCCCCTCGATGCCCTCCTGGTTATATCGTTTCAGCCAACTGTTGACGCTCACGTGGCACATGCCCACTATTTCGCCCACATCCTTCGAGGTGCGGCCTTCAGCAGGATGAGTTGGCAACGACTGCGCGAGGCATGGCGCTTGCCTGTTTTAACTCCTTTGGTCAGTTCAGCGCGCTGCGTCTCGCTGAGTGCTGGTGTATTTTTCCGTCCCATGAGACGAAGATAGATTAATGCAAACTAATTTCGTTGTACTACTTAGGACTTTCGCTTGTGATTAGAAATACAATTAAATTTACTGGATGCTACAGAAAAAAGACTACATAGAGTACCTGCTGAGCACGCCTTTCAACTACACCTGCACGAACCTGGCCGACCATAAGCCTGACCTGAGCCA
>JBBRDE010000221.1:0-9620 GCA_038204185.1 Cytophagales bacterium
CAATTATTTTTTCGACAAATTGCCAACAGGAGTCAGTCATTTCGGAGAAATTCTCTTGCATTAGCTTGTTTGAGGTGAGATTCAACAAGCTAACGACTGACTCCTTTTATTAGTTTTATACAATCCAAAACATATTCTAAGAACTATTGAAGAAAGAGTGGGGTTAAGATAAATGTATATACATTTATTTATAATCAAAAACTACTACAATTATGAAGTCAACCATTCTTTCAATGGCCCTGCTGGCCGCTTCTGTCACATTCATTGCCTGTGATTCTAAGGAGTCTTCCTCTTCCGAAACCACCGAAGAAACGGCGGGTCTGCCGGATGGTACCCTGGCCGTGGATACCGCCGCTAGTGACGTAATGTGGAAAGGCAACATGGTGGGAATGTACGAGCATTCGGGCGGTGTAAAGCTGGAATCGGGTGATGTGACCGTGGCCGATGGGAAGATCACGGGCGGTAAGTTTGTGATTGATTTAACCAAAATTAACCCGACCGACGATAATTATAAGGAAGATAAAACGCCGGAAAAACTTGTAGGCCATCTTTCGTCCAAAGACTTTTTCCATGTTGAGCAATACCCGACGGCTACTTTCGAAATTACGGGTTCGGAGGGAAGTACCGTAATGGGCAACCTGACCGTACGCGGTAAGACTAATCCTGAAAAAGTGGAAAACGTAGAAATTGCCGAAGAGAATGGTCAGGTCCGTATGACAGGTGATATCAAGTTCGACCGTACCAAGTACGACGTGTCGTTCAAGCACCCCATGCAGGAAATGGTTATTTCCGACGATATCGAAATGAACGTGACGCTGGTGGCTAACAAGTAAGCCTAAGTGTTTTTCTTGAAAATATAAACAGGCACCATGGGAGATTCCCATGGTGCCTGTTCTGCGTTATGGGTGCTGACCCAGGAGCTTTTTGTTCGTAGGGGTAGGTTTGCGTGGGGATAAACAGTAGATTGGGCGGGCGGAATGACTTCTGATAAAGTCTTATTATACCTCGCCAGAGATCATGAACAACCCGAATCGCCGCGATTTTTTGATCCAATCCACCGCCCTTACGGCGGGACTTCTTTCTGCTTCAAGTCTGCTGCCATCTGCCTCGGCTCGGCCCCTTAAAAATCCGATGCCACGCTGGAAAGGATTCAATCTGCTGGATTTTTTTTCGCCCGATCCTGCCAGGGCCCGTCCCGCCACCACCGAAGAGCACCTCCAATGGATGGCCGACTGGGGTTTTGATTTTGTCAGGTTACCCATGGCCTACCCCTCCTACATACAATTTGACCGCAGTAAACCCCTCACCATCTCGGATGTCCGCGCCATCGACACCCAAGCCACCGACCACATCGAGCAACTGGTGTACCTGGCCCACAAGCACGGCCTGCACGTGAGTCTGAACCTGCACCGGGCGCCGGGTTTTTGCGTCAACGCGGGGTTCGAGGAGCCGTATAATTTGTGGCAGGATGCGCAGGCGATGGACGATTTTGTGTACCACTGGTCTTTCTGGGCCAAACGCTTTGCCCAGACTTCCGCCAAAAAAATAAGTTTCGACCTGCTGAATGAACCCTGCGTCCGCGAGGACATGAATGACCAGCACTCCAAGCGTGGACCAATTCCGGGCGAGCTGTACCGCAAAATGGCGCTAATGGCTTCCCAGGCCATTCGTGCGCACAATCCCGACCATTTTGTGATCGCGGACGGCAATAATGTGGGGAGCAGTGTTATTCCCGAAATCACGGATCTCAACATCGCCCAAAGCTGTCGGGGCTACAATCCGGGCATTATTTCGCATTACAAGGCCCCTTGGGTATTTAAGGAAACAGACAATTTGCCCGAACCCAAATGGCCAGGCCAGGTAGGTGACAAATACCTGAGCCGCGCCATGTTGGAAGCCCAGTACGAACCCTGGATCGCCCTGACAAAACAGGGGGTAGGGGTACATTGCGGCGAATGCGGTTGCTTCAACAAAACACCCCATGCGGTGTTTTTGGCCTGGTTTGAGGATGTACTGGATGTGTTAAAATTGAATGGCATCGGCTATGCGTTGTGGGAATTCCGGGGCAGCTTTGGCATGTTGGATTCGGGGCGGGAGGATGTGGCCTACGAAGACTGGCACGGCCACAAGCTGGATCGTAAACTGCTGGATTTGTTGATGAAGTACTAAAGCCGACTGGATATGATGACGAGCGCATACACTGTTGTGTTGTTTCTGTGGGCGAGTTTTTTTCCAGGTACTGTGGCCGATCCGGGTACCTACCTGGATGATTTGAAAACGGAATTGAAAAAAGAGTGGCCCAATAACCGGACGATCAACCTGGTGTTTCACGGACATTCGGTGCCGGCGGGGTACTTCAAAACGCCCGTCGTGAATACCCTGGAAGCCTACCCCTATCAGCTATTGCGGCAAATTAAGGCCAGGTACCCCCACGCCGTCGTCAACGTAATCAATACATCCATCGGTGGGGAGAATTCGCAGAGTGGCGAAAAGCGTTTTTTTGCCGAGGTACTTTCCCATCGGCCCGATGTGCTCTTTATCGACTATGCCCTCAACGACCGCAGCATCGGGCTGTTCGAAGCCCGCAAAGCCTGGGAATCCATGATTGGCGAGGCTTTGAGTAGAAACATCAAAGTCATTCTGCTGACGCCTTCTCCCGATCAACGGGTGGATCTGCTGACGGCGGACAATGAATTGGAACAGCACGCGTTACAAATCGAGCAACTAGCCGCCGCTCACGGTCTCGGTTTTGCTGACAGTTACAGCCTGTTCAAAAAGCAGGTTCAACACGGTGAGAACGTGGCCGATTTTATGTCCCAGGTCAATCATCCCAATGCCAGAGGGCACGCGCTGATCGCGGATGAATTGATGAACTTCTTTTAGGGTAGGATAGGTAGCGAAAGATTTTGAAACGAAGGCAGTATGACCAGCGATTTACAACCCGTGTTACAATATTTGGAAATTCTCTCTATTAAAATCGCCAAGCTGGAAGCCGAGCAGATTGTCGCGCGCAACATGCTCGGAAAACTGGCCGCCCGAATCCATCAGGTCGATTATGCCGAAATGGAAGCCCTGCAAGTACGCATGGAACTCACAACCAAGCAGGCTCTTCTACCTACCCTCATGCAGGGCATCGCGGTATTGTCAGAAGCCGAGGTTAAAAAACATTTGGGCATCGATTGACAAAATCTCACAACCCATATCTACACCACATGATCGTAAAATCAATACCTATTGGCTGGGAGGTGATTTACCAGCGAGCGCACGGCCTGTTGGCAGCTGAGTTGGCTTTTTACTGGAAAGAAGATAAGCGTCCTCCCCACTTCATGCAAACCTTGCTGGCCATCGCCGAGCATGACGACGGCCGTCCCGAATCCCAATCTCCCGAAAACCTCACCGAAGCCGGGGCTCCCAAACATTTTCAATTGTTGGGTCGCAGTGCGAAGCAGTACCGCAGCGTCATGGAAATCAGTACCGCCAAAAGCCGCTGGAATGCACTGATGACCTCGATGCACATGACCTTTTTATATGAAGATAAGAAGTACGAGGATCAGGACATCAAGGAGTTCATTAAAGAGCAGCACATTCTTCAAAAGAAACTTTTGAAGGAATTGAAAATCAGCAAAATGCAGGCTGAGCAGGCGTACCAATTCGTTGAATGGTGCGACGCGCTGTCGCTGTTGTTGTGCATGGACAAAATCCAGCCCGAGCAGCGTCGGATGGACATCAGTACCGGACCCGACGGTACGATGTACCAGATTTGGCAGGATGAAAAAGATCAACTCCGTGTCGAACCCTGGCCCTTTGAACCCACTTCGTTTACCGTGGAGGTCGAGTACCGTGAACTGAATCAACTGCAATTCAAAAATGTCGATGAACTGGCTGTTAGTCTGCGCGATGCTCCCGTGACGGCCCGGAGTTGGGCGTTTTTTAAGGGGTAAAAGAAGTTAGATGTTCACTTCATTGTGCTTTACTAGCCAAGTAATCTACCTCAAAACTATCCCAACCAATGAATCGTCGCCAGGCCCTTGCCGGACTCACGGCCACTTCGGCCCTTACCGCTACCTCCCCAATCGCTGCGGCCCAGCCGAAGGGTACCCTCCCCAAGCCGGAGGCTTTCAAGTATGCCCTGAATATGAGTACCATTCGGGGCCACAAGCTGGGTTTCATGAAGGAAATCGAGGTTGCTTCCAAAGCGGGTTTTCGACACGTGGAAATCTGGATCAATAGTTTGCAGGACTACCTCAAAAATGGCGGAACTATCGCCGACGCCCGAAAGCATTTGAAGGATTCGGGCATTGCCGTGGAGGATGCGATTGGCTTTGCTCCCTGGATTGTGGACGACAACGCAACTCGTGGCAAAGCCATCGAGCAACTCAAACAGGAAATGGGTATGCTGGCTGAAATAGGTTGTACCCGGATCGCCGCTCCGCCCATGGGCGCCACGAACGAGGCAGGACTGGACTTAAAAAAAGCCGCCGAGCGCTACCGTACGATCCTGGAACTCGGCGACAAAACGACGGTGGTACCCCACCTGGAACTGTGGGGTTTTTCCAAAAATCTCAGTCGGCTGAGTGAGTTGATGTACGTCGCCATCGAGAGCGGGCATCCATCCGCACGAGTACTTATGGATGTGTATCACCTTTACCGAGGCGGCTCAGGCCTTCAACAGGCCGCGTGGGTTGGCAAGCCTTACATTGAGGTTTTTCACGTCAACGACTATCCTACTACACCCGCCCAAAACGAAATTAAAGATTCCGACCGGGTGTACCCCGGCGATGGGGTAGGGCCCTTGAAAGAATTATTCACCATTCTCAAAAATCCCGAAAAGCCCGTTATTCTCTCCCTGGAAGTATTCAATCCAACCTATTACGCGCAGGATGCGCTGCTGGTAGCCAAAACGGGGCTAGCTAAGATGAAAGCCGCCACGGTGGGGGTGTAAGAGAATGATGAATGAGAGAATAATAAAATGGAGAGAGAGAGCAAAATTTTGTGAGTAGGCGTAGCGTCTAGCACCGGCCCCAGAGGGGTCGCACCTCAGTAGCACGTCATAATGATTTTTTGTCAACTAGCCCCAGTGGGGCGACACCTAATTTGTGTCGCTTCGCTGGGGTGTTTTTTGGCAGATGCTATCCAATATGCACGATCTTGCGTCAGACTGTTGGTTGGTCTGTCCCTATTTCGCCGAACAAAAACCGTCGGGGTACCTCCGAGATCAGGCTTTCTTTGAAATCAGTAAGGTTGGAAAAGAATTTTTGCTGCTTTTCGATCAAATCCCCCGAGGGAAGTACCACCCAGAAGTCTGTTCCGAACATGACCTTGTCCTTCACTTTTTGGTCTTTTTTAATAACGCCTAATAGCGCCTCGAACAAATCGAGGTTGATGACATTGAACGAAAAATCGGTGAATACCCGTAATTCAGGATCTGACGCCAGCTCCATGATTTTGGCAATACGCATTTCTTCTCCCTTTTCCATAAAGGTTTTCCAAAACGACTCGCTCGTAAAGTGGGCCATATTCAGCCTCAGGGCCTTGTGCTTATGCACCACCGAATCCCAATGCGCGGGATCGTTCAGATACCGGGCTCTTTCCACTCGTGAGTCGCCGGGAATTTTGAAATCCCGAAGGCCCGTGGAGTTTTTGATTTGAATGTTCTTCTCGAAGGTAGATACCGCCTCGCCGCCGCAGTGCGTGGTGACAGGAATGTTTTTCTCCGCACAAATCTGAAAGATCGGATCGAGGCGGGCGTCCGAGGGGAGGTACCCCAGGGCAGGGTAGCACTTTATGCCAAAGAACGAGGGACCATCTTCGGCAAAAGCATTCAGAAACAGTTCGTAAAGATTCTCCTGTCCCGAAAGCTCGGCGCGACGTGGGTCCACCGCCAGAAATGGCAGAATGGGTTGTTCCTTGGCCAGCCACTTTAATTCGGTAATCTGCTGGTAAAATTTCGTTTGGGTCTTCATTTTCCAGCCCGTTTCCAGATCCATCATCAGTACCCCCGCTACCAAGGGACGATCTGCCAGTTCGGGGATCGTCCTGATCGAAAAGCTATCCTGATAATAACCCCATACCTCCGCCATACTGGCTTTGCGCAGGACTTTCCAGGCTTGTTTCAGGCCTTTGGCCTCGTAGCCAAACATACTTTCAAAGCCCTCATTTTCCTCGGCAGCTTCCACCACAGCATTGATCTCCTGCTCAAATCGCGCCCATTCCTCCGGCGAATCCTGATGTTGCAACAGACTCTGGGCTTCGATTTCTTTGTAGAGCGTTTCTTCGTCCTTTTTGAGGTGATTGGTTTGCTGGCCCAGCTCACCCGTGGACTCGAAGCCCAGCAAATCGCCAATGAATGACCCGGCAAACCGCAGCGCCAGATACCGGATGTTCGGGCCCTTCTTATCAAAAATGTGGCAGTGGACATCAAAAACACAGTCAGGATCGCTGATGGCGGCGCGGGCCGGTGCCGACAGACGGGACATAGGATCATCACTGATTCTGGCGCGGGCTTCTTTGAGGAATTCTTTGGGAGTCATAGGGTAGGTAGGGTTAGGAGGGTAGTTGATTTTTCAGATCGTTCATGATGTTTTTCATCAGCACGCCTCGGTTGGCGGCGCGCTTTTCTCCGGCTTCGTTGATCACTACCCCGCCTTCCTCCTCGTTCTTACCGTAGTGATGCAGGGCTATTACTTTCAGTTCATTGTTTAGGACGGGCGATCCGCTCGATCCACCCAGGGTATCGGTTTCATAAAAGAGATACTGCTTCCAGGTACTCAGAATATCGTCGTCTCCAAAGGCGAATTGCTTGGGTTCGCCTTCGGGATGCTGGATAATGATGGTGGATTGACCCGCCTGTGGTTCAGAAAAAGTATCCACTTCCAGAAAATTCCATTGGTTAAGGGGCGTAGCTGAATTATCCTTGATTTTGACGTAAGCAAAGTCCAGATTATCATAGCGGCTGAAAGCACTTTGTTCTGCGTCCAGAAAATAAGTAGCGATAGCCTGGGCATTCCCATTTTCGTCCTGTTCGTAGTTAAACTCGATCTTTGCCCTTTCTATATCTTCTTTTCCCCGGATCACGTGCCAATTAGTGAGTAGGTACCCCCCCTGTACCACAAAGCCCGTCCCTTTGCGGCCATTGGCGAGTACTACCCGGCAAACGCTCTTGCTGGCTTTCATTACTTTCATCAGCCAGTTGATGGGTTTGAGGGTACTTCGCTCCCCGATAATTTTTTCAAAGCCCGCCTCTACCTCCGGAGTGAGGATCTCCCGCATCCCGTCAAGCCCCCGGGGGCGGGTTTCCTGTTCTTTTAGGTAGTTCAGGTAGGCAGTTATTTCGGTTTGGGAGAGGGTGTAGGTGGTGGGGATATTCTCAGGAAGTTCCCTGGCCAGGCGATTCACAACATGGATCAACCGATCTGCATAGTCAGCATCAAACCTGTAAGTTCCACTTCTAAATTCCTTTTTTAGTTTTCCTAGATCAGGACTGCTTAAAGGCAGCTCCTCTATCTTTTCAAAAGCTTGTGCTAGTTCGGAATCATGGATCAGTTCAATAACCTTCTGAATTTTATCTTGCATGAGGAGGTAGGTTTGGCGTTTCGAAACATTCGTTAAGCGTCATTTTTAGTCTATCCGAATAATTGGCATCGGTCTTGTACACCCCACTGCCAAATTCCTTTTTCAAAGTTCCCAAGTTGGGATGGGAGATTCTTAGCTCATCAATTCTTTCAAATACTTTACCCAATTCACCCTCCTGAATCATATCTTGCAGCATTAGGAGGTTTTTGTTTGATGATTTAGGTGACTCGAATAATAATCCTAATGTCTTTTTAACATTGATCCTACCCGTTTTTCTACTGATAAATACCTCTTCTTCCCCTGCCTCCCAGGCATCCATCAGATACTGGTAACTTATTGAGTCTCCACTTGGAAGTATGGCCAATTCATCGTAATCGAACTTGCCCGAAAACTCTTTCAAGTCTTTTCGGAAAAGTTCCCAGCAGTCTCTGATTCTTTCCCCCTTTGCGTATAACCGGATTTGCCTTTCGCGGGCATCGGCTTCTACAAATAGCAGAGTATCACTGTCCGGATGTTTTACTACAATTCCGTTTTTCCAATAATCATCCTGCGAGGCATGTTTAATGTTGCGGGCAATGAACCGATGCATGACCGAAGAGGGAAGGGAAACTTCATATTGCAGGCAGTATTGCCTATGCTCTTCTTGCTTGAATGCTACCAGATCCATTCTGGATTTTCCTTCCAGTGAGGAAGGGATTAGCCACTCACCTCTGCTGAACATATGGCATAAATCGAATTCTTCCATCAATTGGAGCAGAAACTCGTATTCAGTAGTCTTATACTTAAAAAGTAGAGGCTGGGAAAAAATGATCCTCAAATCATCAGAATTTATTCTTCCTCGTTTTTTTGTAGTCTGCTCTGAATCAATAATCTGGTAGGTACCCGTAGTAAGCCAGTCGGGGTTGAGGATATAATAGTTACCCAAAAACTGCTTGTCAAAAAAAGTAATCGTTCCCACGGTGTCCAGCATTTCGGCCAGACCACGTTGGATCTCCTGCTTCTCAACTTTATGGTCCCTGCATAACTCCTCGTAATCGTCAAAGAGGATATAATTTTTCTCGACCCTGTTTAGAAGCTCATGTTTAATATTTAACCAGGACCGGGGATAGGGCTCCCTAACATGATCGAGAATAGGTATGAAATCTTGCAGATATTTTCGAAGGACATTTACTCCCGGATCATTTTCCTGCCCGCAACAAACTCCGAAGGTCCGACGGATGTTCGGGTATTTACTACGAAGTGAACTATCCAGTTCGGGGACAGGATCATACATTAACGGCTCTGATTGACTCAAATCCTTGTGATTATTATAACCTATCAGCACTGGAGAATTGTGGCCATATGTACGCACCAGTTCAAGGAAGTCTTCCGGGTCTTCATCATGCCGCTTGTTCAGGACGAGGATATATACCGTGTTTTTAGAATAAAAAAACTGGTGAAGGGTCTGTTGAATATCCTGCCCACCAAAATCCCAGAAATTGACCATAATGGGCTTTTCATTCCCGGCTTTGACACCATCTACCCAACTTACCTTTCGGATACCGTGCGTTTGACTTTCCTTTGGATCGAAAGGCTGATTCGTCAAACGTTTTTGCAAACTCGTTTTTCCCACACCTCCCCGCCCAATAATGATTACTTTACATTCATTTAACGGTTGTTTGTCGGCATTTCTTAGGTAATCAATTGCGAATGCACGACCCTGCAAGAGTACATCAATTGGAGGAGTTTCTATGGGATTACCTTCCAATAAAATCTTCCCAGAAGCAAAAACTGATTTTATATCTATATCCAAATTCAGGGTTTCTAATAAATCTAGTGGTATTTCATCTACTTTATTACTTGTAAGGTCCAATATTTGCAGGTCGGATAATTGCACTAGTGGCCCTATCTTGCTAACTTGATTATTTATAAGGTATAAAACTTGCAGGGAAATCAATTCTCTAAGAGGGTTTAGATCACTTATATCGTTATTGTTAATTTCCAAAGAAATAAGGGATGTCAGGGATTCCAATGGACTGAGATCACTAATACGATTATTATTTAGTTCC
>JBBRDE010000222.1:0-9603 GCA_038204185.1 Cytophagales bacterium
AACGCCCGTCTGGGCCAAGGGGGATACGGGACTTTATAAATAAAGGGCAAATGGCAAGGACATTTCCATACCATTCGCCTTTTAAAGTTTTACGAAATAATGTACAGATAGCACGCCCAGAGGGCCAACACCTTAGTAGTAGCATTGTACAATTACGGTACTATAAGCTCCATCGGAGCGACACCTGAAAATTATATCCCCTATGCGAACCCAATCACTTTTTACAATACTTCTATCCCTACTATCACCCCTGCTGTTCGCCCAGAAGCCCAACATCATCGTCATCATGGCTGACGACCTTGGGTACAGCGACATCGGCTGCTATGGCTCCGAAATCCTCACCCCAAACCTGGATGCGCTGGCAGCCAAGGGGGTGAAATTCACCCAATTCTATAATGCCGCCCGCTGCTGTCCCAGCCGTGCCTCACTGCTCACAGGGGTGTACCCCCATCAGGCGGGCATGGGGCGTATGGTGACCTCCACCATTAAAAACCGTGAGCCTGAGACTCCCAATCAGGGGTGGCTCAGCCGCAATACCGTTACAGTAGCGGAAGTACTTAGAAATAAAGGCTATCAGACCTATATGTCGGGCAAGTGGCACGTGGGGGAAGAGCGCCCCGACTGGCCCCTTCAACGGGGCTTTGACAAGTACTTTGGCCTGATCAGCGGGGCCACCAGCTACTACCGCCTGCTACCCGGCCGATTGATCCTGGAAGGGAATGAACCCTACAAGATCCCCGAAGGCTTTTACTTTACGGATGCCATTTCCAAAAAAGCCGTAGACTACATTGATGCCGCCTCAGGAAAACCCTTCTTCATGTACGTAGCCTACACCGCCCCGCATTGGCCGCTGCACGCACCGGAAGAGGAGATGGCCAAATATCGGGGTAAGTACCTCAAAGGCTGGGACAAACTCCGGGAGGAACGCCATATGAAGCAAAAGAAAATGGGCCTGCTTCCCCGCGATCTGGCGTTATCTCCCCGCGATCCCTCCCTACCCGCCTGGGAAGATGCACCAGATAAAGAGGAGTGGGACCAGAAGATGACGGCGTACGCGGCTATGATTACCCGAATGGATAAGGGCATCGGCCAGATTGTGGCCAAACTCAAAGCTACCGGTCAGCTGGACAATACGCTGATTATGTTCCTGTCGGACAATGGTGCCTGTGCCGAAGAACTCGGCGGCCGGGCCGAACGTGATTTGGGTAAGGAAGCGTACGAACGCTCGCTCACTACCGCACCGGGAGACAAAGGCTCCTACGTAGCCTATGGCAAAGAATGGGCCAACCTCGGCAACGTTCCTTTCCGGCTGTACAAAAGCTATACCCACGAGGGGGGTATTTCCAGCCCCATGATCGTGCACTACCCCAAGGTTATCAAAAAAGGTTTTCAGACCGATCAGGTGGGACATATCATGGACATCATGCCTACCTGCCTGGAACTGGCCGGGGCCACCTACCCCACCAGCTACGAAGGACATACCATCAAACCCGTAGCAGGAAAAAGCCTGATGCCGATTCTGCAAGGCAAGAGCCGCAGCCCGCATGACTACATTGCCTGGGAGCATTTTGACAGCCGAGCCATCCGGCAAGGGGATTGGAAACTGGTATGGTCGAAAGAATTGAAGAAATGGGAGCTATACGACCTGGCCAAGGACCGCTCCGAGTTGAATGATCTGGCGGGAACCAAGCCCGAAAAAGTGAAGGAACTACTCACTAAGTACGAAGTATGGGCGGATCACGTTGGGGTGGAAGAAGGACAGTAGAGACGACATGATTTAAGTTTTCAGACCTGTGGGTCAATGGGTTTTGCGGCAGATTTGCGTTTTTGTGCAGACTCTCCGATATTGACGCAAAAAAGATATGATCGATACCACCCGTCTTAGGCTTTTCCCCTGCGATGATACGCTGTTTGCGGCCATGAAGATGGGCGATAATGTGCTTGGCCAGGCGCTCGGCGCCAATGTACCCCGGAAGTGGTCGGCCTTCCGGGATAGTTTTGCCCCGGCAGCCCTGCGCTGGAAGACCCACGTCCCCCTGCGCGACTGGTGGGTGCACCTGATTGTGCACCGGCCCGACAATTTGCTGATTGGCTCTTGTGGCTACAAGGGCGAGCCTGATGCGGAGGGTAGGGTGGAGATTGGTTACGAAATCCGGCCCTCACATCGAAATCAGGGGCTGGCCACTGAAGCCGCACGGGCGTTGGTCGATCATGCCTTCACCCATGCCGAAGTGCGGAAGGTGATGGCCCACACGTTACCCGAAGAAGGCCATTCCCCCCAGCTCTTGCGGTCGATCGGCTTTGTGCGCACCGATGACTTTGAAGATCCCGACGACGGGTTGGTATGGCGATGGGAACTGGAACATGATGCCTACCTCCAACGCTTTATCCAGCCCTCCTAACCTTATTTTTATGCATTGGATCAGTGCTTTCCAAAAAGACCAGGCCTTGTTGGACGATATCCGGTCTACCGCAGGTAAGGCGGCTGGCTTTCGGCTGTGGTGGCTGGGGCAAAGTGGCTTTATGCTTCAATGGCAGGGTCGGCACCTGCTTTTTGACCCCTACCTTTCGGATTCGCTGACCCACAAATATGCCGCCACGGATAAACCCCACGTACGCATGAGCGAACGGGTTATCGACCCGGCCCGGTTGGATTTTGTCGATGTGGTCACGAGTAGTCATAACCACACCGATCACCTTGATGCCGAAACCCTGCGACCTATTCTAGAAGCCAATCCAGACATTCAACTCGTGGTTCCCGAAGCCAACCGCGCGTTCGTGGCCGAACGTCTGGGCTGCGCGGAAGATTTCCCCGTGGGCATGAACGACACCTTTGTAAAGGACATCGCCGGTTTCCGTTTTCATGGTGTTCCAGCCGCGCATAACACCGTGGATAGAGACGATTTGGGGCAGTGTAGGTACATGGGCTTCGTGGTGGAGTTCGGGGAATACCGGGTATACCACAGCGGTGACACCCTCTGGTTCGACGGCCTAACCGAGTGGCTGCTGCCATTCGCGGTGGACGTAGCGATGCTACCCATCAACGGCAACCGCCCCGAACGTCGCGTGGCGGGGAATCTGAGCGCCAGTGAGGCCGCTCGATTGGGTAAGGAGATCGGTGCGGGATGCGTTATTCCGCATCATTTCCATTTATTCGAATTCAACACCGAAGACCCCGAGCATTTCATCCAGGAAGCCCGGCAACAAAACACCTCCCACGCGGTGCTACGCCTTGGAGAGAAGTATTCTATTTTGTGAATAGAATTGGCAAGGGATTGATTATCAAACAAATAAAAACTTTCAACCTTCAAATCTGCAATTTCGATTAATCTAAAAATGGTATTTAATCAATATTTTTTTAAATTGATAGCTAAATGCTTCGTTTTATAGTGTACGAATTGCGAACCTACCCCTTTTCCAAATAAACCTTATGCCTACTATAACGCAGGAAACCTATCCGTGGCTTAAAGCCTATCCCGAGGGAGTGCCCTACGAAATAAATCCTGATGCCTACCCCTCGCTCCTGGAACTGATGGAGGAGGGATTCAAGCGGTTCGCCGATCAGCCGGCCTATTCCAACATGGGCAAAGAGCTAACCTTTCGCGATATTGATCGGCTTTCTCACGAGTTTGCGGCCTATTTGCAAAGCATTGGGTTGCAGACAGGCGACCGGGTAGCCATTCAAATGCCCAACTTGCTGCAGTACCCCATTGCCATGTATGGCATTCTGCGGGCCGGGATGGTCGTCGTAAATACCAATCCGCTTTACACCCCCCGCGAAATGCAGCACCAGTTTAAGGATTCGGGTGCCAAGGCCATCGTGATTCTTGCGAATTTTGCGGTGAATCTTGACAAGATCATTGCCAATACTGACATCAAGCACGTGGTCGTGACCCAGATCGGCGATATGATGGGCTTTCCCAAGCGCCTAATTGTGAATTTGGTCGTGAAGTATGTCAAGAAAATGGTGCCTTCGTATCAGCTTTCCAATGCCGTACCCTTTAATGAGGCCCTGTCTATCGGAGCCCGTGCTACCTACACAAGGCCCGAAGTTGCCAACCGGGACCTTGCTTTCATTCAATATACGGGGGGTACTACGGGTGTATCCAAGGGAGCCATGCTGACGCACCGAAACCTGATCTCGAACGTGGAGGCTAATCACGAATGGACCAAGCCTCTGACCAAGAACGATACGAGCAGTCCGGTAATAGTGGCAGCCTTACCTCTATACCACGTATATGCCTTGACGGTGAACGCATTGACAGCTTTGAAAAGCGGAGCCATGAACCTGCTGATCACCAATCCGCGCGACATGAATGCTTTCATCGATGATTTGAAGCGGTACAAGGTCACCATTTTTACGGGCCTCAATACCCTTTATAACGGACTGCTCCACAATCCCCGCTTTGGTGAGGTAGACTTCAGCGCGCTGAAAATCACCTCGGCGGGTGGGATGGCCTTGCAAAAGGTGGTAGCCGAGCGCTGGCACAAGGAAACGGGTTGCCTGCCCGCTGAAGGGTACGGGCTATCCGAAACCTCTCCTGTATTGAGTTCCAATCCCATAGGGAGCGGTAACCGCATCGGTACCATTGGCATCCCTTGGCCCAGTACGGAGCTGCGAATCAGGAACGAGGCGGGTGAGTGGGCAGCTGACAATGAACCCGGCGAAATTTGCGCCCAGGGGCCGCAGGTGATGCCGGGCTACTACAACCGTCCCGACGAAACGGCGAAGGTATTTTTCGAGGACGAAAGTGGCCGCTGGTTCAAGACGGGAGACATTGGAATACGTAGCCCCGACGGGTACTTCAAGATCGTCGACCGCAAGAAAGACATGATTCTGGTGTCGGGCTTTAATGTGTATCCCAATGAAATCGAGGAAGTGGTGGCCCAGTGTCCCGGTGTACTGGAGGTAGCTTGCGTCGGCGTACCGAACGAGCGTTCGGGCGAATCCGTCAAAATATTTGTCGTCAAGAAAGACCCCAACCTGACTGAAGCGAAAGTACAAGCCTATTGCCGCGAAAATCTGACGGCTTACAAGTGTCCCAAAGAAATAGAGTTCCGGGAGGAGCTTCCGAAAACAAACGTAGGCAAAATCCTGCGGCGAGCTTTACGGGATGAGCCAAAAGCCTCGTGAGGGTAGGGTGGTCGATGGGTTGATCAGTGGAATTGTTTCACTGGGTAAGTGGGTTTTTCGAGAAGTAGGGAAATACCGTTGGGGGATTTCGGGCACAAGGAGCACCCTAGATAATATGAAATAGTTTCCAGGCTCTAAATGAAAAGTAAGGGGTACTTACCGCTACCCTGGCCTTACCCACAATTCAACGGATTAACGTATCAACGAATCAAAAAAAAAATGCACCGTAAAACCCTCGTACTACTGCATGGCCATGGGATGAACGAAACCCTGTGGGACGAGGTAGCGCCGCTGCTCGACGACCAGTATACGCTGGTCAAGCCCAATGTATCGCTGCTGACCAACTGTCGTACTGTGGAAGCCTACGCCGACGAATTGCATCGGTTACTTACGGCTTCCTCGATCACTACCTGCACGCTCATCGGACATTCGATGGGGGGGTACATCAGTTTGGCTTTTGCCGAAAAATACCCGGACATGCTCGAAGGTTTCGGCCTGTTCCACTCCTCGGCCCTGGCCGACGACAAAGCCAAGAAACAACAGCGTACCCAGCTGGCCCAGCTGCTGCGCACGCACGGCACGGAGGCTTTTATCAGACGTACCCTACCCAATCTGTTCGGCGCTCGTTTTAAGGAGCTATCGCCCGACAAAGTACAGCCCTATATACAGCAATACAGCAAGTTACCCGCTGAAGCGCTGGCCGTAGGCATGGAAGCCATGCGCGACCGTTCCGACCGTACCTGCGTATTGGCCGCGCTGGCCTGCCCGATTTTGTTCCTGATCGGTATGGACGATCAGGCGGTACCTTTCGAAAAATCAATAGAACAGGTCCATTATCCGCGCAAGTCGTATCCGTTTGTGCTGGCCGAGGCGGGCCATCTCGGCATGGTCGAACGGCCGGACGCTTCAGCCCGCATTATCCGTTGGTACATGGGAAGCAAGTAGAAAAGTGGGTGAATGCCGGGGAAATCAAACGAAAAAGAATAGGCTTGCGTTATAGCTGACGTACAAAACCTATTTCCTTTCGCTACAGTAACATGAAAAAAGGGTATGATTCTCCTGCTTTGCGCAAAGCCTGGCTACTGGTTGCCTTCTCTGTATTATTTCTTTCCTCCTGCAATAACAGCAACAACGATCCTGAAATTCCAAAAGACGAGTACCTGGTCGAAAGCTCGTTGGTCACCCAACTTTCCAAGGAACAGATTGTCCAGCAGTCGGCAGCGCTCAGTCCTCTGGTAGCCAGTTTCGTCCGTAATGGGGTAAAAGTATACCGCCTTACTTACAAGACAAAAAACACCGACGGCAGTGATATTACCGCTTCGGGAGCGCTTATCTTGCCCGTCACTACGCAGTCAGCTGCGTTGTTAAGTGTGCAGCATGGTACCATCACCAGCGACGATCAGGCACCGTCCAATTTCAAAGCGGGTTCCGAAAGTAGTACCATCGGGGCGTTGTTTGGCGCAATGGGCTACATTATCGCCTATCCTGACTACATCGGTTATGGTGTTTCCAAAGACCTGCCCCATCCCTACGAGCACCGCGCCAGCCTGGCTTCGGCCTCGCTCGATATGCTGCGGGCAACGAAGGAATTTCTGAAAAAGCAGAGCGACGTAAAGTGGGACGAACGGCTCTATCTGGCGGGTTACTCCGAAGGAGGATTTGCAACGCTGTCTTTGCAGAAAAAAATCGAGGAGGCGTCGTCGTCCGAGTTTAACCTGCGGGCGTCGAGTTGTGGGGCGGGAGCTTATGACAAAACAGCCTTCATGAAGTATTTGATCAACAACCAAACCAATGGTATTACGGGTTTCAACCGCTCCTACCTGTGGGTGACACTCACCTACGACCGGGTCTATGGCCTGAATAAAACCAAGTCGGTTTACTTTAAAGAGCCCTACGCCGCCCAGATCGACAAATTGGGTAAAGACAGCCCCATCAACGTATCCTTCAATACGATATTTACGGATAGTTTCATCAAAGGTATCAATGATGGGAGTAATACCGGCTTTCTCAACGCCGTAGCCGACAACAATGTATACGACTGGAAGCCCCGTACCCCCACGCAACTCTACCACGGTACCGCTGACCGGCTGGTATTCTATTTCAATTCTAAAAACGCCTACGACGCTATGATCAAGCGTGGGGCTACCAGTGTCACTTTGATCCCCATCGAGGGTGGTGATCACGATACTTCCCTGCAATCCTACCTATTGGGTACCCTCACCTTTTTCACCTCCACGCAGTAAGAACCGACCAGGGCCAATGCGGTATTCTGCTACTATTTACCTATTTTTCATCCCCGTTTTTTTCTTTTTTGGGAAAAGGTTGGGGGTGAACAGGTGACGGATGCCACGATTTTTTTTCTATGATTCAAATGATTTTGTTACAGGCTTCCCCCGCAATTGAAAAGGGAGCGCAGAAAATTAGCCGGGGGCTACCCCGCGGGCTACGTAAATTTCTGGAATTCGAACTTCTGAAAATCAAGGATTACGAAATCACCGTATTCGATATCCTCTTGATTGTCGTGCTGGTGACCGTAGCCCGCTTGTTGGTCTTATTCCTGTCCAGCCTGCTGCGCCGGGGCTTCTTTCGTCGCAAACAGGTGGACAAGGGCAGGCAGGAGGCAGTCATTCAACTGATCAAGTACTTCATCTACGTCGTCGTGATCATTCTGTCGCTGCAAATAACAGGCATTCAGCTGTCGCTGTTGCTGGCGGGATCGGCGGCCTTGTTGGTGGGTATTGGTTTGGGCTTACAACAGACTTTCAACGATCTGGTGTCGGGGCTGATTCTGTTATTTGAGGGAAGTATCAACATAGGTGATATCGTGGAACTTGACAATGGCCTCGTGGGACGCGTGACGGAGGTGGGGCTGCGAACCTCCAAAGTCGAAACCCGCGATTCCATCGGCATCATAGTACCTAATTCGAAGTTTATCAATAACAACATCATCAATTGGTCGCACAATCGTTCCTTAACCCGGTTCATCATACAGGTAGGGGTAGCCTACCGCAGCGATCCTCGCCATGTGGAAGCCACACTGCTCGCCTCTGTTCAGGGCCATAGTGAAGTAGCCCAAAATCCGACACCCCTGGTTAGACTCAGGGATTTTGGGAATTCAAGCGTTGGCTACGAGTTACTTTTCTGGACATACAGCGCGTGGCGCATCGAGCACATCAAGAGTGATATTCGGTTTGTGATTTTTGAGAAATTTCGGGCAGAGGGTATCGAAATACCCTTCAACCAGTATGATCTTAACCTCAAGCAGGGCTGGGACGCATTTGCAGACCGGCTGAAAGGGGGGGAGGGAGAAAAAGAGGAGAAGTAAAAAAGTATAGAAGCACGAACTGGCACAGAGACAAAGTATTTTTAGATTGAAGAGTATGTACTGCTGATATCTCAATTCCCATTCAACCATTCAACCATTCAACCATTCAACCATTCAACCATTCAACAATCAATGTCCTCCATCCTTGACCTTATCGGTAATACCCCGCTCGTAGAACTGAGCCGTATCAATCCCAATCCCAACGTAACCATATACGGGAAGCTGGAAGGTAACAACCCGGGTAGTAGCGTCAAAGACCGGGCTGCCTTCTACATGATCAAAGGGGCGCTCGATCGGGGTGAAATCGATAAAAACACGCGGCTGATCGAAGCTACCAGCGGCAATACGGGCATTGCCCTGGCCATGATTGCCAGTATTTACGGCATCGAAATCGAACTGGTAATGCCCGAAAATTCTACCCGCGAGCGCGTACTGACCATGGAAGCCTTCGGCGCCAAAGTGACCCTCACCGACGGTATTGAAAGCGCCCGCGACTACGCCGACGCCAAGGCGCAAGAGCCAGGCTATTTCATGCTCAACCAATTCGCCAATCCCGACAACTGGAAAGCCCACTATGCCACTACGGGGCCCGAAATCTGGCGCGATACGCAGGCGCAGGTCACGCACTTCGTATCGTCGATGGGTACCACGGGTACCATCATGGGCACCTCGCGTTACCTGAAAGAACAAAATCCCAACGCGCAGATTGTAGGTTGTCAGCCCACCGACGGAGCTAGTATTCCCGGAATTCGCAAATGGCCGCAGGAGTACCTGCCCAAGATCTTTGAACCCCAACGGGTAGACCGGGTTATTGAAATCTCCGTAGAAAACGCCACCGCGATGACCCGCCGTCTGGCGCGGGAAGAGGGCGTTTTTGCGGGTATGAGCAGCGGCGGTGCTGCCTGGGCGGCCGTTCAACTGGCGCAGGAGCTTGAGTCCGGTATCATCGTCACGATCGTCTGCGACCGAGGCGACCGGTACCTATCCAGCGATTTGTTCGGCTGAAAAAGTGGGCAACTATTTTTTGGACAGCTCCGACTCTGATTTCAGTACCTGATCACCGTCCTCCTGCTCAATGAGGTAGGCGGGCTCGTCGTCGGAGGCGTTGCGGGTTATTTCGCTCCCTTTGATCGTGCGCGTCACT
>JBBRDE010000223.1:0-9565 GCA_038204185.1 Cytophagales bacterium
CTGAATATAAATATTGTCAATCATGCTGTCGTACAATAGGTCGTTGTTGGTAATCAATTCCTTCATCTGTTGCTTGTACGCTTCCGGAGAAAGCGCCAGGTAATCCCCGAAAAACAATAGGTCGAGTGACCCAACCTGCGCTGCCAAATCGGATGCTTTTTTCTGGTTTGTGTTAGGTTTAGTGGATAAAATGGAGAAGGTAATGGTGAGTAAACTGACAACGGCCATTAGCCCGGTAGGTAGGAGGAGGTTGGGGTAGGCCTCGAACTTACTCACCAAAAAGGATACCATGATGGAGATAATGATGGAGTTGATCGAAATCATCAGGGCCGCCTTCCGGTCGGCCAGTACTGTCAGGTGCACGTGATTCGACATCGTAGTGCGAAACATCGTGTCCAGAGTACGGCTGGGTTTCGGCTTTTTGACCTTGGGTACTTTTTCGGGTTTTCCAGACTCCGGTTTTTGGGTTTCCATTCGGGAGAGTGACTAGGGTGAAAAGGCTCGTTCAAATGTACAAAATGATCGGTGAAAAGGAACAGGAAGGTGGTGTGGCAGAACGGCGTGGATTGCTACCCTGCAGTCATTGCGTAAGCTCAAGGTAGATCGTTTCGTTGAGTTTTACTTGCATAGATACCCCAGTCAGTAGAGCATCGCCATACATCCGGGAAAATTTACCGCCCTGCTTTACCCGATAACGCTTGCCCGGACTTACCGGGAACCATTCCTGAAACTGATTAATCCGGGGATAATCATGGGGCATGTTGAGGTGGGTGGCGTGCAGTTCACTCCCAAACTTGACCTTCCCCGTCCAGCCCGATGCGCTGCTCAGCGTCAGGTACAGGGTACCTTCCTTCACCACCGCTCCGTAGATTAAGTCGGGTTGCCAGTCCGTTACTACCACTCCGGCTGTTTTCCACAGTGCGTACATGAGTGAGGTGCGGGCAAAATTTCCATCGCCGTGCCAGCCCTCAATAATTCCATCGGGCTTCTGCATCGCCCAAAGTACCTGGGTTTCGCTATCGATCCATTGATCCAGTCCCGCCACCGGCTCCCGCAGGTACAAATTCAGGGCACCCTCGATAGCATCGGCGTACCCGTCGGCGCTGCCTCCTTCCCAGTCGTAGCGGCGGTAGTGTTCATTCAGGTTTCGCAGTGGTATGAGCACGGCTTCCCTGTACGCCTCGGTATGATCCAGCAGGTACACTGTGTAAAAGGAATTGAGAATGTAGCCATAGGTATCGGCGAGGCGGGAAGCCACAACCGCCCCCGTTTTTGGATTAAACTCATCGTAAAATAGTCCGTGTTCGTTTCGTCCTTTGGCCAAAATTACATCGAGTAGCTCGTGAATGTAGGGCTGCCACCGTTTCTTCCGGGCCGGATCGACCTCCGCCACCACGGTGTACATCTCTACCAGTCCCGCCACAATCTCCCCACCGTGGTCGCGCAGGCGTAGTCGGTCCAGCGCTCGGGTGGGTAGATGGGTCTCGCTGAGGAAGTGGTCGCCGATCTGCACACCCCAGGCCAGCCATTTGGGGTCACGGGTCATCCAGTACATGCGGGCCAGTACCTGCAGCAGGTCGCCGTTCACCTCCACCACGGCGCTATTTCCAAAAAACTTACCTCTGATTTCCGTGGGCACATCAATTAACTGGTCCAGATCGGCCAGCATACCCAACATGCGTTCCGACCAGGGGCTGGGGCCTAGCCATTCCGTGAGGGGGATCAGTCCGTCCTTCATATATTCGGCGGTGCCGAATACCACCTGGCTGGTGTCCACCTGTTCGTTTTCAAAGCCCTTTTTACAAAACGAATAGGTGTCGGGCAACTGTCCGAGACGCGACGTAAGGCGGATCTCAGTGGCGAGCATGTCCTTCATTTTCCCCTCAAACAGCGCTGGATCCAGTAGGGAGGCGGTCATGACCATGAAGGGGTAGTTGTCGGCGGCCGCGTCCCAGGCATTCCAAATACAGGTACTCTGGGTCAGGTTCCGCGGGATCAGCCCCGTGGTGCTATCGGCCTTGTCCAGCCACCCCGCCACGTACCGCCGGCATCGGCGAAAGGATTCATTGGCCAGTTCACCGTTGGCAAGGGCTTGTAGGTAATAGGCATCGGATGTACCCTGGGTTTGCCCAAAAGCTTGTCCCACCGAGTAGACAGTCAATACTAAAACGAGAAAGTAGCTTATGGGGGAGGATTTCATAGAAAGCAGGGGGAAGTTGTAGATGTTCTGCCGGTATAAGGAGGGTTAGGGAGGATTTTACTAGGGTAGATTGAGTTGGATTTATGGGCCTATTCAATAGATCAATACAAAAATCGCTCGCCTTTGTGCTGTGCTCCAAGTTTGGCTTCGATATAAACCGGCTCCTATTTGGGATGAAAGTGCCAACAGACACGTCGCTCTGTGGCGAGTCGGCTAAACATCAAATGAACTGCCCGCGTCGAGTACGAATTCATCGTATAGTAATCTCACAGCAGGAGGAGTTCAGCAAATGGCCTCTATTTACTTTTTCGATCCATCAACAGAGCTATGTTGATCAGGGAGGTTCAAAGAAAGGCTACGGAGCGGAAAGATCAGAAGCGGGCAAAAGGTGTATCTTAGTGTCATTATTTCAAATAAAACTTGAAGAAAACATGGAACCCGAAACCCCCACCATGGCTACGACCATGATCCCCAACAACGCCCACAAAGAAATCCCCGGTAATCCGTCCACGGCCACGAGTAGTAAAATCCAGTTAAACAACCGCACTAACGGCCAGCCTTTGCGGGTGCTCAGCGAAGAGGACTGGGCTTTCTGGATTCAGAATGGCTATATCGTCATCAGAAACGCGGTACCCGCCGAGCAGGCCCGGCGCACCGCGGAGTTCTTGTGGGAATTTGAAGAGAAAGACCCTGATGATTCGGCTACCTGGTACACCGCCCCTCGCGCCGAAATGCAGATGAAGGAACTGACGGGAACTGGCATGGTGGAGGTTTACAATAACCAGCACCTATGGAATAACCGGCAAATGCAACGGGTCTATGATGCTTTTGTGGATATTTGGGGCACCGAGAAACTGTGGGTGACCATAGACCGCGCCAATCTTAATTTTCCCATCCGGCCGGGCTTCGAATACAAAGGTTTTATCCACTGGGACTATGATCCCGAAACAAAACCCCAGAATGTACAGGGCGTCCTGGCCCTCGCCGATCAGACCGACGAAAATATGGGGGGCTTTCAGTGCATTCCCGAGCTGTTTCGAACCTACGATACCTGGAAACTCACCCAACCTGCCGACCGAAACCCCTTCAAACCTGATATCTCGGACTTTGAGGACAAGCTGGTGAAGGTTAAAATGGAAGCGGGGGATTTGTTGATTTTCAATAGTCTGCAGCCCCATGGAATACGCCCCAATCGTTCAGAGGACAAGGTTCGCATCGCGCAGTACATTTCTATGATGCCCGCCGAGGAAGAAAATGATGCTCTCCGGCAATGGCGGATTGATTCCTGGAAAAACCGCATTGCCCCCCAGGGGTACGCATTTCCGGGCGACCCGCGCCAGTGGGAGCAGATCCGGTACGAAGCGGCCGAGCTGAGTGAGTTGGGCAAGAAGCTAGTGGGGCTGGAAACGTGGTGAAGACCGGAACAATGGGTTGAAGTTGTGAGGGTAGGGGCGCAGCCCTAACTATGAAACGGATTGCTCCTTCGTAACGCCCCTAGAAGGAGTGGATCAGGCTAAGCTGTACCTGCCCTTTTGACCAGGTGTCGGTGGTTTGTTCAAGCCATCCCGCCTGAAACCTGAGGTTGTCTCTCAAACCGTACCCAACGCCCAGGTACAGGCGGTTTCTATCAAAAATTTCCACGGCATCGCCGTTGTCTCTGATCTTCCGTTGCCCGTTCAGGAATACCTCGTCGTAAAGCGCGGCGTACACGATTCCTTTTTTCAGTTCTGTGCCGTTCAGGGGTATATTCAGGAATAGGTTGTACCGATAGCGTGTTCGGAAATTCTGGTTCTCTAGCCACCTTTGTTCGTAGCGGATCCGGTGCGTAAGCAGAAACCGATTCCCTATTTTCTGGGGGAAAAGCGCTTCCTGGTAGATCCGGTTTTCGGTGCTGTATCCGGTAGGTTCGCCGTATTGACCGGAAGTAACGTGTGCATACCCTACCGTAAATAGGATTCCCGCTTCCCTGGGCCGGTACGTAACGCCTGTCCTCAACAGCAACTGTTCTACATCCCTACCGATATTCCACAAGCGAAGCTGATAATCGCCCTGTAAGCCAAAGGCACTGTTCTTGAATTTTTTCTGAAAGGCATACATGGTCCAAAGGCCTGCTTTTCCGTCCCCGGGGCTGTTTTGCGCCCACCCCACCTGGGCATTCATCAGGCCGATGGTCATTACTATAATCCCTAATCTCACCTGAATTCTTCCTATATTCATAAGTATCCCTGATCGCTTGTCTCTTTTCTCAACTATACGCTCGCGCAATTTAGTGCCGTATCCTTTAAAAGTAAACCTCGCCAAGATTTATACATGAACTGCGGGAGGGCCTGGCTGGTATTTTATTTCTTACATTGTACTACTTATCAGGACTGTAGGGACGCCGATCACGAATTAAAAAGTAATGAAGTTCGGTTGTCATGATTCGTGGGTGATAAAGCTTGGCCCTGGTCATTTTAAAAACCCCTTCACGGCTATCAGGGAGGCTTCCGGCACTTCCTCCATGGGCATGTGGCCAGCGTCAGGGATAACGACCAACTGGCTGTTGGGTAAGTCCTTGTCAAAGCGCCTGCCGTTTAGTACCGGAATGAGCTGATCCTGCTGGCCCCAAAGCAACAGCGTGGGGGTCTGGATGGTAGGTATCTGCTGCCAGGGGCCCTCTTCGCCAATGCTCTCCATGCGGTCGGTAAGGGCCTCGCGATTACCCTCGCGGCGGGTCAGGTCGTAGTAGAGCGTCACAAGGCTGTCGGTGACACGGGTGGTGTCCGCGTAGAGGTAGTTCAGGCTCCGGCGGATTACCTCTTTCGGGGTGTTCTTCTTGGCAGCCTCCCGAAGTACGGGCATGCGGAGTATGATGTAGGGTAGGGGGACATTTTTAGATTTTACCGGATAGCCCGCCGCCCCGATCAGGATCATTTTGTGTACTTCCCTGGGGTACCTGAGCGCGTACTGCCAGGTGATTTCACCCCCCAGCGAGTTACCCGCCAGGATACACCGCTTTATCTTCATTTGGGTCACGAATTGGTGCAGAAAATTGACATAGAAATCGAGCGTGTACTTTCCATCGGGGTGCGGGCCGGTAAGCCCAAAGCCGGGTAAATCCAGGCGGATGACGCGGTGATTTTTCTTCAGCGCTGCGGTCCAGTCGTCCCAGGTATACAGGGAGGAGCCCGTGCCGTGGAGCAGCACCAAAGGTACCGAATCCTGCCGGGGACCCTCATCGCGGTAGTGGACACCCAGGTTCTCCACCTGAATGTAATCGGATGTGGCAACGTTGTACTTTTCATTGAGCACCTCCACGGGCAAGTCTTCGATCTTACGGCAGCCTGCCAGGGCGGCCAGCAGCAGCACGCCCGTCAGGGCCGCTTTTCTGGAAGGTATTTTCATATTTTCTGTCGGACCGGTTAAAGTACCCAATGAAGATACACCGCCAAAAAGTGTGCCCGAGGCGCTTCATCGGGGTAGGTATCCCCACAGCCCTTACTCCAGGTAGCGTCGCGCTGGGGACTCAAACCCACGGAGCAGGGGTGATTAATGAATCCTAATGCCCCTTGGAGCCATATCCCTTAGTAAAAAACTTCTGCCTGTGAACCATAATCCATCGAAACATAGTTACAGCTACACAACTCAGATAAACCACCCACCAATATGGAAATGAAATGGAAATGTTTTCTTCTACTTGGCTGCATACTAACCGCTAGCAGCTGTCAGAAAGATGATGCGAAAGAGCCGGATATAGTCTGTAATAGGGCTATCCCAACCACAAAAGCACCGCAGAGCGAAGTAACTGCTTTAAAACAGTATATGGATGCGAGTGCAATCAAGGCCACGGCGGACGACAGGGGCTTCTACTACACCATCGACTCACCGGGGTCAGGAGCTAAGCCTACTCTGTGTTCGAACGTTACGGTTAACTACCGGGGCACGCTGACGAACGGGAGTACGTTTGACACCGCTTCGGGTATAAGCTTCGACTTATCAAGGCTTATTGTAGGCTGGCAGCAGGGCATTCCCTTAATCAGCCCCGGAGGTAGTATTACGTTATACTTACCGCCGAGTCTGGCGTATGGATCACAAGCCCAACCGGCTATTCCGGCTAATTCGATCCTTATTTTCAAGATAGATCTTATCCGCATTAATAAATAAATGACAGGGTGTCCTGTCCGGTAGGGCTATCAATAATTCGTTCCATACCTTGGTTTGTGAGACACAGACCGTACCCCATCGTTGCCCTACCGCAATCCCTATAACTGGATCCAAATAGTGGGCTAGAAAACCGCTGTTTGTAGTATCTGACACTAGGAACTTGAAATGTTAGGCTGTTACAAACGGCCTTTTTATCATTAGTACGCTGCCTCCCTTCGGAAGATATACGAACAACTTGACGGGCAAAAAGGCTTTTTATTGAGGCTACGAAGAACGGTGCTCTTGCTACCGTGACGTATCATATTTCATAAGTAAGCCTGAAAATGTTGTTTTAAAATTTCAGTCATCAATTCTTTGCTTAACGGTTTGGACTCAAAGCCCGTTACTTCTTGAATTTCCTTTGACCTTTTTATGTCATCTGGATTGGCCGATGTGCTCAAAATCATAATAACTACTTTTGCTTTTTGTACTTCACCTAAATGTTTATATTGTTCTAAAAATTCCCAACCATTCATTTTGGGCATATTGATGTCTAAAAATATGAGGTCGGGTGGAATTTGATTTTCTTTTTTAAGATAATTCAATGCTTCAATTCCATTTCCAACCGTATCAATGTGATTGGCAATACCCATTTCACTGATGATAAGTTGATGATAGTAGTTGTCATCAAGATCGTCGTCAATCAATAAAATACAATTCAGTTTTCTTTTCATAATATATTTGTATCAAATTTTTGGTATCGTAAAATAAAAAGTGCTTCCTGTTCCGAATTCTGATTCGACCCATATTTCCCCACCATGTAGTTCAATAATTTTTTTGCATAATGAAAGCCCTATGCCTGTACCTGCATACTCGAAACGGGTATGCAGTCGTTGAAAAATGATAAATATTCTATTATAATATTCTTTTTCTATTCCAATTCCATTATCTTTTATCATGAAAAGGAATTCTTTGCCTGTGTCAGAGGCTGAAATATTTATAACGGGAGAAATGTTTTGTTTTTTGAATTTAATTGCATTGAGTATAAGGTTTTGAAAAACTGATTTTAAATCATAGCAATTTATAACGGGCAATTTTTCGATCTCAATTACTACCCCGCTTTCTTCAATGATTGCTGCCAGATCGACTAGAATTTCATGCACTAATTTGTTGCAATCCGTTACTCGCATCGCCATGTCTTTCCCTATTCTGGAATATTCAAGCAAGTCAAAGATAAGCTTTGACATACGGATTGCTCCTCCGCTTATCAAGTCTACGTACTTAATAATTTCTTTGTCGGGATGATTATCTAGTTTTCGGGCCAATAAATTTGAGAAATTGGCAATGCTCCTAAGTGGTTCCTGCAAGTCGTGAGAAGCCGCATAGGCAAATTGCTCTATCTCTTTGTTTTTTCTTTCTAATTCAATCGTGTATTGAAGTAGTTTATGCTCCGCTTTGTGCTGCTCAGTAATATCCTGCGCAGTGCCAACCATCCTGATGACTTCCCCACTGGCATCAAGTATTATTTTGCCTATTCCCTGTATGACTTTTCTATTGTCATCAGGTAAAAAAAGCGTATAGATAGCCGGATCATTTTTATATTCCAGGGTGTTGTTTTGTGAATAGGACTGTAAAGCATCCTCCATGTGCTTTTTCATACGTGCTTTTGTCCGTTCCGAATCCTCGGGCAGCATACGCTCCAATGCTTTTTCAAAACTGATATCAAATCGTTCAGCGCCGTATCCATAAATGTTATACATCTCATTCGACCATTGTACTTTGTTAGTCGCCATATCCAACTCCCAGTTTCCTATTTTTGCTAATCGTTGTGCATCGTTGAGTTTTTCTTCACTTAGTTTTAATTCGTGTATATGGAATTCGAGCTCTTCAGCCATGGTATTTAAGCCGACAGCAATGGCATCTAATTCATCACCTGCTTCACTTAATTTTATTTTTTCTGAAAAATCCAATTGGGTGATTTTTATCAGAGCATCCAGTATACTGGCAATTCTTTTTTCATTTTCCTGAATAAAATTTGTTTTTGATTCTAAATCCTGATTGGCTTGTATTCGTTCTTGAATGGTATTAGAAAGCTCTGCGGTCATATCGTTAAACGAATTTGCCAGAACACCAATTTCGTCTTTTGAATATACCTCTGCTTTTACATTAAAATCTCTGTCAGAAATACTTTTTGAAACTTTCATGATTTCTTTCAACCCTTTTGATATTCCTCTCTCAATAAAAAAAGTAAGTATCAGTCCGCTGAACCCAACTGTCAATACTATGACAAGCAATAACGTCAGTATAATGTTTTCGAACCAGCGGGCACCTTCTCCCAGCGTGTAAGAAAATTCATTTTCCAGTATAGTAAGTTTCTGATTGATAAGCTCTATTTCCTTAATAATGTCATCCAATTTATTTTGGGATGGGACAGGTGAATTTATTTCTGAATGTAGTTTTCTGGCAATGGGTACTAACCTGGCAATAACAGAATCTGCTTCTGTCCAGATATGTATTGACTTCTGAATATAAGAGATATTGTTAAATCTTCTAAACAATTTGATCATTCCATCAATATCGTCAGGGTGGTTATGTCCTTCAATAAGTCCCTGCCGGGCAACTTCTAAATCAGGATTATTCTTCTTTAACTCCAACAATGCCTTGTGGTCGCCCAAAGGTACCTTCATGAAATTATAAAAGGCTTGTTCATCCCCCTCATTATGGGATTGGGAATATTGTTGCAAATGATAAATGGCATCTTTTTGTGATTTTGACCATAATCCTTCTGCACCTACAAAAGCCCTTACGGAGGAAAGGGTATGAACAGCAAAATAAAGTGTTCCGATTTCAACAGCAATAAGAACAGCCATGATACTTACCACCGAATACAACTTCCTGGCAATAGAAAGATTTTTGAACCAACTGAAAATTAAAAAATTTGTCATGGTTAATATAATGTTATAAATATTGCATTAACCATTCTTTCGCTTCGGTTTCGTCGTTAAACATTTTTACTGGATACGGTTGTTTCTTAATGCTAAAAAATAGATTTGCAGCCATTTTTCCTACTGCCGATCGGGAAATTATGGCCACTGCTTTTGCAATTTCCGGTATTACTTCGGCCACATAGTCACGCATTTCTTTATTAGCAGGAGACGAATCCGTGCTGTCAGAAAGCAGGCAAATTTTTTTTCCGCCTGTTATCTTTCTAAATTCCTCCATCGTCTTTTTTGCTTCTTCTAC
>JBBRDE010000224.1:0-9530 GCA_038204185.1 Cytophagales bacterium
GTGGGTCGACCGCTGGCGGAGCGCGGATAATCCGGGTAACGGCATGCTTTCCGGGGTACCCAAGCTGACTCCCAGCTGGGGACACCGGGTCAACTCGCTGTGGGTGGAGGATGCCTCGTTCCTGCGCATCGCCAACATCAACATCGGTTATTCGTTGCCCGAAAACCTGATGCGCAAAACCGGATTTATCCGCGCGGCCCGGATTTACGCCACGATCCAGAACCTGGCCATGTTCACCCGCTATGAAGGAGCCAACCCTGAGGCACAGTCGCGCGACATCAACAACACGCTGTCGCCGGGCTTCGATATCTCGTCTTACCCGCTGTCGCGAACCTCGTCGGTGGGAGTCAGTGTCACTTTTTAGTGGAGCTAATGGCCGTTAGCTATTGGCCGGGCGGCGTTCCGCTAATAGCAACACAGCTTACTTAGATATGACCATTTTTAATCAAAATCTTAAAGGCTAACAGCCATCGGCCATAAGCCATAAGCTTTTTCAAAAAAAATCAACATGAAAAAGATACCCCTACTTCTCCTCGTTGCCTTCCTGACTTCCTGCTCGGATAAATTTTTGGAAATATACCCCAAAGACACCCTGAACGAAGGAAATTTTTACAAAACCGAAACCGAGTTCATCCTGCTGGCCAATGGCTGCTACATCCCCATGCGTAACTACGAAAAAAACCAGCATTGGGTGCTGGCCGAACTCATCTCGGACAATAGTACCCACCAGAACAACATCCGTACGGGGGAAGCCTCGCGCGGTGTGATCGACCAGTTTATCCTGGGGTCCGACAACGCAGCCTACCAAGCTTTCTGGGAACAGTCGTACAATGGCATCACGCGCTGCAACAAACTACTAAGCGAACTAAACCGCGAAGGCGTGGTTTTCTCCAAAGAATCATACCGTGATCGCAGTGCCGGAGAAGCCCTGTTCCTGCGTGCAGTATACTACTTCAACCTGGTCCGGCAATTTGGCGGGGTACCATTGGTGACTACGCCTATCTCGGGGCAGGAGGCCGTAGGTGTGAAGCGCTCGACCGAAGAGCAGGTCTACGCCCAAATCGTGCAGGATCTGACCGAGGCCATTGTCCGCTTCGCCAAAGCCCGCGACGTAGCCGAAACCGGACGCGCCAACGAATGGGCCGCGCAGGGTATGTTAGGCAAAGTACAACTTACCCTGAAAAAGTACCCCGAGGCGCAAACGGCCCTATCGGCGGTCATCAGTTCGGGCAAGTACCAGTTGCTGGCCAACTACGCCGATGTGTTCAATCCAGCGAATAAAGACTATAAGGAGTCCATTTTCGCGATGCAGTACTCCGAAGCCAGCGCCGAGGTAGCCAACCAGTTCATTTTCCAGTTTGCCCCGCACACCTCCGGCGGAGCTGTGACGCTGCGACCTAACATCAACATCGTGGGCGCGGGCTGGAACCAGCCCACCGATGACCTCATCAACGCCTTCGAGCCAGGCGATGTACGGAAAGCCGTTTCGATTGGCTACTGGAACGGGCTGGATTGGGACAACAAGGTACGTCCCATTCCCTACTGCAACAAGTACAAGGCACCCATCGCGGCCCCTGACAACCGCGCCGGAGATAATTTCCCCATCCTGCGCTATTCCGACGTACTACTGATGTACGCCGAGGTACTGAATGAGCAGGGCAAGACCAGCGAGGCGATTCCTTATGTACAGCAGGTACGTACCCGCGCCAAGCTGACTACGCCCATCACCGCTACGGATAAAGTGGCTTTACAAAATCTCATCGCCAAAGAGCGGCAGCTGGAGCTGTGCTTTGAGAATCACCGCTGGTACGATTTGAAGCGTACAGGCAAGGCCATCGAAGTGATGACCGCCCACGGCAAGCGTGAGATGGCCATGAAGCCCTACAATTATGATGGAGCTTATACTATTACGCCCAACAAGCTACTTGCCCCGATTCCGGCCAACGAAGTTCTGGTGAATAAATTACAGCAGAATCCGGGGTACTAGGGATGTTGTTGATTTGTAAAATTGTTGAATTGGTTTTAAACTGGTAGTTGTGCCAGATCAGGCTTCGGCCCTAATTTTTCCTGTCCTATATGAAACGTTTGAATGTTTTGCTTTTTATTGGCGCGATTTTCTGCCTGAGTATTTCGTCACCGCCTGTTGTTGAAGTAGCAGATAAGAAACCAAACATCCTGTATATCCTGGTGGACCAGTGGCGGGCGCAGGCCACGGGCTATGCGGGAGACAAAAACGCCCACACGCCCAACCTGGATCGGCTGGCGGCGCAGAGTGTCAATGTCCGCAACGCTGTGTCGGGGATGCCCGTCTGTTCACCCCACCGGGCTTCCCTGCTGACGGGACAGTACCCGCTTACCCATGGAGTATTCATGAACGATGTGTTGCTGGACACGAACAGGGTTACGCTCGGGAAAGTACTGGCCCAAAACGGCTATACGACGGGAATTATCGGCAAGTGGCATGTGGATGGGCACGGTCGCCGCAGCTACATCCCTGCCACCCGACAGCAGGGCTTCGAATACTGGAAAGTGCTGGAATGCACCCACAACTACAACCATTCGGAATACTTCGTCGGCAATTCCCCTGAAAGAAAAGTGTGGGACGGCTACGATGTGATTGCCCAGTCGGACGATGCCTCAAAATACATCAAGAAAAAGGCCAGGGAAGATAAGCCGTTCGCGCTGATTATTTCGATGGGTGCCCCGCATGACCCCTACCAGACTGCTCCGGAAAAGTACCGGAAAATGTATGAGAACAAGGAAATCGTTCTCCGGGGTAACATTCCCGTCGACAATCGCGAGCGGGCCATAGAAACAGCCCGTGGATATTACTCCCACATCGCCGCCATCGATGACAACATTGGCCAACTTTGGCAGACGTTGACAGAGGCAGGCATCGAGGATAACACGATCATTGTCTTCACCGCCGACCACGGCGATTTGCTGGGCTCACACGGTTCCTGGAACAAACAGCAACCCTACGATGAGAGTATCAGGGTACCCTTTCTGATTCATTATCCCGCTGTGCTGGGCAAAACCGCCCAAACTTCTGACATCTTACTCAATACCCCCGACATCATGCCCACCCTGCTTGGACTGAGCGGAGTTTCCATCCCCAGTTCCGTGGAAGGCGTCGATTTTTCAAAAGTGTTGAAAGGGGACAGCAAGAGTAAAGTCGAGGAAACGCTCATTTCGTGCGTACAGCCCTTCGGGCAATGGACGCGGGCGCGGGGTGGCAAGGAGTACCGGGGCATTGTCACGCAGCGGTACACCTACACCCGCGACCTGAACGGTCCCTGGCTGTTGTTCGACAATGAGCAAGATCCTTTCCAACTCAATAATCTGGTTGGTAATCCTGAATACAAAAAAACGCAGGCCGATCTGGACAAGCGTCTCGACAAGGTGCTGCGTGCCCGCAACGACAAGTTTCGGCCCGGCCTGGAGTACGTAAGGCAGTGGAACTACGTCATCGACGAAACCGAAACGGTACCCTATAACAATATTAATTACGAAGGTAAGCCGATCGTGGAGTAAGGGGGTACCCTAACGCTGATGGCGTTTTAAAACCGCAATACCATTGCGGCAATGGTATTGGCTATCTGCGTTGATCCACTTCCGTTGGCTAGGTCTAAATGGCCAACCATTAATTCGGTTTAAAAGTCGGAGTTATTTTATCAAAATAAGCTCTACCTTAGGGGTATGAGAAAAATTCAGCCCCTCTTTCTAATCCTGTTGCTGCTTGTCTGCGCTCCGGCAATCGCTCAGAAGTCCCCATTCAAAAATAAGGGGAAGGCATTCCATTCGGGAATTCGATTAGGAGCGAATTTCTCGCAATTGAAGGTGGGTAACGCAGAGTTTTCAGTTATCAATCCGGTGGGTTCGCTAATTCTCAATCAATTTAAAGATAACGGCTCCTATTCGACCGGATTGGTGGGTGGGGTTTGGCTGCGCGCGGGCCGGACCTTTTTTATTCAGCCGGAAGTTTTGGTTTCCGCTAAGGGGGGTACCTTCGACCTCCTGCAAAATAGCGCCGCCAGCGGCACAATCCCCCAAAAGGTGCAAATCGATTTCAAATCGACCAACATCGACTTGCCGTTTCTGGTGGGGATAAGCCTAAAACAACTGCTGCGTCTGTACGCCGGTCCTGTCGCTTCCTTTTCCATCAACGAGGGGGGCAAACTCACCGAAACCATTCAGGCCTATACCAACCAACCCATTGACAAGACTCTCCAGGCGGCGGTTTTCGGCTATCAAGCCGGGGTAGGTTTGGATTTAAAAAGGTTCAAAATCGACGTGCGCTACGAAGGCGCGTTGACCGACGTTTCGGCCATAAAACTCGATAAAGTGAGTAACGATGCCCGCTTCACCTCCAAGACCAATTTGTGGCAAGTAACCTTGGGATTCGAGATTTTTTGAGAGACAGAACGCTGACAGTACTGGAGAGCTGTTAGACCTGTTTCAATCTTACTATGACCGTTTTTTTAAATTCAAAAACCAACTACCGCCGCATACATATAAGCTGTGATGTCGTAAATTCGCTTCAGGGATAGGGAGTACCTTACCACTGTCTTTTTCTAAACGCTGATGAGACATTTGTCTATCTTAAAACATAAACGGATGCCTTTCTTGTAGGCACATAGCCTGCTTCCACACGGTTTTTTCTCTCCTACTTCACAATTGACCCATCGGAGTTGCCTTTCAGCGTAGCAGTCTCAATTGCGTTTCACTTCACTCTGTCCAAATCCATCAACACTCCTCCCTGAATCCGCATATTTATAACTTTGTCAAAAAAAAGTTGAAATTAAGTTAGGGATTTTGCCTGTAAAGAGAACCTTAAGCAGATAACTGGATATTTGACTCATGCGCGAACCGAATCTGACTGACGAAGAGCTAGTGCACTTACTAAAAAAGAATGATTCGAATGCCTTTGAGGCTATCTACAAACGGTATTGGCGCTCCCTGTTCGGCTTCGTGTTTCAACAATTGGGTACAAAGGAAGATGCGGAAGAGATTGTGCACGACCTGATGTTGAGCATTTGGCAAAACAGACAAACGGTATGCATTCAGAATCTCAAGGTATATCTATTCATCGCCGCCCGAAACCTTACCAACAAGTCCATTAAGGCACGCATCAATCTCCGCAAATACCAGGAACACCTGTTGTTACGCGAAGTCCTTGAAAGCTTCCCGACAAACGAAATAATCAATTCTTCTGAATTGACCCAAGCCGTAGAAAAGGTACTTGCTAAAATGCCAGAGAAGACGGCCAGGATTTTCAGAATGAGCAAAATGGATGAATTACCGGTTAAAACCATCGCCTCGGAAATGGACCTGACCGAGAAAGCTGTAGAATACCACATTACCAAATCGTTGAAGATAATTCGCCATCAGCTGCAAAATTTCCACTCCGATAACTGACTGCAGAACTCATGACTGTGTACGAATTCGACAAACTAACCGAAAAATACCTGTTGGGAGAATGTTCTCCCGAGGAAACAGCACTTTTATCAGACTGGGCCGACAGTCAAAGCACGGAGCCAGGGGGATTCCTGAACACTTCCGATGAATATGATACGGAAAAGAAAATTTGGAGACGCTTGGAACCAAAAACTTCCAATCCTGTCCACCGGGTATTCTCAATAATAAAAGTATTGCCCATTTGGATGCGGGTCACAGCGGCAGCCTGTGTCGTTTTTATAACTGTGTATTCCCTCAGCTTCTCCAAGGTACCAAATGAAATAGCCCAAACACCACCGCAACGCGGGATCGAAACCAGGAATACGGCAAGCTCCAAACAAAAAGTGTATCTGGCTGATGGTAGCTCTGTGGTGCTCGAAAAAAACGCCAGTATTGTGGTGGATGAGAATTTCGGGCGTAAAACGCGAACGGTCTTTCTGGACGGAGGGGCCTTTTTTGACATCCACCGAAATGAGAAGATACCCTTTTTGGTACATTCCGGGGGTATCGTCACCGAAGTGCTTGGTACAAGTTTTCATATCCAACCTTCGTCCAATGGCAAATCCATTGAAGTGTCCGTAAAAAAGGGGAAAGTGTCAGTCTACGCTACTCAGACTCACCAAAGCGGTGACCTCGACGGCGTCATCCTCACGCCCAATCAAAAGGCGTCTTTCGACACGGAGCTACATACCATCCGTACGGGGATCGTGGATTCTCCACAAATTCTGGCAGTACCGGTGTACGATGCAGGATTCGCAATTCAGGAAGAGCCCATTGGGAAAATCATCGATCGAATCCGCGATGCGTACGGGGTAGAAATTGTCATGTCAGGCTCGGACTTAAGACAGTGCCACTTCACGGGTGATCTGACGGGTCTGCCCATGTATACACAGTTGAAATTTATTTGCGAATCGGTAGGAGCAAAACTGGAAACCCGCGGTACTACTATCTTTATTCTCGGTGATAGCTGTCAATGATTCCCTTTCAGCACTAAATATCTAAACCCATAACCTATATAATCCATGAAAAACTATGATCGTCCCCCCCCCTGAATAGAGTATCTATTCGCTGATCGAGGCACTCCCGGAAAACGACCTATTGGAGTCTGCCCACAAACCAGGCTATTTCCTAAACCAACTCAAAAACATGCTTAAAAATATACAGGTACCAAACATGGTTTGGCTGACATTAAAAATTTCCTTGCAGCAGATGGCACTCGGCATCCTGCTGTGTGGGTTCTCCTTTGCCCACAAGAGCTCCGGGCAGGATATTCTCAAAAAGACTGTCTCGCTGGATGTGGAAAATACCGAATTAAAGAAAGTACTTTCTCTCATTGAAAAACAGGCCGATGTGCATTTCCTGTATAGTTCAAGTGCTATTGGGATGGCGCATAAAGTCACGATGAAAGTGAGCGACAAAAAACTGGAATGGGTGCTGGATGAATTAATCCGCCCGCTTTCCATTACCTATGTAGTTTCTGAAAATAGGATTCTGCTTAAGAACCAAAAAAAAGAAACCGGCAGCCTGACTACCCCCGTTGAACCGGACATTGTAAAAACTGTCGATCAAACCGTAACCGGTAAGGTCAGTGGCGAGGAGGGCGAAGGACTGCCGGGGGTCAGTATCCTGATCAGAGGTACCCAACGGGGTACCACCACCGACCAGGAAGGGAACTACCGGCTTTCGGTACCCGACGGACAGTCTGTTCTTGTTTTTAGTTTTGTGGGCTACCTGGCCAAGGAGATTACCGTAGGCAATCAGACCACCCTCAATGTCGCGCTCAGCGTTGATACCAAGGCTTTGAGCGAAGTAGTAGTTGTGGGCTATGGTACCCAAAAGAAAAGCGACGTGACTGGTGCGGTGGGTTCCGTAAAAATGGACCAGGAAATCAATAGCCGTCCCGTGGTAGAGGTAGGTCAGGCGCTTTATGGAAAAATCCCCGGGGTGCAGGTGCTCGCCAGCAACGGCCGGCCCGGAGTTTCCTCGTCCATCCAGATTCGGGGAATCAATTCCGTCTCGGCCAGTAGCAATCCGCTCATTGTCGTCGATGGCATGCCCCTGCCTACGTATGACATGAACATACTGAACAGCACCGACGTAGAATCCATCGAGATATTGAAGGATGCCTCTTCGGCGGCCATCTATGGGTCCCGGGGTGCCAATGGGGTTATTCTGATCACGACCAAAAGCGGAAAAGATGGGAAAACCAAATTCAATGTCAACTACACCTACGGTGCCCAGAAGGTCATTGACAAAATCGACGTCATGAACTCGGCGGAGTACGCCCAGGCCTCGATCGACGCGGCTCAGAATGGCTGGATTGAATCGGGAGGTAATCCCAGCGCTCCCAATACCATCGAGGCACGCAAGCAGTACAAATACACCTGGCCGACTCAATTCGATAACCCCGGCCAGTTGATCGACACCGACTGGCAGGATGAAATTTTCCGAACCGCGCCCATGCAGAAGATCGACCTTAACGCCAGCGGGGGCAATGCCAAGACCACTTTCACCGTTTCGGGCGGTTATGTCAACCAGCAGGGGATTGTCCTTACTTCAGCGTACCAGAAATACACATTCAATGTAAAAGCCGTAACCAAGGTACGGGATTGGCTGGAAATCGGTGGTGCCCTCACGTTGAGCTACGACAAAGAGAATGAACCCTATAACCGTATTGTGGAATGGGCAGTACAGTACCCCTCTGTTTTCCCCGTATTCGGCACCAACGGCTACCTGGGTGGCCCCGCCACTACGCCCGGTTTTGAGAAATACGATGCCATTTTGTTCCGGCCCAAGAACGGCCACCCCCTGTACCGCATCAACGACGATATCCAGCACCGGCGCTTCAATAGCCTAGGCAATGTCCATACAGCCATTGATATCCTACCCGGTTTGCGCTTCCGAACCGCGCTGAACTTTTATTATAAAAGGGTGGATGACAGCGATTATTTCGCCGTAGATCCCAACATGGGCCCTACCTACTTAAATGAGGGATCTATGACGGTGGGTCAGGACAGAATCCTGAACTACACCTCCCAAAACCTGCTCACCTACGACAAAACCTTCGGGAGTCATACGCTTTCCGTCCTGGGGGGCATGGAGTACAATAACAACGATTACTACTCCACCACCCAACAAAGGAGAGGCTACGACAACGACCTGATTCACGCGCTGAGCGCCGGCCGCACCGTGTTTCAGGCCACGGACGAAATTAACAAGAGCGTGCTGATTTCTTATTTCTCCCGCGTCAACTACAACTACAAGGGAAAATACCTGCTTTCGACCAGCATCCGGCGCGACGGCTCCTCTCGCTTCGGGCCTAACAACAAGTGGGGGGTTTTTCCTTCGATTTCCGGTGGCTGGATTGTTTCGGATGAAACTTTCATGAAAAGCCGGTTGGTCAACAACCTGAAACTCCGGGCCAGCTACGGCTTTACTGGCAACGATCGGTTTGCCGACTACCGCTGGATCGGTACTATGGCGCAGGGGCGCATCAGCCGGGGCACTAGTTTATATACCACCTACTATCCCGGCAGCATCACCAATCCCGACCTGGAATGGGAACGGACCCAGCAGGTGAACCTGGGCTTCGATTTGGGGCTATTCAACAACCGGATTTCACTGGAAGCTGACTACTACATCTCCAAGTCCGACGGGCTGTTACTGGATGTACCCGTTCCGACGGTGACGGGCTTTACCAGTGTTTTCAAAAACATCGGCAAGCTTCAGAATAAGGGACTTGAACTGAATTTAACCACCTACAACCTGTCGGGCCGGTTATCCTGGTCTACCCAGTTCAACTATTCGCACAATCGGAATAAGCTACTTGCGCTGGGGATAGGTGATGCGCCCATGATCTACCAGCCAGGCTTTGGGATGGAGTCGATCAACAAAATCGGCGAACCCATTTTCAGCTTCTACGGCTTCAAGTACCTGGGCGTGTACATGAATCAGGCCGAAATAGACAGCGATCCTTCTCATTACAAATCAGCTACACCGGGCGATGGCCGCTACGCCGACATCAATGGCGACGGTGTACTGAACGCCGACGACCGGACGATCATCGGCAACAA